>JBILED010000100.1:0-9108 GCA_044352305.1 Gemmatimonas sp.
CGCGCAAAGAGCGTGGCGGTGACCAGCGTGCTCACCGGATTTCCAGGCAGCCCCAGCCAGGGCACGCCGCGCACCTCCCCCGTCCCAATGGGTCCGCCGGGACGAATGCGCGCGCGCCAGAAGTGCTGGGTGCCCCCCAGCTGCGCCACGGCGTCGCGCACATGGTCGTGCGCCCCCACCGACACGCCTCCCGTGGTCACCAGCAGGTCGCACCCCGCCGCCAGCGCCTGCTCCAGCGCCCCCACCATGGCCTCGAGCGTGTCGGGCACCAGCGGTGCCACGGTCACCTCGGCCCCCGCCTGCCGCAGCAGCGCCGGCAGCGCATAGCTGGACGATGACACGATGCGCCGCCCCGCCAGCACCTCGTCGAAGCGGTCCAGCAGCACCAGCTCGTCACCCCCGGACACCACCGCCACGCGCGGCGCGCGATGCACCCCCACGGTGGCCGCTCCCAGGCTGGCCAGCACCCCCAGCACGGCGGGGGTGACCGTGGTCCCCGCGGCCAGTGCCACCTCCCCCGTGCGGAACTCCTCGCCACGCGGCCGCACGTTGCCGCGCCCCGCGGCGTCGCGGGCGTCCCGCACCGCCACGCGCATCACGCCCTGCTCGGTCAATGACGCGGTGTCCTCCACGCGCACCACCGCATCGGCCCCCGGCGGGAGCGGCGCGCCGGTCATGATGCGCACCGCGGTCCCGGGGCGCACGGTGGGGAGTGCCTGCGGGTCGGCGCCCGCGGCGCTGGTGCCAACCACCGACAGCGTCACCGGCGCCGCCGCGCTGGCCCCGGCCACGTCGCCTCGCTGCACCGCGTAGCCATCCATCCCCGCGTTGTCCCACGGCGGCAGCGCCAGCGGCGCCACCACGGGGGTCGCCAGGGCGCGCCCCAGCGCCCGCTCCAGTGACCCCGTCTCCGCGGGGGTGGCACGCCCCGCCGCCAGCGCCAGCACCGCGTCCAGCGCCGCGGGGTAGGAACGCGGCGCCGCACCGGTCATCGCGGGCGCCCGCCGTCGGCCACGCGCTCCTCCAGCGGCAACTCCGCCAGCAGCCGCACGAACAGGTCCTGCACCTTCTCCACCTCGCGGTTGGGGACGGTGAAGTTGTTCGCCAGTAGCGAGAACAGCGCCAGCCGCCCGTCCGCCGCCACCACGTACCCCGAGAGCGCGCGCGCCTTGTCCAGCGTCCCGGTCTTGGCCTGTGCGTTCCCCTCGGCGGCGGTCCCCTTGAGCCGCCCCGCGATGGTGCCGTCCACGCCGGCCAGCGGCAGTGCCTGCCGGAACAGGTCGAACGCCGCGTGCCGCCGCATGGCGTCCAGCACCTTCACCACGGCGCGCGGCGTGACGTAGTCGTGGCGCGACAGCCCGCTGCCGTCGCGGTACGCGGCGTCGGCGGCCGTGATCCCCCACGCGGCCAGCGTGCGCTGCCCCACGGCGCGCGCGCTGTCGGCCGCCCCGCTGCCGCTGGCCACGAGCCCGCTGGTCCGGAAGAGCAGCTCGGCCAGCTGGTTCTGCGACGGCTTCTGCACGCGGGGCAGCACCGTGCTCAGCGGCGGCGACTCCAGCACCACCAGCGTGTCGGCGACGCGCCCCGCGGTGTCGCGCCGCGCCACCGGCTTGGACTCCACGGCGATCCCCGCCTCCTCCAGCGCCTCGCGCAGCGCGGCGCGGTAGGCGTCGTTGGGGTGCCGGTAGGCGACCGTGAGGCGCGCCGAGTCGCCCGCGGGGAGGGTGCCGGTGAGCACCAGCGTGCGGCCGGCGCTGTCGTGCGCCAGCTGCAGCGGGGCCCCCGCGCGCCCCCGCGCACGCGTGGTGGCGTGCACCGTCAGTGGGGGATAGGCGGTGGTGGGGCGCCGCTCGGTGCGCACGCGGGCACCGGCGCGCTGCCCGCCCCAGACCACCACCGTGTGCACCCCCTCGTTGAACAGCAGTTCGTCCACGGCGGCGCTGTACGGTTCGTCGAAGTCGTCGAAGGCCCAGCCATAGCCGGTGGTGAGGCCGGGGAAGGCGTCGCCCACCGCCACGATCTCGCCGCTCACCCGGGAAATCCCCCGGGCCGCGAGGGCAGCCACCACCGGGGCAAAGGCGCGACGCGCGTCGCCCCCCTGCAGGGCGTCGCTCACCGACGGGTCGCCGCTGCCGGCCACCTGCAGCGTGCCGATCCAGCGGCCGTCGCGCTGGCGTCCGTGCAGCAGCACCGGCGTGCGCCAGCGGTAGTCGGGGCCCAGCTGCTCCACGGCAATGGCGCCGGTGAGGAGCTTCTGGTTGGAGGCAGGCATGAACAGCCGGTCGGCGTCATGGCTGATCAGCGTGTCCCCCGCCACGGGGTCCACCACCAGCACCCCCCAGCGGGCGTTGCGCCACATGGGGGCGGCCAGCACCGAGTCCAGCGCCTGCTGCAGCCGTTGGCGGGTGGTGAGGGCGGGGGCCAGCGTCATGGGGGGCGGCGTGGGCTCGGGGCGCGCCGCCGGCACCGGTGCCGCGGGGGCCCGCACGGCGCCCGTGCACGCCGCGGTGGCCAGCAGCGGCACCAGCGGCAGCAGCCCAAGCCCCGGCCAGCGGCGCGCGCTCACGGCTCGGCCTCCCACCCGCTGCTCAACGTGGCGTCCTCCGCCAGCTGCACGCGCAGCACCCGCGCCGACGTGTGCGCCAGCCCCGCATTCACGCGCTCGGCGATGTGCCGCGCCAGGTTCTCCCCGGTGGGGATGGCCGCGCCGTCGGCGAATTCCGGCACGTCCACCGACAGGTTGCGGTGGTCGAAGCGGTCGCGCACCTCGCGCTGCAGGATGGCGTCCAGCAGTGGCAGCGCCACCAGGAAGCCGGTGAGCGGGTCCACCGGGCCGGTCACCGTCACGTCGCACATGTAGCTGTGGCCGTGGTAGTGGGGATGCGCGCAGGCACCAAAGACGGCGGCATTGCGGGCGTCGTCCCACTCGGGGCGGCGGTAGCGGTGCGCGGCCGCGAAGGTCACGCGGCGCGTCAGGGTGCTGCGCGGCACCGGCGCGCTACCGGAACAGGGGGAGGATCACCCCGGCCGACGCCCCCCAGTTCCCCTTCCACACCGAGCGGCGGCGCGTGTCGGACAGGATGGAGGTGGTGTCGGCGCCCTTCACGAAATACCGGTCGGGGTAGTCGTACTGGAAGGTGCGGTTGGTGAGGTCCACCCGCAGCTGCACCCCGCGTCGGGGGAGGTAGCGCAGCGAGCCCCCCCACGTGATGGTGAACTTGTTCCCGAAGCGGTAGCCGCCGGTGTCGGCCTTGGCAAAGTCCCCCACCAGCCCCGCACCGCCAAACACCGACGGGACCAGGTGGTGCCAGGTCTTGGCGCCGGTGAGGGCGATGTCCAGCCCCGCGTCGACACTGTGGGTGGACACGGGGCGCGTCTCGAACACGCGCGTGGCGCGCGGCCGCTCGGGGAGGAGCACGTCGCGCTCGCCGCGCGCCAGCGCGTAGCGCGCGAACAGGGAGGCCGGCCCCCCCACGGCGATGTCATAGCGCAGCTCCCCCAGGGCGCCGGCGCGCGGCGCCACGCCGGCCAGGTCGCGCCCGGGCATGTACCACCCCGCCAGCAGCGTGAGGGTCTGCCCGAAACGCACGTCCTCAAAGGGGCTCCGATCGGGGAGGTGCCCCACCTGCGCCACCGCGGGGAGCGGACACAGAAGGACCAGGGTGGCAACGGCAAGGGCGCGACGGCGCGCCCGCGAAGAGGGCTGGGGCATGGGCGGGCTCACGTCGGGATCACGACGGGGACGTCGGGGAAGGATCACGCAGGTCGCGGAGGTCGCGACCGGTCATTTCGGGGGGCTGCGGCACCCCCAGCAGCCCCAGCACGGTGGGGCCCACGTCGCACAGGGCGCCCCCCGCGCGCAGTTGCACGGTGGCCTCCGGGTCGAGCAGCACCAGCGGCACGGGGTTGGTGGTGTGCGCCGTGTGCGGCGCCCCGGTGGCTGGGTCCACCATCTGGTCGGCGTTGCCATGGTCGGCGGTGACCACCAGCCGCGCGCCGCTCGACTCGGCCGCCGCCAGGATGCGCCCCAGGCACGCGTCCACCGTCTCCACCGCCGTGACGGCGGCGGCCAGCGAGCCGGTGTGCCCCACCATGTCGGGGTTGGCGAAGTTCACCAGGATGAAATCGTGCGCACGGGCGGCCAGCGACGCGCACACGTGGTCGCACACGCCGGCGGCGCTCATGGCGGGGGCCAGGTCGTAGGTGGCCACCTTGGGGCTGGGGACCATGGCGCGCTCCTCCATGGGGAAGGGCGCCTCGCGCCCGCCGTTGAAGAAGAACGTCACGTGCGGGTACTTCTCGGTCTCGGCGGTGCGCAGCTGCGCCAGCCCCGCATCGCTGATGACCTCCCCCACCAGGTGCCGCATGGACTGCGGCTCGAACGCCACCGGGAAGGGGAACTGGTCCTCGTAGCGCGTCATGGTGGTGACGGCCACGCGCGGGCGCACCCCGGTGTCAAAGCCGGTGAAGTCGGGGAGCGCCAGCGCGCGCAGCCCCTGCCGCATGCGGTCGGAGCGGAAATTGAGGCACACCACCGCGTCGCCGTCGCGCATGGGCGCCACGGGGCGGCCGCTGCCGTCCACCATCACCACGGGCGGCAGGAACTCGTCGGTCACCCCGGTGTCGTACGCGCGCCGCACCGCCGCCATGGCGTCGGTGCACGGCGTGCCCACGCCGCGCACCGCGGCGTCGTACCACCGCTGCGTGCGCTCCCACCGATTGTCGCGGTCCATGCCGAAATAGCGCCCCGACAGCGATGCCAGCACGCCGCGCCCGGCCAGCCGCGCCAGCGCCCCTTCCAGGAAGGCCAGCCCCGACTTGGGGGCGGTGTCGCGCCCGTCCAGCTGCGCGTGCACCGCCACCCGCGGCACCCCCTCGCGCTGCGCGAGCGCGAGCATGGCCTCCAGGTGGTCGTCATGACCGTGCACGCCGCCGTCGCCCAGCAGCGCCACCAGGTGCAGCGTGGCCCCCGGCGCGCGTGCTGCGGCGCAGGCGGCCCGCAGCGCGGGGTTGGCGAAGAACGTCCCGTCCTCGATGGCCGCGCCGATGCGCACCAGATCCTGCATCACCACGCGCCCGGCGCCCAGGTTGAGGTGCCCCACTTCGCTGTTGCCCATCTGCCCCGCCGGGAGCCCCACGGCGCGCCCCGAGGCGGCCAGCAGCGTGCGCGACGGGTGCGCCCAGAGGCGGTCCCAATGCGGGGTGCGCGCCAGGCGGATGGCGTTGGCCTCGGTCGCCTCGCGGTACCCCCAGCCGTCCAGGATGATGAGCGCCACCGCGCGGGCGGGTCGTGCGGTCATGGGGCGGGTGCTAGGTTGCGGGGGGAGGCGCAGGCGGCGAGGGGCCGCCGCGCGCCGGGGAGACGCCCCGCAATCTACACCGCCCCCCGGGGCGCCCGGGACCTCGCGCACCATGGTCGCACGCCGCCGTTCGCTGCTGCTTCGGGGAGTCCTCGTGCTGCTGCTCCTGGCGCTGGTGGGCGCCGAGTGGCTGCTGCGCGACCGTCGCGCGCGCTACCGGGCCGAAACGGCGCGGCTGCGCGCGGGGATGACGGCGCTGGAGCGGGCGCGCACCGACGCGCTCCTGGCCGCCGAGCAGGACCGGGGGGCGTTGGCGCTGGCGCTCATCCGACGGCAGGCGGCGGGGGACGAGGCGTTGCACTTGGCCGTGAGCGCCGAGTCGGGGTACGTGGCGCTGGAGCGTGGCGCCGTGCGCCTGCGCCGGTTCCCGGCGGAGGTGGCGGACGACCCGGCTCCCGAGGCGACGGGACGCCCCGTGGCGGCGCCGCGCGGGCTGCGCCACGTGGAGCGGCTGGTGGCCGCCGGGGACCCCGCTCCCGACGTCCCCTGGTGGCCCGGCGAAGTGCCGGACACCCGGTGGCCCACGCCACTGGCCGTGGTGGCGTCGGGGGGCGTGCTCATCTACGCCCGCCCCGACAGCGGGGCGCTGGCGCAGCCGGGGCGCGTGCTCCCCGGCGCGGTGCGCGTGGCCGCGCAGGACCTGGCGGCCATCCGGGCCAGCATCACTCCGGGGATGCCGGTGTACTTCTTCTGATGACCGCCACCGTGCCGCGTCGCCGACCGTTGCGCCTGCGCGTGCCCCTTCTGCTGGGCGGGGCGGTGCTGCTGCTGGGGGCCCATGTGGGGTGGACCGCCGCCCGCACCGTGGACGACCGCCTGGCGCGCGACGTGGCGCGGGCGGTGTACAACGACAACTCCGCGCTGCTGGAGCAGGTGAAGGCCGAGGCCGGCGCCCAGGTGGAGACGCTGCGCGCGCAGGTGGCGGCGCAGCCCGCGCCACAGGACACCGCCGCGGTGCTGGTGGTGTCCATCCACGAAAAGCGCCTCTGGTACCGGCGCGGCGACAGCGTGCTGTTTGCCGCCCCCATCGCCGTGGGGTCGGGGAAGCACTTCGTGGTGCGTGGCGGGAGTCGGGTGCTCCATTTCGACACCCCCCGGGGGCACTTCACCGTGCAGCGGCTGGACTCGGCCCCCCTCTGGATCCCCCCCGACTGGCACTACGAGGAGCAGGCCCGCAAGCGGCAGCTGGGGCTGGTGCAGCTGGTGCGTGGCAAGCCGCTGGCGCTGCGCGACGGGTCGGTGATCACTGTGGAGGGGAACGAGGTGGTGCGCCGGCGCCCCGACGGCTCGGTCCGCTCCCTCTCGGCCAGCGACGGCCGCGAGATCGTGGCCGACGGGCGCATCGTCATCCCCCCCTTCGGCACCACCCAGCGGAAGTACCCCGACGTGCTGGGCCCCTTCCGGCTGTACCTCGGCGACGGCTACGGCATCCACGGCACCAATAATCCGGCCTCCATCGGACAGGCGGTCAGCCACGGCTGCATCCGGCTGCGGAACGAAGACGTCACCCAGCTGTACCACTTGGTGACCGTGGGCACCCCGGTGTTCATCTACTAGGTCCCCGTCGGCCTATATTTCCGGCCGGGGCGCTCAGTCGTCTCTAGGCTGGCCGCGGAGCGGCTCCGGCGCCAACGCCAACTGCAACGCCACCTGCCCTCTGGGCTGTTGCTGACCCGTCCCCTCCCCCCCTCCCCCGTCCCGTGACGCCACCCCCGCCCCCCCATACCCTGCCCCACGCGCCCACCCGGCGCGGCGGCGTGCCGTGGGTGACGGTGGCGGCGCTGGCCGTCCTGGCGGGGTTCCTGGCCTCGGCGCCGCTGGTCACCGCCCCCGAGCCGACGCGGGCCCCGGCGGCCTTGGTGGCGGCGGCCGAGCGTCCCGCCCTCCCTGACACCCTCCGCGGGCGCAGCGGCAAGCTGCGCGCCCGCTTCCTTCTCCCCACCTCGGGTGGCGCCATCCCCCTCCTGCGGGAGCTGTTTGGTGACTCGGCGGGGCGGCGCCCGGGGGTGCTGGCGGCCGCCGACAGCAGTGGGCCGTTCCACTTCATCACCGTCCGCCCCTTCACCGACAAGGTGCGCGGGCGCATTGGCGGCTACGCCATCGGTGACTTCCCGTGGGAGCGGCGCGGGGCGCGGGCCAGCCGCACCCCCGCCGGGCTGGTGGAGGTCACCCAGGCCAACGCCGACCTCCCCGTGTCGCAGCACTTCCGCCTGCGCGACTTCCTCACGCACGACCAGGCGCGGGTGTGGCCCAAGTACCTCGCGCTGCGCGAACCGCTGCTGGACAAGCTTGAGCTGGTGGTGGAGGAGCTGCGCGCCATGGGGGTGGGCGTGGGGCGCCTGCGGGTGATGTCCGGATTCCGCACGCCACAATACAACGCGCAGGGGGTGGGAGCCGGGGGGCGGGTGTCCGACAGCCGCCATCAATACGGGGATGCCGCCGACGTGTTCGTCACCGACGGCGGCCGCGACTGGATGACCGACCTCAACCGCGACGGCCGCGTGGATCTGCGTGATGCGCGCCTCCTCGCCTCGGCGGCGGAGCGGGTGGAGACGGCGCACCCCGAGCTGGTGGGCGGCATCGGCGTCTACCCGGCCACCGGCGCCCACGGCCCCTTCGTTCACATCGACGTGCGCGGCACGCGCGCCCGCTGGGGGGCGTGGTGATCCGCCGTCGCACCGCGCTGCTGCTGAGCGGGGCCGCCGCCGTGGCGGCGCTGGTGGCCTACCAGCCCCCCGAGGAGCTGCAGGCCGGGTCGTCCGCCGACAGCTACCGCGCGGCCGTGCCGCGCGTGGAGGCTGACAGCGCGCTGCTGGGGGCCAGCGGCGCGGTGCGCATGCGCTTCGTGCGCTCGGGGGAGCGGGTGGCGTTCCCGCTGCAGTTCCGCAACGCCCCGGGGGGCGCTTCCACCTTCACGTACCAGTGGTTGGAGGTGGGGAGCGACCGGGCGGCCGACGTGACCCGCCCGCTGGAGGGGGACACCCTGCTGGCGCCGTTGGAACCCGGCTTCTACGAGCTGGCGCTGCGGCGCGGCCCGGTGGTGCAGCGGGTGGAGGCGGTGCGCCTGGCGGTGCTGGTCCCCTTCGAGCTCAAGCTGGGGCGCTCGCTCAACGGCTACGAGATCGGGCGGTACCCCGCCGAGTGGTCGCGCGACGAGCAGGCGGAGCGCCCGGCGGGCTTTGCCGAGGTGCAGGAGGCGCAGCTGGACCTCCCGCTCACCCGGCACCTCAAGGTCCGCGATTTCATCACGCATGACCAGCAGCGGCAGTGGCCCCGCTACATCGCGGTGGATCCGCGGCTGCTGGACAAGGTGGAGCTGGTGCTGCGCGAGCTGGCGCGCCGGCAGGGGGAGGAGGTGGCCGAGTACGACGTGCGCGTGCACAGCGGCTTTCGCACCCCGGTGCACAACGCCGGCGTGGAGGGCTCGGCGCGCGACTCGCGCCACCTGTACGGCGACGCGGCTGACGTGGCCATTGACGCCGACGGCGACGGTCGGCTGACGCTGTTCGACGCCTACCGGGTGGAGCAGGCGGTGGAGTGGATCGAGCGGGTGCACCCCGAGCTGGCGGGGGGGCTGGGGGTGTACAGCAGCCCCCGCTTTGCCACCCCGTACTGCCACATCGACGCGCGCGGCGAGCGGAAACGCTGGCGCGGGTGACGCCGTACGGCCTCCCATGAACCCCTACGTCCGCGACCGCATCAACCGCCGCCTCGACACCCTCTCCGACGAGCGGCTCTACCAGGTGCT
>JBILED010000102.1:0-9002 GCA_044352305.1 Gemmatimonas sp.
TCCACCTCGTCCGGAACCACCCGAAAGCCCCCCCAGTGCTCCGGCAACGGCACCGCCCCGTCGGCAAAGCGCGCCTGCGTGGTGGCCAGCTCCGCCTCCAGCACGTCGCGCGACGGCAGCACCTGGCTCTGGTGCGAGCTCCACGCTCCCATCCGGCTGGGGAGCGGGCGCGACTGGAAGTACGCGTCCGCCTCGGCGCGGCTCACCCGCTGCACCGCTCCCGTCACCCGCACCTGCCGCTCCAGCTCCCCCCAGAAGAAGCACAGCGACGCCGCCGGGTTGTCGGCCAGCTCGCGCCCCTTGCGGCTGCGGTAGTCGGTGTAGAACACGAAGCCGCGCGCGTCCACCCCCTTGAGCAGCACCATGCGCGCCGAGGGGTAGGCGTCGGGGGTGGCGGTGGCCAGGCACATGGCGTTGGGCTCCACCACCTGCGCGCGCACCGCCTCGTCAAACCATCGGGTGAACTGCGCAATCGGGTCGGCGTCCACGTCCCCCTCGTCCAGGGTGGCGCGGCGGTAGTCGGTGCGAAGGTCGGCGATGCTCATGACGGCGGGGGAGACGGGAGGGATGGGACACCCATGGCGCGAGGACGCGCGCGGGCTATCGCGGCGGGGGAAAGGCGGCCAGCAGCGTGGCGGCCAGCGCCTCCACCAGCTCGGGGGGGTGCGCCGCCGACAGCGACACGCGCAGGCGCGACGTCCCCGGCGGCACGGTGGGAGGGCGCACGCCGCTCACCAGGAAGCCGCTGCGGCGCAGCGTGGTGGACAGCTGCATCGTGCGCACGGGGTCCCCCACCAGCAGCGGCACGATGTGGCCGTCGTCGGGGCCCGCCACCACGTGGCCGCCGTGGGTCAGCCGCGCGCGCAGCTGCCGCGCGCGGGCGCGCACGGTGTCGCGCCGCCACCCTTCCACCTGCGCCAGCCGCAGCGCCTCCAGGGCGGCGGCCGCCAGCGCCGGCGGCGTGGCCGTGGTGAACACGAAGGTGCGCGCGGTGCTGGTGAGGTACTCCACCAGCGTGGCCGAGCCGGCCACGAAGCCGCCCGCGGTCCCCAGCGCCTTCCCCAGCGTCCCCGCCACCACGTCCACCTGTCCCTGCACGCCATGCTGCTGGGCGGCGCCCCCGCCCGTGGGGCCCAGCACCCCCAGCGCATGGCTCTCGTCCACGTAGGTCCACGCATCGTGCGCGCGCGCCAGCGCCACCACCCGTTCCAGCCGCGGCGTGTCGCCGTCCATGGCAAAGAGCCCCTCCAGCACCACCAGCGCGCGCCGATGCCGCGGGCGTTCCTCGCGCAGCCGCTGCGCCAGCGCCTCCAGGTTGCCGTGCGGCACCAGCGACACGGTGGCGCGCGACAGGCGGCAGCCGTCCAGCAGCGAGGCGTGCACCAGCGCGTCGCACAGCACCAGGTCGCCCGGCCCCACCAGCGCGGGAATGGCCCCCGCATTGGCGAGATACCCCGACGGGAAGAGCAGCGCCTGCGCGGTCCCCGTCTGCTCGGCGATGGCGCGCTCCAGCGCGGCGTGCACCGGCTGGTGGCCGGCTCCCAGGCGCGTGGCGCCCACCCCCACCCCCTCGGCCTGCAGCACCGCCGACGCGGCGCGCGCCACGCGCGCGTCGGTGGCCAGCGCGAGGTAGTCGTTGGAGGCGAAGTCCCCCAGCCGCTCGCCCTGCACTTGCACCGTGCCGCCGCGCCGCTGCTGCACGGGGCGGAGCACGCGGCGCAGCCCCGCGCTGTCCAGCAGCTGCAGCTCCTCGGCCAGCACGTCGTCCAGGCTCCCCGGGGGGAGCGGTGGCGCGCCCACGGTCAGCGCACCACCACGGTCAGGCGGCCGCTGCCGGCGTGCGCCGAGCAGACGCCGCCGAAGGTGCCCGGCGGGGCCACGTAGTCGCGCACTTCGCCGGGCGCCACGGCAAAGAGCGCCAGCTGGTGCGGCACCGTGTCCTCGTTGGCCACGCGGATGGTGCGGCGCCGGCCGCGCCCCCCCACCACCAGCGTGTCCCCCAGCGGGCGCGTGAAGCCGTAGCCGTTGGCCACCACCGCGCGCCCGCCGCGCAGCACGCGCAGCTCCGCGTCGGGGCGCGGCCACAGCAGCCACACCAGCGCCACGGTCGCCAGCGTCACGGCGGCCAGCTGGAGGGCGCGACGCGGGGAGGTCATGGCGCGCGCACGGGGAGGCGCACCGGCAGCGAATCGGCGGCGCCCGCGCCCCGCGCGAACTGCAGCACCACCGCCACCGTGTCCCCCTCGGCCACGGCGCGGCGCATCCCCACCAGCATCAGGTGCATGCCGCCAGGAGCCATGGCCAGCGTGGCGCCGGGCGCGATCGCCACCGCGGTGTGCGGCACCATGTGCGCCACGCCGTCGTGCACCATGGTCTCATGCAGCTCCGCGGCGTCGGCGGCGGCGGTGAACACGCCGGTGATGGACACCGGGGTGGTGTCTCGGTTCTCCAGCACGAGGTACGCGCCGCCGGTGGCCCCGGAGTCGGCGACGCGGGCCCAGCCGTCGCGCAGCAGCAGCCCGCGCGCGGGGCGATCGGCGGGGGCGTTGCCGCCGCACGCGGTGGCGACCAGCGCGGTCCCCAGCAGCAGGGCAGGCACGCGGGTGGTCACAGCAGCTTCTCCAGGTCGGCGGCCAGCGCGTCCCAGCCGGTGCCAAAGGGGTAGAGCGCCACCAGGCGCCCCTGGTCGTCCACCAGGAACAGCTGCGACGAATGGCTCACCAGGTAGCCTGACGCGCCGGTGGCCGGTTCGGGGGTGGCGGTGGCGTCGAAGGCCCGTAGCATGGCCGCGGTGGTCGCGCTGTCCCCAGACACGCCGGTGAAGGCGGGGGAGAAGCGCGCCGCGTAGGCGGCGGCCACCGCGGGGGTGTCGCGGGCGGGGTCCACCGTCACGAAGACGAAGCGCACGCGCGCCGCGGCGTCGCCCAGCTGGCGCTGCACGCGGCGCCAGTCGGCCAGCGTGGTGGGGCACACGTCGGGGCAGTGCGTGTAGCCGAAGAACAGCACCAGCGGGCGCCCCGGCTGGGGGGCGGTGCTGAAGGGCTGGCCGTCCGCCTGCGCAAAGGTGAAGGCGGGGACCGGGCGCGGCGGATCGATGGTCAAGCCGCGCCAGGGCGCGAGGGCGTCGCACCCGACCAACAGCAGCGCGGCCAGCAGGAGGGCGCCGCGCCTCACGCGGCGGTGCACTGGGCGCACCGCCCGTACAGCACCACTTCGTGCCCGTCCAGGCGGAATCCCGCCGGGGTCAGGTTGTGCAGGTCGCCGGGGCAGCCGGGGATCTCGAACACGCGCGTGCAGGCGCGGCAGTGGAAGTGGTGGTGGTGCGCGGCGCCCGCGCGCTCGTAGCGCGGCGGCTCGCCGGGGAGCTCTACCGTCACCAGCCACCCGGGGTCCACCAGGGAGTTGATCGTGCGGTACACCGTGGCGATCCCCAGCCCGGCCACATGCTGTCGCCCCGCATCCAGCACCTCCTGCGGCCCCAGCGGGCGCGGGATCTCCTCGAACACCTGCCGGATGGCGTCACGCTGGCGCGTCTTGCGTTCCATGCCTGAAAGATAACAGGGCGCACCGCATGGGCGTGGGGCGCTCGGGACGGGCGGGCGGTGGCGACGCGGCAGGGGCGGCGGTTGATTAGGGGGATGGCCCCCGCCCTGGCTGTGCCCACACCCCCTGCCGAGCCCGCCGTTGCCCCCGGTGGGGGGCGTGCGGGCGTGCCGTGGGGGCGGTGGCTGGCGGTCTCGGCGGTGGCCGTGCTGGCCGCGCACCTGCTGGACGAATGGGCGTGGCGCGCGCTGCGCGACCCGCGGGTGTACGAGCGCGACTGGGGGCGGCTGCTGCGGATCCTGGGGTACCTCCCCACCTGGGGGATCGTGGCGCTGGCGCTGTGGCAGGGGGGCACCGACCGCGTGCGGGGCGCGCAGCGGGCGCGGCTGGTGCTGCTGGCGCCGCTGCTGGGTGGGGTGGTGGCCGAGGTGGCCAAGCTGCTGCTGCGGCGGCTGCGCCCCGACCCCGAGCTGTTCGGGTATGCGTTCCGCGCCTTCGCTGACGGGCCCTGGTCCAATCGCGGGATGGGGCTCCCCAGCAGCCACATGCTGGTGGCGTGTGCCGGGGCGTCGGCGCTGGCGGTGCTGTTTCCGCGGCTGCGGTGGCTGTGGTACGCCTTGGCGGCCGGGTGCGGGCTCACGCGGGTGCTGGCGGTGGGGCACTTCCTGAGCGATGTGGTGCTGGCGGGGTGCGTGGGGTGGGGGGTGGCGCGCGGGGTGGCGTGGTGGATGGCGTCACGCAGCGTCGACGAGACGGGGGAGCGCGTCCCGTAGTCCGTCCCACCCATCGGCGAGGGAGGGGGTGGTCGGGAGACGCCGCCGCTTGTGGCGGGGGAGGAGGGCCAGGGCCCGGAGCCGATGGGCGGTGCCCAGGGTGCGCAGCGCCCATCGCTCGTAGGCGGCCAGCAGGGTGGCGACCCGCTGCAGGCCCTCCGCAGCGGCCCGCTGTTCCCGGGGCGGGCGCGGGACGTGCCGAGCCCCGAGGTCGGCCTTGGCACGCACGGGCAGCGCGAGGGGGGCTGTCAGCACCCGCGGACCGAAGGCGTGGCGCTCCAGCAGCACGCCCAAGGGGGGCGAACCAGGAGGGCTGCCCGTGGCACGTGAGGGGGGCGCGTCGCCCGGCGGGATCAGCCGCACGGGGCCCAGGTAGATGCCGTATCCCCAGCAGACGAGCCCCGTGCCGGGCGGGTCGTTGAGCGGCAGCAGGTAGCCGCTGCTGCCGTGCCCCTCGGGGTGGCGGCTCCGTTGGAATCCGTAGCGGGCGAGCGCGTTCCCTTCGGCGTGCAGGCGATCCTGGCCGAGCATCCACAGCTGGAGGTCGAGGAGGGGATCCCCGAGGCGATGGAGGGGGGGCGGGGTGTGTGGCGCGGACCGCGTCACGTATTCCAGAGATTGCATGATAGATGAGTATAGGTTATCAGTACCAAATGATCAGCGCCAGTGCCGGCTCTCGCACGGCTCCCCGGATCCGTCCCGTGAGGCGCTGGGCCCCGCGTGCCGCCGGAGGGATGGGCGCCCTGCTCCTGCCGTCGGTCGGCGCGGCCCAAGCGGGCGCGATCGCCGCGCCCTGCACCGTACCCGCACCGCTGGTGGCGGTGGTGACGGCCACCCAGGGTGGCGCGCCGGTGCCGGGGGCGGTGCTGACGGTCGGGACCCACCGGGCGCTGACGGACGGCCGCGGCCGCGCCCTGCTCCCCTCCCTCCCGGCGGGTGACACGGAGCTCGCGGTGCGCGCCCCGGGGCTGGCCCCCCGCACCCTTCCGCTCCGCGTGTGCGGTCCGGACACCGCGCGCGTCTTCGTGCGCCTCGCGACCCACGCCGTGCAGCTCGATCAGGTGGTGATCACCGCCGAGGAGCAGCCGCAGTCCGCCGAAGGGAGCAGCACCACCCGCATCGGCCGCGCCGCCATCGAACACCTGCAGCCCTCCAGCCTGGCCGACCTGCTGCAGCTCCTGCCGGGGCAGGGCGCCCCCGTCCCGTCGCTGGCTACGGTTCGGCAGTCGCTGCTGCGCCAGGCGCCTACGGCCACCTCCCGCGATCCCGGGCCCGGGACGGACGCCGAACGGGCCAATGCGCTGGGAACCAGCGTGGTGCTGGACGGCGTGCCGATGGGCACCAACGCGACGCTCCAGACCACGGTCACCATCCTCAACAGCGGTCCGAACACCCTCCCCCCCTTTGCCAGCACCGCCGGACGCGGCCTCGACCTGCGGCTGGTGCCGGCCGACCAGATCGAATCGGTGGAGGTCATCCGCGGCGTCCCCAGCGCGCGGCACGGCGACCTCACCGCCGGAGCCATCCTGGTCACCACGCGCGCCGGCGCCCAGCGCCCCGAACTGCGCGTGCGCGCCAATCCGCTCACGCTCGAGGCCAGCTCGGTCGCCGGGTGGGGACGGGCCCCGGGGGAGGGGGTGTCAGCCGACGTCAACGTGGTGCGCAGCCAGGATGATCCCCGCAGCACGCTGGCCCGCTTCACCCGGGCCACGCTGCAGCTGGCGTGGAGCGCCCGCTCCGCCAGCGGATGGGCCAGCACCCTGCGGCTGCGCGCGCACGATGTGCTGGACGAGCTGCGCCAGGATCCGGACGATCGCCGCATCCAGCGGCAGACGGGCGGGCGTGACCGGGGCGGGCGCCTCGAGTGGCGGCTCACCCGCCAGCCGACGACGGCCACCGGGTGGCAGGGGGAGCTCACGGCATCGGCGCACGCCACCGAGCAGGTGGGGACGCACCAGGAGCTGGTGACGCGGGACATCTTCCCGATCAGCGGCGCGCGCCGCGACACCCTCGCGCCCGGCGTGTACGGGCGCAGCGAGTACCTCTCCGCCCTGACCGTGGACGGGCGTCCGCACGGGGGCTACCTGCGGGTGGAAGCGCGGCGCCTGGGGGATCGGCGCGGATGGCGCAGCGAGCCGCTGGTGGGGCTCGAGGTGCGACACGAGGCCAACCGCGGACGCGGCCGGCTCTTCGATCCCCTGACGCCGCCGCGCCAGAACTACGGGGTGGGGGACCGTCCGGACGACTTCAGTCGCATCCCCGCGCTCACGCAACTCTCCGCATACGCCGAACAGCAGCTGCAGGGGATGTGGTGGGGACGGGCGGTGGCGGTGCGCAGCGGGGTCCGCCTGGACCACCTCGCGGCCAACGGCGTCCCCGAGGATGCGGCCACCGTGGTGGTGCCGCGGCTGGCGGCCACGGTGCAGGCCACCTCCCGGTTGGCGGTGCGGGGGGCCCACGGCGTGACCGCCAAGGCGCCGGCGCTGGCCCAACGCTACCCGCTCCCCCGCTACTTCGACTTCACGTCCTTCAACCACTACCCGCCCACGCCGGCGGAGCGGCTGGTGCTGTTCACCACGCGGGTGGTGGACCCGCGCACCCCGGGGCTGGGCCCCATGCGCGCCACCAAGACCGAGGGGGCGCTCGACTGGACCGGGCGGGGCGTGCGCGCGTCGCTGACGCTCTTCACCGAGCGCACCGTGGGCGCGGTGGGCACGACGCGGGTGCCCTTGGGCGTGCTGGTCCCGCAGTACCGGGCGCTGGCGTTCCCGCCCGGCGCCCCGCCGCGGCTGGAGGCCACGCCCTTCCGCGTGGACAGCGTGGTGGCCCTCTACGATGCGCCGCGCAACAGCCGCACGATACGGACCCACGGCGCGGAGCTGACGGTGGAGCCTGCGGAGTGGCGCGCCGCCCGCACGCAGCTGCTGTTCACGGGCGGCTGGTTCCGCACCGTGGCCACCGATGCCGATGTCGACATCCCTGTGGAGCAGTTCCTCGGCGGCAACCGGCAGCCCGACCGCGTGGGGGTCTACCCCGGCGGGCGCGGGAGCGAGGCGGTGCGGGGGCTCACGAGCGCCCGGCTGGTGCATCGCGCGCCCGCGACCGGGCTGGTGATCTCCCTCCTCTGGCAGGTGACATGGATGGAGGATGATCGCCCGGTGGGGCGGCTGGACGGGGTGCCGATCGGCGTGGTGGACCGCCGCGGCGTGGTGTCCCCGCTCACCCGGGCCGAGGCGCTCACCCCGGCGTACGCCTCGCTGGTGCGCGGCGTGATTCCGCTGGCGGACCGCTGGGAGCGCCGCCCGCCGCTGCACCTCGTGAACCTGCGCCTCACCAAGGCGCTCCCCGGCGGCACGCAGGTGGCGGTGTTTGCGCACAACGCCCTGGCCGACCGCCCGCTGTACCAGCGGCAACGCGCCCTCGGCTTCGAGCGCCGCAGTGACCCGCTGTTCTTCGGCGTCGAGTTCCTCGCCGCCCGCAC
This sequence comes from Gemmatimonas sp., assembly GCA_044352305.1. Taxonomy (GTDB): domain Bacteria; phylum Gemmatimonadota; class Gemmatimonadetes; order Gemmatimonadales; family Gemmatimonadaceae; genus Gemmatimonas. The sequence continues at coordinate 7,798 of JBILED010000102.1, forward strand.
CCTCCGTCCCTCACCTGTCTCGCTGCCATGACGCCTCTTGCCAGTGCGCGCCCGTCGACCGCCCGTCGCCGGACGCTTCCCATGACCGCCCTCGCGGCCCTCGCCACCCTTGCCGCCTGCGGGGGCGACGGGGGGACCACGGTGCAGACCTTTCCGCTGGACGTGCGGGTGGCGCTGCCCGCCACGTACGCCGCGCCGGCGGCAGCGGGCGCGCGCGTGCTGCTGACCAGCACGGAGCGCAACACCACCGACACCGCCACCACCGACGGGCAGGGGATCGCCCGCTTCCCGCAGGTGCTGCCGGGGAGCTACACGGTGGCCGCCTCCCTGGCGCTCACCGCCGAGCAGGCCTTCACGCTGGCGGGACAGCGGAGCACCGTCACGCTCAACGCCAACCTCCCCGCACAGGCCATCCTGTCCGCGCCGGCGGCGCCACTGGCGCTCACCCTGGCGGGCTCGCGCCTGGGAGACCTGGTGATCAAGGAGATGTACTACACGGGCTCGCGCACCCCGAGCGGCGGGACCTACTTCAGCGACCAGTTCCTGGAGCTGTACAACAACGCCACCGACACCGTGTACCTCGACGGCCTGTTCATCGCCGACGCCTTCGGCCCCGCGGGGCAGATCAACCCGTCCACGGTCCCCACCCCGCTGCAGGCGCAGAGCGGCGCGGTGTTCGTGAGCAGCATCTGGCGCGTGCCGGGGACCGGACGGCAGCATCCGCTGGCTCCGGGGCAGGGGGTGCTGATCGCGCAGGACGGCATCAATCACCGGGACGACCCCAACGGCAATCCGGCCTCCCCGGTGAACCTCGGCTCCGCCAACTGGGAGACCTTCAACGAACGCCCCGACGGGCGTGACCTGGACTCCCCCACGGTGCCCAACCTCACCCGCGTGGTGCACCGGGGCGGGTTTGACTGGCTGGTGCCGGTGTTCGGCCCCGGGATCGTGCTGTTCCGCAGCGACAACGTGGCGGCGCTGGACACCCTCATCGTCCCCGGGACCACGGCCACCTGGGTGACGCGCGTCCCCAACGCGCTGGTGGTGGATGCCTTCGAGGCGCTGCAGAACGGCAACAGCGGTGCCTACAAGCGGGTGCCGGCCGCCCTCGACGCCGGCTTCGTGTTCGCCAGCGGCACCTACACGTCGCAGTCGGCGCGCCGGAAGGTGGCCACCACCATCGGGGGGCGTCGCGTGCTCCAGGA
>JBILED010000103.1:0-8970 GCA_044352305.1 Gemmatimonas sp.
TCACCGTCCCCGCCGCCGCCACCCCCGCCACCCGCACCAGCTCCCCCAGCAGCACCAGCACCCCGCCGATGATCCAGCTGTCCCGCGACGGTGTGCCCGACCAGAGCAGGGGCACCAGCAGGAAGGGCACGGGCAGCCAGCTGCGGTTGCGGAAGAGGCGCGCCCCCAGGCGCGCCGCCGGGGTCTGTTCACTGGCCGAGATCGGGGCGGTCATGCCAAGGGAGCGTCGAGGAGGGAAGGGGGACGGTCGAGCGTGGCGAGGAAGTCCGCGAGCGCGTGGGTGGTGGCTGACGGACGCTCGAGGCAGGCCACATGCCCCGCCTCTGCCACGACCTCCAGCCGCACCCGCGCCGCCGCCGGCAGCGCCGCCGCCAGCGCCTCGGCGTCGCGCACCGGGGTGAGGGCGTCCTCCTCCCCCACCAGCACCAGCACGGGAACGCTAATCGTCCCCAGCGTGTCGCGTGAGTCCGGGCGGTCGCGCATGGCCTGCAGCGCCCCGGCGATGCCGGCCACCGGTTGCCGGGCCATCACCGCCTGCAGCAGCTGCACCACCTCCGGGCGCCGCGCCCGGGTGGTGGCCCCCACCATCCCCGGCAGCATCCGCTGCGCGATCGCGCGCGCGCCCTCGCGCCGCGCCACCGTCACCAGCTCGTCGCGCCGCCGACGCCCCGCCTCGTCGTCGGCGTCGGCGCGCGTGTCGCACAGCACCAGCGCGCGCACCCGCGCGGGGTGCCGGCGCCACAACGCAAACGCCACGTACCCCCCCATCGACAGCCCCGCTACCGTCACCGACGGCAGCTGCAGGCGGTCCAGCAGCGCCACCAGGTCGTCGGCGTACTGGTCCATCGAGAAGGGGCCGTGCGTGGTGGACTCGCCAAAGCCCCGCAGGTCGGGGGCAATGCACCGCGCGCGCCCCGCCAGCGCATGGCGCACCGGCCCCCAGATGGAACGGTCGTGCGGGAAGCCGTGCAGCAGCAGCAGCGGCGCGCCGCGCCCGCTGTCGTCGTACCCCAGCCACACCCCCGGCAGCCGCGCGATCATCGCGGCGCCTCGCCGCCCGCCGCCAGCGCCCGCTCCCGCGCGTCCTCCCGCTCGGCGCGCATCCGCAACGGCACCAGCACCGCCGACGTCAGCGGCACCGCCACCATCAGCCCCAGGAAGCCGAACAGGATCGTCATCAGCGCCTGCGCCACCAGCGTGATCGCCGGCGGCAGGTCCATCTCCCCCCGCATCAGGTACGGGATGAGGAGGTTGTTCTCCACGAACTGGATCCCCCAGTACGCCGCCGCCACCGCCAGCGCCTTCTCGGGGGAGTCCACGAACCCCATCAGCACCGCGGGGATCGCGCTCAGCAGCGGCCCCACAGTGGGCACGAACTCCAGCAGCCCCGCGATGAACGCCAGCGCTGCCGCCCCCTTCACGTCCAGCAGCAGCAGCACCACCAGGCTGACCGTCCCGATGGCCCCCATGGCGATGAGCTGCGTGACCAGCCACTTGCGCAGCACCGTGGCCATGCGCGCGAGCACCTCGCGCACCCCGGCGCGCGACTCCGCCGGCACCCCCGCCAGGATCCAGCCGTGATACACCTCGGGCTCGGCGCCGATGTAGATCGCCAGGAACATCACCAGCACCAGCGCCCCCAGCACCGCCGCCGTCCCCGACACCAGCGACAGCAGCAGCCGCGAGGCGCCGGCCAGCCCGGTGGACAGCCGGTCGCCGATCGCCGCCAGCATCCCGGGGCTGGCCGGTGCGGCCTCCCGGAGCGCGGTCCCCCCCCCGGCCGAGTCGGCGGCCACGGTGGCGGTGTCGGCCGCCGGCGTGCTGGGCAGCAGCTGCCCCACCCAGCCGCCCTGATGCGTGGCCACCCACCCCTGCAACTTCCCCAGCGCCGCCGGCACCTCGGTCTCCAGCACCCGCGCCTCGCGCACCAGCGTGGGCGCCGACACCCCCAGCACCCCGCCAATCGCCCCCACGGTGCCGAACACCAGCAGCGCCGAGGCTACGCCGCGCCGCACCCCCAGCCGCGCCAGCCGGTCCACCCCCTGCGCCACCGCCAGCCCGAACAGCGTGGCCAGGAACACCAGGAACATCAGCGAGCTGGTGGCCCACAGCAGCTGCACGCCGAACCACACCGCCAGCACCACCGTGGCCCCACGGGCCAGGTCGGCGGTGCTCCACCCGCGCGCAGGGGGCGGAGAGGGGAGGGGAGGGATCATGGCCACGGAAACTAACGCCGGGACCCGCCCCCGGGGTCCGGTGCCCTTGGCCGACGGTGTATCTTCCTCGTACCCATGTCCACACCGGTCCCCCAGTACCTCGACTCCCCCGACGCCGTCGAGCGGTTCCTCGCCTCCCTCACCGAGGTGCGGGCGCTGGCGCTCGACACCGAGGGGGCCAGCTTCCATCGGTTCGTCGACCGGATCTACCTCCTCCAGCTGGCCACCGACCGGCACGAGGCGGTGATCGACCCGCTCCCCATCGGCACCCCCACGCGGCTGGGCGCCCTGCTGGCCGACCCCGCCGTGGAAGTGGTGCTGCACGACGCCGACTACGACCTGCGCCTGCTGCGCCAGGACTACGGCTGGCAGGTGACCGGGCTGTTCGACACGCGGGTGGCCGCGCAGTTGCTGGGGATCCGCGCCTTCGGCCTCGCGGCGCTGCTGGAGCAGTACTTCGCCCTGCGGTTGGACAAGAAGCACCAGCGCGCCGACTGGAGCATGCGCCCCCTCACGGCGGACATGCTGGACTACGCCGCGCAGGACACGCGCCACCTGCTGCCGCTGCGCGACCGGCTGCGCGAGGCGCTGGTGGCCAAGGGGCGACTGCACTGGGCCCAGGAGGAGTTCCGGCGCACCGAAGGCGCCCGCTGGGAGCCCGACACCGCCGACGCGGCGTGGATGCGCCTCAAGGGGGCTCGCGACCTGACCCGCCGCGAGCTGGCGCGCCTGCGCGAATTGCTGCAGTGGCGCGACGCCATTGCCGCCGAGCTGGACCGCGCCACCTTCCGCGTGGCCGGCAACGAGCTGCTGCTGGACATCGCTCGCACCGCCCCGGCCACGCGTGAGCAGATCGCCGGGCTCAAGGGGTTCCCCCGCGGCATGTCCGAGGGGCGCATCGCCGAGGCGCTCCAGGGGATCGCCCGCGCCAACGCCCTCCCCGAGGCGGAGCTCCCCCGTTTCCCCAAGGCGGCCCGTTGGGACCGCGACCCCGACTTCGACGATCGCGTGGCGCGCCTCAAGGCGGTGCGTGACCGCGTGGCCGCCGACCTGGACCTCGATCCCGGCGTCCTCTGCTCGCGCGACCGCATGGAAGCGGTGGCCCGCCGCAACCCCCGCCATCTGGACGAGCTGGCGGAGATCCCTGACCTCCGCGCGTGGCAGGCCGAGGTGCTGGGGACGGGGTTCATCAAGGCGCTGCACGGCAGCGTCCCCACGGACTCCCCCTACAAGGGCGACTGACCGGGCGTCGCCGGGTGGGGCGCCCCCCGCGGGATGGGGGCGTCACCGGTGCGCCCGCGCGGAGGCGCTGTGGCGTTGGCGCAGCACCGGGCTCTGGCGGGCGTGGTGTCCGCGCCACAGGTTGTCCCCCAGTGGGCGCCATCAGAGTCGCTCGCCCCGGGGCGTCAGGCAGGGAACTCGGCGAACCCTGGGTGCCGAGCGCGGCGGCACGGCCTGTGCAGTGTGGGACCGAGTCGGGAGCGATGGCGCTGCCGACCTCTCGCCCCGATCGCCCTGTCCCGCCCCGCCTCGCGATCTCCATGCCCCTCGCCAACCGTCCCATCCTCGCCCGTTTCGCCCTGGTGGCGCTGCTCGTGGCCGGCGTGGACCTGGCCAGCAAGCAGGCGGCTACGCTGCTGGTGGGGCCCAGGTCCGTCGTGCAGGTGGCCGAATCACTGTCGCTGCTGCTGGTGTACAACACGGGGAACGCCGGCGGTGGGACCATCGGCCCCTACACTTGGCATGTGAACGTGGCGGTGACCGTGCTGGCGCTCGCGCTCATGACCGCCGTGGTTTCCCAGCTGGCGGCGGTGGACCGGCGCGCCACGTGGGCGCTGGGGACGGTGGGCGGCGGCGCGCTCGGAAACCTGGCCAGCCTGCTGTTCGGCCCCCCCGGGGTGGCGGACTTCCTGGGGTTCCACCTCCCCGGCGGGGCGCTGCTGGTGGCCAATGTCGCCGACTTGGCGCTGTGGCTGGGCGCCGCGGCGCTGCTGCCGGTCGTCTGGTCCATCGTGCGGGCGCTGCGGGACGACCCCCGCCCGTTGCTGCAGGTCCCGGCCCCCGCCCCCCTTCAGAACCCCATGTAGGCCCGCACCCGGGGCTCAATCCGCTCCGGGGTCCAGGGTGGGCTCCACACCAGGTTCATCGTCACCGTCCCCACCCCCGGGATGGTGCGCAGCTGCTGCTCCGCCTCCCCCATGATCTCGGGCCCCGACGGGCACCCCGGCGAGGTGAGGCTCATGTCCACGGTGATCGCGTCCCCGTCGGCGCGAATCTCGTAGATGAGCCCGAGGTCCACGATGTTGAGGTTGAGTTCGGGGTCCTTCACGCGGCGGAGCACCAGCCGCGCCTGATCGGCGAGCGGGCTGGCCCCGGCGCCGGCGGCATCGTCAGGGGCGACTGCGGCCACGTCGGCCGCAGCCGTCGGGGACGCACCCGGAGGCGTCTCCGGATCGGCTGGCAGGGTCTCGTCCATCCGCGAAAGCTAATCCGAACCCGCCGGCGGGGGCATGTGCGGTCAGCCGGTGCCTGCGCCCTTCTTGCGGGATCCGGTGGCTGCCGAGGCGGTCTTCTTCGCGGACGCGGACGCGGTCTTCTTGCCGGTGGCCTTGGCGGCGGTGGCCTTCTTGGCCGGCGGCACCTTGGCGGTGGCCTTCGCGGCGGCTGCCGCCTTGGACGCCGATGACGCGCGCCGCGCGCTGCGGCGGCCGCGCGCGCTGCGCAGCGGACGGTTCCAGTCGCGCGCCGACTCGAAGCGGAACGCCGACGGCATCGCCGGCACCCCGTCGGGCGCGTCGATCACCGCCAGCACCGCCGCGTCGGCCACGTCGTTGCGCACGTCGGCAATCACCCGCGAGGGGCGCCGCACGCGGGCGGCGTGCACGCGGTTGGTCAGGAGCACCACGAACAGGTCGCGCTCGGGGTCGATCCACAGCGAGGTGCCGGTGAACCCCGTGTGCCCGAAGGCGCGCGGTGACATCTGCGTGCCGCACCCGGCCAGCCCGTCGCAGGTGTCCCACCCCAGGGCGCGACGCCCCGCCGTGCGCCGCGTGAACAGCGCCACGGTGGAATCGGCCACGATGCGCACCGTCCCCAGGCGTCCCCCCTCCAGCAGCATCTGCGCAAACACCGCCAGGTCGGCCGCCGTGCCGAACAGCCCGGCGTGCCCGGCCACGCCCCCCAGCATGAAGGCGTTCTCGTCGTGCACCTCCCCCCGCAGCGGGTAGCCGCGCGGCGGGGCCACCTCGGTGGGCGCGGTGCGCGCCCGCCAGCCGTCGGGGACGCCAAAGCGGGTGTGGGTCATCCCCAGCGGCGTGAACACGCGACGCGTCACGAACTGGTCCAGCGGCTCGCCGCTGACCGCCTCGATGATGAACCCCAGCAGGTCGGCGCCCAGGTCGGAGTACTCGTAGCACCGCCCCGGCGCGCAGCGGATGGGCGCCGCCAGCACCGCCGCGCGCGCGTCGGCCGGCGTGGTCACCCGCTTCCACAGCTCCAGTCCGGCGGGGAGCCCGGCGCGGTGCGTGAGCAGGTGCTGCACCGTCACCTGGTCGCGCATGCCACCCGTGTACTCGGGCAGGTAGCGCGACACCGGCGCGTCCAGCGACACCTGCCCCTCGTCGAACAGCACCATGAGCGCCGTGGTGGTGGCCACCACCTTGGTGAGCGAGGCGAGGTCGTAGACGGTCTCGTCCACGTCCACGCGCGCGTCGGCGCGCCAATCCAGCGTGCCCACCCCCTTGGCCACGGCGGCGCGCCCGCGTCGTCCCACGATGACGGCCGCCCCCGGAAACCCGCCAGCGGTCACGCCGCGGGCGAGCACCCGGTCGATGACCGCCAGGCGCGCCTCCGACATCCCCACGGCAGCCGGCGCTGCGGCCGTCACGCGCGGCCGATCGGGGTCCGGGTCGGGACGGGGGGGCACCGGCGCCACGGCCAGGTGCCACGGGAGGAGAAGGGCGGGGAAGGGGAGCATGGCAGAGGGGGTCCTTCGGGGGGACGCCGTGGAGGGCAGGAGGTCACACCCCCGCTCCCGGGGGGCGCTGTGGCGGTCGGGGATTCCCCGCCCCCGCCTCTCCCCCCCACTATGCAGCGGCGGGCGCCACCGCGCCACAGGGGAGGCCACCGTCTCCTGCGCAGCCGGTCGGCACGGCAGGAAACCTCCCATCGCAAGTTGGTGTCCAAGCGCACGTGAGCCTCTCGCCCCACGATCCCTTCCCAGCTCCGGTGGACGACCCGGTGACCGACGCGGCCCTGGTGCGCCGCGCCGTCGCCGGCGACGAACCGGCGATGCGCCTGCTGTGGCACCGTCATGCCGCGCAGGTGGACGCCGTGGTGCGCCGGCTGGCCGGGGACCCTGACTTGGCGCAGGACATCGCGCAGGAGGTGTGGATCCAGCTGTTCCGCGCCCTCCCCAGCTGGCGCGGGGAGGCCTCGCTGCGCACCTGGATCCACCGGCTGGCGGTCAACCGCACGCTGAACGCGCTGCGCGGCGTGCGTCGCCGCGAGGCGGGGGTGCAGCCGTTGCTGGAGGAGACGGTGGCGGTGCCGGGGGACGATGCCGACCGACGGCTGCTGGCCGAGACGATCGAGGGGGCGGTGCAACGCCTCCCGGCGGGGGCGCGGACCGTGTTCGTGCTGCACGACGTGGAGGGGTACACCCACGAGGAGATTGCCACCTCGCTGGGGATCACCGCGGGCGGCTCCAAGTCGCAGCTGTTCAAGGCCCGGGCGCGGTTGCGGCGCCTGCTGGCCCCGCTGATGGACCCGGCCTCGCCTGCCGAAGGGGAGGGGCGTGCCGATGCGGCGTCCTGACCGACCGGTGGGGGAGCACCTGGCGCCCGACCGGCTGGCGGCGTGCCAGGCGGGGCAGGGGACGCTGCCGGAGCTGGCGCACCTGCGGCGCTGTGCGGGGTGCCAGGGGGAGGTGGCGGCCATCGGCCGCGTGGTGGGGCTGACGGAGGTGTGGCGTGCCGCGCCGGCGGCGTCGTCGGAGGCGCCGCCGCTGGTGTATTGGGAGGCGCTGGCGCCGCGGTTGCGCGCCGAGGGGCTGCTGCGGGACTCGGCGCCGACACTGGCGCCCGGGGCTGGGCGGGGGACGGGGCGCCATGGAGCCCCCGGCGTTCCGCGGCGGCTGGCACGCGGGATGGCGCTGCTGGTGGGGGTGGCTGCGGCGGCGGTGCTGCTGGTGCGCGGCGGGGGAGCGGGCGTAGGCCTTGGCGGCGCCGCCGATGCCGCCGATGCCGCCGGCGCCGCCGATGCCGCCGGTGCCGCCGGTGCCGCCGGTGTCGCCGGTGTCGCTGGTGCCGCTGGCGCCGCCGAAGCTGGTGGGGCGGTGCTCCTGGCCGCGCCGGAGGCGCGCCGGATGGTGGCCGCCGACCTGGGGGATGGGGCGGTGGTGCCGTGGACGGGGGATCCGGCCGTGTTTGGGGGAGACTCCGAGCCGACGGACCCGTTGGCGCGCACGCGGGCGCGGGTGGCGGCGCTGGACCGGCTGTTGGCGGCGTCGCAGGCGGCGCTGGCGTCGGCGCCGGGGGACCCGGTGCTGCAGCGATCGGTGGAGTCGGCGCATGCGGCGCGTGAGGCGGCGCTGCGGGCGCTTGGGGGAACGCTGCCGGTGTCGCACCAGCTGGTGCGCTACTAAAGCAGGAGATCGTGCTATGCTGTCTCGTTGCTCTCCTTTTGTTGCGCTGATACTGGCCTTGTTGTGGCCTGCTGCTGGCTGGTCACAGCAGGTGCTGCTCGTGCGGCGACTCCCCCCCAACCGCTGCGAGACCATCCCCGCCGGCCCCTCCCCGGCCGCCAGGCACCCCGACGGCATCGTCCTCCTCCGCCTCCGCGACGAGCTGGACGCCGCCCAGCGCCTGGTGGAGCAGCTGGTGGAGCAGCGGCCCACCCTTCAGGGGGAGCGGCGGCGCGTCCTCGTCCTGCAGCGCGAGATCGATTCCGTGCTGGCCGCCCTCGCACGCGGCGACGCGGGGCCGCTCCCCCTGCGCAGCTGGGGGCCGCAGGTGTCCGTGCGCATCCAGACGATGGACCGCGCCCTGCGCGAGCCGGCCGCCGAGGCGACCGGCTACCTGGGGCTCACCCTCTCCGGGGCGCAGCTGCGCACCCTGCACCCCGACGGCCTCTACGTGAGCCACTGCGAGCCGCCGGTCGTGGAGGCCGTGGATCCCGGCTCCCCCGCCGCGCGCGCCGGCGTGCAGGCCGGCGACACGCTCGTGGCCATCAATGGTCTCGACCTCCGGGACCACGCCGTGTCCTATCCGGCCCTCCTGGTCCCGGGCACCACCCTGCGCCTGCAGCTGCGGCGCGGCGGCGCGCTCCAGCAGCGCGCCGCACTGGTGGCCCCCCGCGACCACCCCACCGCCCCCGCACCGGACGACCCCGGCCGCCGCTAAGCCGCGCCCCCCGCGCGCCGCCCCTACGGCGCCGAGAGAAACCCCTCGATGGCGCCGAAGAACCGCGCCGGCTGCTCCCAGAACGGGTTGTGCCCCGCCTCGGCGACGGGCACCACCTGCGCCTCCCGCAACAGCGACGCCGTGCGGTGCGCCTCGGCAATCGACAGCAGGTCGGCGGTGCCGTGCACCAGCAGCGTGGGCACCGGCATCCCCGCCACCCGGTCGTGCCAGTCGTACCCCTCGCGCCGCAGCCGCGCCACGGCGGCGCACCCGGTCTCACTGCTCCCCCGTGACGGGAGGATGCGCGCCGGCAACGGCTGGTCCACGACCCACGCGGGGAAGAACGCCTGCCC
>JBILED010000104.1:0-8967 GCA_044352305.1 Gemmatimonas sp.
GGCCAGCGCGTTCGTGACGGCGGCCTCCAAGGAGGAGCCCTTGACGGGCACCACCGGCGCCCCGCCCTGCGTGGCGGTACCGTACACCGTGGCCAGCGCCGCACGCACCGCCCCGGCGCGCTGCGCCGTGGCCAGCGCGCCGGGCAGGTCGCCACGGATGGCGTCGCAGCCGGTGGTGGCGCCTCCCTGGCAGCGCGCGATGGCTGCCGACAGCGCGCCACGCGCCGAGTCCACCGCCTGCAGCAGCGCGCCGTTCTGAGCCCGGGCGGTGGCCCCCGTGGTGCCGAACGCCGGGTTCACCCCCACCGTGGCGCCGGTGCCGCTGCGGTTGAGCAGCAGCTGGGCATTGTCCCGCGACTCCACATAGGGCACCACGACGCGGATGCCCAGCCGTCGCGTGAGGCCGCGCTCCACGACGATGGGGGCAATGCTCTGCCGCACATCACCCAGGGCCTGCAGGGGCCCCAGGGACAGCTGCAGCGCGTTGTTCCCGGTGAGGGACTGCAACGCGCCTTCCGCGGCCAGCAGCTGGGGGAACAGGCCACTCCCCGCCTGTTCGGTGGCCAACGCCGCCAGCAAGGGCTCGCGTCGCAAGGGGCCGCGACCGGTGCCACCGCCGCGGGCGACGAAGCGGTCGGCGTGGTCGTTCCAGAGGCCGCCCACCGAGATGCGCGTGGTCCCGCGCGGCAGGGGAATGGCGTCGTCGCCGCTCCCCGCCACCGCCTGCGCGCCGGCGGACCGTCCCGCCAGCGAACCGAGGAGCATGGCCACCAGCGCCCCTCGGCGAGCCGCCCATGGTCGGCGTGTCGCGCCCGAGACGGGGGGACAACCAGGGCGCGGACGCCCACGAGAGGACAGGGGAGGCTCGGACATGGGCAACCGGCTAGATTAGCCCGGTATCCCGGGGGCGTCAACGCACCCTTCCTGATCGTCAGTCCCAGCTCCCCGCGTCGTGCAGATTCCGTCCATCCCTTGGCAGATCACCGGCAACCACTGGCTGTCCATCCCCTGCATCAATCCGGCGGATGGGGCCATCCATGCCCTTGGAGTGCTGCATCGGGGGGCCCGGGCCGCCATCGAGTTCGCGGGCGGCCCCGACTTCGCCACCCGCGCCGGGCCCCCGTTGGCCGTGCCGGTCATTCGCGTGGACGGGGAGGTGCGCCTGCTGGCCGCCGAGGGGATCGCGTGGGAGCGCGCCGTGGGGTGGCTCCCCACCTTCACCTGCACGCTGGGTACCCTGGTGGTGCGCGGCACGGTCTTCGCCCCCTATGGCCGCGACGCCGACATGGCGGGGGCGGTGTACATGCTGGCGGTGGAGAACCGCGGGGCGCAGGCGGTCACCGTGGAGGTGGCGCTGGAAGGGACGCTGGGGCTGCGGCAGCAGCGGGTGCGCACCCCGCGCCCCTTTGCCGATCCGCATGTGGTGCGGGCCGGGGACGATGGCGTGCTGGTGCTGGAGGGGACGGCGCTCCCCGGGTTGGCGGCCATCGCCATCGGCAGTGACGGCCCGGCGGAGCTGGAGGCGCCGGACGAACCGTCCACCGAGCCCTGCCGGTTCGCCATTCGGCGCACGATCACGGCGCCGGCCGGGGGGGCGGCGCAGTGCGCCTTCTACTTTGCCGTGGGCCCCGAGCGGGATGGCGCCGAGGCCACCGTGGCGGTGCTGCGCCGCCGCGGGTGGCGCGCCCTGTTGTCGGCCACGCGCGAAGCGCTGACGTCGCTGGAGCAGGCCACGGGCAACGACGGGCTCGATCGGCTGCTCAACCGCAACCTGCTGTTCGCGTACTTCTACGCCGTGGGACGCGGGCTCGACGACGCGCACTACTACCTCGTGCGCTCCCGGGCGCCCTGGCACGCCATGGGGTGCACGGCGCGCGACTGGGAGGCGCTCATGTGGACCCTGCCCGCGGTCCAGCTGGCCGACGCGGGGCTGGCGCGCGAGCTGCTGGTGCGCGCGTGCGAGCTGCACGGCTATGCGCCGGGGCAGGGGATCCACTATCTCGATGGCACCCTGTTTCAGCCCGGCTTCAGCCTGGAGGGGGCGGCGGCCTACGCCATCGCCACCGACCGCTACATCCGGGACACCGAGGACGACCAGGTGGTGGAGGATCCCGTGGTGGCGGACACGCTGTACCTGGCCGCCGAGGACATCGCCGCCCGCAAGGATGAGCGGGTGCCGCTGTACGCCACCGAGGTCACGCTGTCCGGGGCACCGGCCACTTATCCGTTCACCCTGCACGGCAATGCCGTCGTGGCACAGGCGCTGGAGGTGTTCCGGCGGACGTTGGACGAAGAGGCGGCGGCGGAGGTGCAGGATCCCGCCGGGGTGCGGGCGGCGATCCGGCGCCACTTCGCCGTGGATCGGGGGGAAAAGGCGCGCCTGGCCACCTCGGTGGACCTCACCGGGCAGGCCGCCTTGGACGACGACCCGGTGGGGTCTGCCGTGTGGCTTCCGGTGTATGAGGCGGTCGACCGGGACGATACGCTGTATCACCGCACGGTGCGCCACGTGGGGGCGGGGGAGGGGCGGCTGCACGCCCAGTTGGCGCGCCTGGTGGGCCCCGACGCTCGGGAGGTGCTCACCTGGTTGCGACGCGCCCCGCTGGACAACGGCTTGGCGGCGGAGCAGGTGGATGCCGATGGGCGGGCGGTGGCCAACGGGGGGGACGCGGCGCTGGCGGGATTGCTGGCGTCCACGGTGTGGTACGCCTCCCAGGCGCAGGGGGAGCGGGGCTGACAGGGCCCGCAGGGGGCGCGTGCACCCCGCTTGTCGCCCCTGCGCCATCGCGGTAGCATTCCGTTGGGGCGTCGCTCAGGTGGGGCGCCCCGGTGTGCGCGGGAATAGCTCAGTTGGTAGAGCACAACCTTGCCAAGGTTGGGGTCGCGGGTTCGAGTCCCGTTTCCCGCTCTGTAGCATCGGACGGGGGCGCCCATGGCGCTCCCGTTTCGCGTTCGGGCCCGGGTGGCGAAATGGTAGACGCAGGGGTCTTAAAAACCCCAGTCCGCAAGGGCGTGCGGGTTCGAGTCCCGCCCCGGGCACCCCGCCGCGCCGCCCCCGACAGGGGCGGCGCCTCCGTGCGTCACGCGCCCCCGGTGCCGCGCCCCCCCCCGCCCGCCGTGCCGCGTCCCCGGCGCCGCGCCACCACGAACACCACCGTGGCCACCCCCGCCACCTCCGCCAGCACCAGCCACTCGGCCGCCGTGATCGACGTGAGCAGCCCCAGGATGGCGGCGCACGCCACCCACGGGATCACGGCGCCCCCCGGCATGCGGTACGGCGTGGTCCCCGGCTCCTGCACCCCCAGCCTTCGCAGCTGCCACGCCCCCGCGGCGCACCCGAAGTACACCAGCAGCGCCGCCACGTTGGAGATCACCGCCAGCGCCCCGAAGCTGCTGCTGATCGCCAGCGCGCACACCAGGGTGAGCTGGACGATCACCGCCACCCACGGCGTCCGGAACCGGGGGTGGATCGCCGCCACCGCGCGCGGCAGGTAGCCGTCGCGCCCGAAGGCGTACAGGGAGCGCGGCGAGGCCAGCGACATGCCGCTGAGGTAGCCGAAGGTGGAGATCACCACCCCCACCAGCAGCAGCTGGCGTCCCCAGGGCCCGATCGCCACGCCGGCCGCGTCGGCCAGCGGCGTCTTCGAGGCGGCCAGCTCCGGTCCCAGCACCCCCTGCGCCACCAGCTGCACCGACAGGTACAGCAGCGTGATGCCGCTCATCCCGATCAGGATGGCGCGCGGCACCGTCCGCGACGGGTCGCGCACCTCGCCCCCGGGGACCATCGCGCTCTCGACTCCCGTGAAGGCGAAGAGCAGCACGATCGACGTCCGCGTGATGCTGGACACGGTGGGCGCCTCGGTCACCGCCAGGTTGGCGGGCTGGATGGCCCCGACCCCCAGCGCCACCAGCAGCACGAGCGGCACCAGCTTCAGCACGACCGTGAGGGTGTTGAGGCGGCTCCCGTACTGCACGCCCACCACGTTGACGACGGCGAACAGCCCGAACACGAGCGCGAGACCGGCCGCCCGCCCCGCCGGCGAGGCAAACGGCGGGGCGATCGCCCCGAGGCTGTCGATGAACACGTTCGCCACGGCCGCCACCGCGGTCACCCCGATCATCCAGGTCATCACCCCCACCAGGTAGCCGGCGAAGGGCCCGAAGGCGGTCTCCACGTAGGCGTACGGCCCCCCCGTGGCTGACACGCGGCTGCCGGCTTCGGCGATGCTCATGGCGATCATCGCCATCACCGAGGCGCACACCATGTAGGCCACGGGGGCCGCCGGGCCCAGGCTCTCGGCCACCACCGAGGGGAGGCGGAAGATGCCGCCGCCAATGGTGACGTTGGCGATGGCGGCGGCCAATCCCAGGGGACCAACGGCGCGAAGCAGGCCGGCGTCCCGGGTGTCCTGGGCAGGGGGCATGGGCGGGGCGGGGAACGTGGAGGAGGCGGGCGGCTGGCGAGGGCCTTGGGCCCGGCGGGATGCGGGGAAACTAGCACGCACCGCGCAGCACGGGGCGCGGCCGGGCGGTCGCGACGGGGAACCCGCATGCGCGTTCAGCATTGTACTGTGGTGGTTTCGCGGTCGTGCGCTTCCTCCACCCAGTTGGCCTGCTCATGAACGTTCCCGCATCGCCCATCCCCGTGGCCGTCCTGGGCGCCACGGGCGCGGTTGGCCAGACCTTCATCCGCTGCCTGGCGGACCACCCGTGGTTCACGGTGGCCGAGGTGGCGGCGTCCGAGCGGAGCGCGGGGCGCCAGTACGGCGACGTGGCACGCTGGTTGGAGGGGACGCTCCCCGAGGCGGTCGCGCAGCAGGTGGTGCGTCCCTGTGACCCGGCTGCGGTGTCGGCCCCGCTGGTGTTCTCCGCGCTCGACAGCAGCGTGGCGGGGGAGGTGGAGGCGGCCTTTGCCCGCGCGGGGCGCTTGGTGCTCAGCAACGCCAAGAACTTCCGCATGGCCGCCGATGTCCCGTTGGTGATCCCGGAGGTGAACGGGGACCATCTGGCGCTGCTGGCCCGCCAGCGGGAGCTGCGCGGGTGGTCCGGCGGGATCGTGACCAACGCCAATTGCGCGGTGACCGTGGTGGCCATGGCCCTGGCGCCGCTGCACGCGGCGTTCGGGGTGCGGCAGGTGGTGGTGGCCACCCTGCAGGCGGTGTCCGGGGCGGGGTATCCCGGCGTCCCGTCGCTCGACATCCTCGGCAACGTGATCCCCTACATCGGCGACGAGGAACCGAAGATCGAGACGGAGCTGACGAAGCTGCTGGGGACGCTCGACGGGGGCGTCATCGTGCCCGCCCCCATTGTCACCAGCGCCCACGCCAACCGGGTACCGGTGGAGCACGGGCACACGGCCTGCCTGTCGGTGGGGTTCGAGCGGCGTCCCACGGTGGCGGAGGCGCTGGAGGTGCTGCGCGGATGGCGCGGCTGGGCGGCGGTGCAGGAACTGCCCAGCGCCCCGCAGCCGCCGCTGGTGGTGCGGGACGATCCCGATCGCCCGCAGCCGCGCCGCGATGCGATGGCCGGGCGCGGCATGGCGGTCACCGTGGGGCGGGTGCGTCCCGACCCGCTCCTGGACCTCCGGCTGGTGGCCATGGGGCACAACACGGTGCGCGGGGCGGCGGGCGGCTCCATCCTGAACGCCGAGCTGCTGGTGGCCGGTGGGCTGGCGGGCGGGTTGGCCGGCGCGGGGCCCGCCGCGTGATCGTCTGCAAGTTCGGCGGGACCTCCGTGCAGGATGCGGAGGCGATCACGCGGGTCGGGGAGATCGTGCGCGGGCGCCTGGCCCGGCGCCCGATCGTGGTGGTGTCGGCGCTGGGGGGCGCCACGAACCAGCTGCTGGAGGTGGCGCACCGGGCGGCGGCCGGCGAGCTGCTGGAGGCGCTCGAGATCACGGAGCGTTTGCGTGCCCGACACCTGCGGGAGGCCGGGCGGCTGCTGGCGGGGTCTCGTGAGGCGGATGACCTGGTGGCGGAGATCGGGGCCGGGTTCGACGAGCTGGCGCACCTGGCCGAAGCCTTCCGCACGCTGGGGCACCTGACGCCGCGCTCGCTGGATGCCGTGGCCGCCCTGGGCGAGCTGCTCTCGTCGCAGCTGGTGGCCGCGGCGCTGCGGCATCAGGGGCTGCCGGCCGTGCACGTGGACGCGCGCGACGTGATGCGCACCGACGACCAGTTCACGCGGGCCGAGCCGCAGCCGGCGGCCATTGCCGAGGCGGCGGCCGCGCGGCTGCTCCCCCGCGTGGCCGAGGGGAGCATCCCGGTCCTCGGCGGGTTCGTGGGCGCCACGGCGGCGCGCGTCACCACCACGCTGGGGCGCGGCGGCTCGGACTACACCGCCTCACTGGTGGGGGCCGCGGTGGGGGCGGAGGCCATCGAAATCTGGACCGATGTGGACGGCATGCTCACCGCCGACCCCCGGATCATCCCGGAGGCGCGCCTGATCGAACGCATCCGCTTCGACGAGGCGGCCGAGCTGGCGGCCTTCGGCGCCAAGGTGCTGCACCCCAGCACCATCGCGCCGGCGGTGGAGCGGGGCATCCCGGTGTACGTGCTGAACTCGCGGCGCCCCGAGGGAACCGGGACCGAGATCACCTTCGATGCGCCCCGCCACGCGGTGCGCGCCATCGCCTCCAAGCGGCGGGCCACGGTCGTTCGCCTCCGCAGCGCGCGCATGTTGCTGGCGCACGGCTTCCTGCGCCGGGTGTTCGAGGCGTTCGAGCGGCACCGGACCTCGGTGGACGTGGTCACGACCTCGGAGGTGTCCATCTCGGTGACGGTGGACGACGTGACGCATCTGGACGCCATCGTGGTGGAGCTGGAGGCCCTGGGGGAGGTGGCGGTGGAGCGGGACCGCGGGATCATCGCGGCGGTCGGCGCCGGGATGGCGGACGACAGCCAGGCGATCGCCCGGCTGGTGGCCGCCATCGGCGGCGTCCCGCTCCATATGGCCTCGCTCTCGGCCACGGGGATCAACTTCACGGTGGTGGTGGACGACGCGCACGTGGTGCCGGTGATGGAGCGCATGCACCGCGCCTTCTTCGGGGCGGCGGCGTGAGCGGCGCGGCGCCGGGGGCGGTGGCACCGGTGGCCGCGGCGCCGGTGGCCGTCGCGCTCATCGGGATGGGGCGCATGGGGCGGGCGCTGGACGCGCTGGCCCCCGATCGCGGGGTGCGGGTGGTGGCGCGGCTGGGCGCGGCGGAGCTGGCCGGCGGCCTCACGCTGGCGCTTCTCAACGGCGCCCAGGTCGCCATCGAGTTCACCCAGCCCGGGGCCGCGGTGGCCAACGCGCGCGCCTGCCTGGCGCTGGGGTGCCCGGTGGTGGTGGGGACCACCGGCTGGGAGGGCGAGCGCGGCGCGCTGGAGGCGGCGGTGGCCGCGCACGGCTGCCCGGCGTTGTGGTCCCCCAACTTTTCGGTGGGCGTGCAACTGTTCCTCGCCCTCGCCGAGGCGGCCGGGCGCGCGTTGCGGGGGATGGAGGGGTTCGCCCCGGCGCTGGTGGAGACGCACCACGCCGCCAAGCGGGACGCCCCGTCGGGCACGGCGCTGGCCATCCGGGAACGGGTGGAGCCGGCGCTGGGGCAGGCGGTGCCCGTCACCAGCGTGCGGGTGGGGAGCGTCCCCGGGACGCACACGCTGCTGTTTGACGCCCCCTTCGAGCAGCTGCGGCTGGAGCACGAGGCCCGCGACCGGCGGGTCTTTGCCGACGGGGCGCTCGCGGCGGCGCGGTGGCTGGCCGCGGGGCGTGCGCCGCGGCTGTACGCCATGCGGGATGTCCTCCCCACCCTCATGCCGGAGGTGGCATGACGCCGCGCGCACCGCATCCGTTGGCCGGGTGCGGCACCGCGCTCGCCACCCCCTTCACCCCCGACGGGCGCGTGGACGAGACGGCGCTGCGAGCCTTTGTGGAGTGGCAGGTGGGGCAGGGGGTGCAGTTCGTGGTCCCGTGCGGCTCGACGGGCGAGGCGGCCACGCTGGCGTCGAAGGAGCACCGGCGGGTGGTGGAGGTCACGGTGGAGCAGGTGAACGGGCGCGTCCCGGTGGTGGCGGGGGCCGGCAGCAACGACACGCGCCGCGCCATCGCCCTGTCGCTGGCGATGCGGGCCGCGGGCGCCACGCACCTGCTGCACGTGACGCCCATGTACAACAAGCCGCCGCAGCGGGCGCTGCTCGCGCATTTTCGCGCCATCGCCGACGCGTGCCCGCTCCCCATCGTGCTGTACAACGTTCCCGGGCGCACGGGAGTGAACCTGGAGCCCGCCACCGCCCTGGCGCTGGCCGATGACCCGCGGTTCGTCGCGCTCAAGGAGGCGTCGGGGGATCTGGCGCAGGTTGCGCAGTTGCTGCGTGGCCGCCCCGAGGGTTTCGCCGTCCTCTCCGGCGACGACGGCCTCACTTTGCCGGTGATGGCCTTGGGGGGCGACGGCGTGGTCTCCGTGGTGTCCAACGCGGTGCCGGCGCTGGTGGCGGCGCTGTGCGCGGCCATGGCGCGGGGCGACCTCCCCGCAGCGCGGGCGATTGACGCGCGGCTGGCGCCGGTCGTCGAGGCGGCGTTCCTCGAGTCCAACCCCATCCCGGTGAAGGCCATGCTCGCGCTGCAGGGGCGCATGGCCGACGTCCTCCGCCTGCCGCTCGTCCCGCTGGCCGACGCGCATCGCCACGCCGTGCGGCAGGCGCTGCAGGGCGCCGGCGCGCTCGACGGCTGACCGTTTCCATCCTTCACTCCCCACGCCCATGCCCTACACCATCACCGACCTGGAAGCGCGCCTCGGGGATCCGCACCTGCTGGACGCGGGGGCCGCACTGCCGGCTGACGCGCAGGCGCTATTCGAGCGCGCCCTCACGCTGCTGGAGTCCGGCGAGGTGCGCGCCGCGCAGCGCGGGGCGGACGGCCGGTGGCGGGCGGTGCCATGGGTGAAGCGGGCCATCCTGCTGGGGTTTCGGCTGGGGCGCGTGGTGGAGATGT
>JBILED010000105.1:0-8959 GCA_044352305.1 Gemmatimonas sp.
GTGGACGCCGCCGTCGAGGACCTCGCCGCCGAGCTGCCGGCCGCCCTGGCCGCCGCGCACGCGCACGCGCCCGCGTAACGCCCCCCCGGAGCCCCCCATGCGCATCCTGTTCGTGGCCGCCGAGGTGGCCCCGCTGGTCAAGACCGGGGGGCTGGCCGACGTGGCCGGCGCCCTCCCCGCCGCGCTGCAGGCCGCGGGGCACGACGTCTGCGTGCTCATGCCCTGCTACCAGCGGCTGCGCGACGAGGGGCTCGCCGTGCAGGGGCCCGTGGCCGCCACCTTCCTCCCCGTGGGGGAGCGCGCCGAGGAGTGCCGGGTGTGGCGCGCGGCCGACCAGCCGGTGCCGCTGTACCTGCTGGACATCCCCGCCGCCTTCGCCCGCCCCGCCATCTACGGCGAGCGCGACGACGACCGCCGCTTCATCCTCTTCGCGCGGGGCGTCCTGGCCGCCCTCCAGCACCGCCGCGAGGTGCACGGCTGGATCCCCGACGTGGTGCACGCCCACGACTGGCACGCCGCCCTGGTGCCGCACTACATGAAGAGCACGCACGCCTACACCGTCGGGCGCATCGGCACCGTGCTCACCATCCACAACCTCGCCTACCAGGGACGCTTCAACCCCTTCACCCTGGCCCTCGCCGGGCTCACCGAGGGAGGGATGCTGGAGGAGCGCTGGGGACCGCGCGTGGCCGGCGCCTTCAACTTCCTGGCGCGCGGGCTCGCCTCCGCCGACGTGCTCACCACCGTGAGCCCCACCTACGCGCACGAGATCCGCACCGCCGCCTACGGGGAGGGGCTGGAGGGGCTGCTGGAGGCGCGCCACGACCGCCTGGTGGGGATCCTCAACGGCCTCGACACCGCCGCCTTCAACCCCGCCACCGACCCGCACCTGGCCGCGCGCTACGACGCCGACGCCCCGGAGGGGAAGGCGGTGTGCAAGCGCGCCCTCCAGCAGGAGCTGGGGTGGGACGACGCGCCGCGGCGCCCGCTGCTGGGGGTCGTCTCGCGGCTGGTGGCGCAGAAGGGGCTCGACCTGCTGCTCGACACCCTCCCCTGGCTGCTGCGCGACACCGACGCGCAGCTGGTGGTGCTGGGGTCGGGGGAGGCGGCCCTGGAGTCGGCCTTCCGCCACGCCGCCGCCGCGCATCCGGACCGCATCGCCCTGCGCACCGGCTTCGATGCCGCCCTCGCGCAGCGCATCTACGCGGGGACCGACCTCTTCGTCATGCCCTCGCGCTTCGAACCGTGCGGGCTGGGGCAGCTCATCGCGCTGCGCTACGGGAGCGTGCCGGTGGTGCGCGTCACCGGCGGGCTGGAGGACACCGTGCGCGAAGGGTGGGAGGGGAACGGCTTCCGCTTCCACCCCGTGGACGCCGGGGAGTGCGCCGCCGCCATCGGGCGCGCCCTCACCGCCTACCGCGACCCCGCCAGCTGGGCGCTGCTCCGCGACCGCGGCATGCGCGAGGACCACGGCTGGGCGCGCGCCGCCGCCACCTACGGCGCGGTGTACCGCCACGCCGCGGCGCTCGCCCGCGGGTGAGCGCGCACGTGCGCGCCGGCTAGGCCAGCGCGTCCACCATCGGCTGCGTCACCAGCACCGTCCCCTTCTCGGTGCGGCGGAACCGCCGCGCGTCCTCCACGGCGTCCTCCCCCACCACCAGCCCGGGGGGGATCTGCACCCCGCGGTCCACCACCACGCCGCGCAGCCGCGCCCCGCGCCCCACCTCCACCTCGGGGAGCACCACGGCGTGGTCCAGCGACGCGTACGAATGCACCTTCACGTTCGTGAACAGCAGGCTGCGCTGCAGCGACGCCCCCGAGATGATGCACCCCCCCGACACCAGCGAGTTGAGCGCCTGCCCGCGCCGCCCCTCCTCGTTGTGCACGAACTTGGCCGGCGGCGTGATCTCGCCGTACGTCCAGATGGGCCAGTCGCGGTCGTACAGGTCCAGCGCCGGCACCACGTTGGTCAGGTCGATGTTCGCCTCCCAGTAGGCGTCCACCGTCCCCACGTCGCGCCAGTACGCCTCCGCCTCCGCCGCCCCCTTCACGCAGCTGGCGCTGAACCGGTGCGCCACCGCCTTCCCGTGCCGCACCACGTGCGGGATGAGGTCCTTCCCGAAGTCGCGCGACGACGACGGCGTGGCCGCGTCCTCCCGCAGCAGGTCGAAGAGGAACCGCGTGCGGAACACGTAGATCCCCATCGACGCCAGCGCCACCTCGGGGTTCCCGGGGAGCCCCGGCGGGTCGGCGGGCTTCTCCAGGAACTCCGTGATCCGGTCGGCCGCGTCCACCTGCATCACCCCGAACCCGGTGGCCTCGCGCCGTGGCACCTCCAGCACGCCCACCGTCACGTCCGCCCCCTGGTCCACGTGCTGCTCCAGCATCAGCTCGTAGTCCATCTTGTACACATGGTCCCCCGCCAGGATGACCATGAACTCGGGGTGGTACGACTCGATGATGTCCAGGTTCTGGTACACCGCGTCCGCCGTCCCCTCGTACCACTGCGTCTCCGACACGCGCTGGCTGGCCGGCAGGATGTCGAACGACTCGTTCCGCTCGGGGCGCAGGAAGTTCCACCCGCGCTGCAGGTGGCGGATCAGCGAGTGCGCCTTGTACTGCGTGGCCACGCCGATGCGCCGGATGCCGGAGTTGATGGCGTTGGAGAGCGCGAAGTCGATGATGCGCGTCTTCCCGCCGAAGTACACCGCCGGCTTGGCGCGCCGGTCGGTCAGCTCGTACAGGCGGGAGCCGCGCCCCCCGGCCAGCACGTACGCCATCGCGAAGCGGCCGAGGTTGCTGGGGCGGGACATGGGCGGCATGTCTTCAACCTTGTCACGGGACCGCCACGAGGGAAGGGTGCCCGGCCGCGCGCCCGTCGCCCCCAGGCGCGCGCGGCCCCGCGCTCACCACCCGGTTCCGCCCCGCCCCCTTGGCCGCGTACAGCGCCGCGTCAGCCCGGGTCAGCCACTCCGACGGCTCCTCCCCGGGCGCCAGCTCCGCGCACCCGAACGACGCCGTCACCCCGCCGCCCGGCGACACCAGCTGCGAGGCCAGCAGCCCGCGCAGCTCCTCCGCCATCCGCTCCGCCCCGTCCAGCGGCGTGTGCCGCAGCAACAGCACGAACTCCTCGCCGCCGTAGCGGAACAGCTGGTCCGCGTCGCGGATGCGCGACCGCACCAGCCGCGTCAGCTCCACCAGCAGCTGGTCCCCCGCCTCGTGGCCGTGCCGGTCGTTCACCGTCTTGAAGTGGTCCAGGTCCAGCAGCACCAGGCTGGCCTCCTCCCGCTGCCGGGCCAGCTGCCGACGGGCATGCCACAGCGCCTCGGTCAGCGCCCGCCGATTCCCCGTCCCCGTCAGCGGATCGCTCGTGGCCAGGCGCTCGATCTCGCGCTGCTTCTGCTCCACCTCGGTGACCAGCGCGATCATCAGCCCCACGGTCCAGCTGGCCGACACCAGCAGCACCACCAGCTGCACCGCCGGCGCCCGCAGCACCACCGCCGTGAGCCCCCCCAGCACCGCCAGGTTGACCCCCGCCACCACCGTCGCGGTGCGACGCCCGAAGATCACGAAATACGTCACCAGGCACGGAAACACCCACGCGGCCACGGTGTCCCGCTCCATCAGCTGCGTGACCACCGACCCCAGGAACGGCACGGCGGCCATCACCCACCCCAGCCCCCCCAGCCGCTTCGCCCGGTGCAGCCCGGCCGCCAGCGCAAAGCACACGACGGCGAGGAACAGGTTGAACAGCGCCCGCGAATGCGCCCCGGCGCTCCACCGGAAGGCCGCCAGCGGCAGCATCAGCGCCCCGCACCCGGCGGCAATGAAGAACAGCACCCGGATCCGCAGCCGGTCCTGGTCCCCGACCGCGGCACGCAGGGGCGCACGCCCCTCCGGCAGCGGCGCCACGGACGCAGGCACGAGGGAATCGGGGAGGGGCACGCGGCGGAAGGATCCGGGAGCAGTGAGTCAAGGGGGACCCTCAGCGACGACCGCCCGGGGCCGTCGGCAACACCCCGCCACCGCCGTTCCCCTTAGGGAACAGCCCTCAGCGCCCCCCGGGCTCCCCGTGCGCCGCCAGGAACGCCTCCACCACCGCCGGGTCGAACTGCGTCCCCGCGCACCGCCGCAGCTCCGCGGCCGCCACCGCCGCCGACAGCGCCGCCCGGTAGGGACGGTCGGTGGTCATCGCGTCCCACGTGTCGGCCACCGCCACGATCCGCGCATACAGCTCGATGTCCGTCCCCCGCTTCCCCGCCGGATAGCCCGTGCCGTCGAACTTCTCGTGGTGCTCGGCCACCCCGCGCTTCACCCGCCCCGACACGCCGATGGGCGCCACCAGCTCCCCCCCCAGCGTCGCGTGCGCCTCCACCACGGTGCGCTCCTCCGGCGTCAGCTTCCCGGGCTTGTGCAGCACCGCGTCCGGCACCCCGATCTTCCCCACGTCATGCAGGATCGCGCACGCCTCCAGCTCGTGCATCTCCGCGCTGGCGAGCCCCAGCTGCCGCCCCGTCGCCAGGCTGTACCCGCACACCCGCTCCACGTGCCCGCCCGTGTACGCGTCGCGTGCCTCGATCGCGTTGGCCAGCACCATGATCACCTCGCGCCGCATCCGGTCGAAGCGCGCGTTCTCGATCGCCCCCGCCGCCTGCTCCGCGATCGCCTGCAGCAGCTTCAGGCTCCCCTCGTCGAACAGGCCGTCGCGGATGCGGTTGTCCACGTACAGCAGCCCCGTGAGGGTGCCGCGGAACAGCACCGGCACGCACAGGATCGAGCGCAGCGCGTGCAGCGACACGCTCCCGAACGCGGCGAAGCGCGGGTCCAGCATGGCGTTCGACGTGAGCACCCCCTCGCGCGTCGACACCACCTGGTCCAGCAGCCCGCGCGACACGGCGAAATCCGACCCCGCAATCTCCCGGTGGTCGATCCCCCGCGCCGAGGCCAGCGACAGGACGCCGTCCTCGTTGAGCACGAACAGCGCGCCGCGCTCGGCGCGCAACTCGGCGATCACCCGGTCCATCACCACCTGCACGATCTCGTCGAACGCCAGCGCCGAGTTGAACTGGCGCCCGGCATCCAGCAGGAGCCGCAGCAGGGACAGCTCGGACCGTTCGGCGGGGACGGGAGGGGGCGTGGCCATTGGGGCGGAGGAGTGCGGGCGGAGCCGAAGCGTGCTGGCGCTGCGAAATAGACTGGACGGGCGGACGGCAAGCAACGCCCCGCCCCCACGGGGCGGGGTCCGAAACGCGCAGGTCCCCGGCCCCTACCGGCAACTCCGCGGCTTCTCCAGCGTCTCCCCCGCCGCCATCGGGCGCACCGCCAGGAACTGCACCCCCGGACGGGCGGTGGGCGCCAGCGTGATCGCCACCCGCAACGCCCCCGTCGCGCAGCGGATGGTCCATTCGCCGCGCAACGCGTTCTCGGCCACCAGCGGCCCCTCCGCCCGGCACGCCCCCCCGGCGGCGTCACGCAGCCGGGCGATCGCCGCCGCCCGGCGCGGCGCGCTCTCGTCCAGGAACAGGTTCATCGCCGCCACGCTGTCGGCCAGCGGCTGCCGCCACTCCTGCACCAGCGCCGTCACCTGCTGCTGCATCGCCACCAGCGCCGGCGACGGCACCGGCGCGCGCGGCGCCGTCCCCCCGGTCTCCGCCAGCAGCGCCAGCGCCTGCGACACCGGCGTCCCCCACGACGTGTACGTGAGGCTCCCCATGGCGATGATCCCCACCCCCGCCTCCGGCAGCCACTGCATGAGCGACCCGAACCCCGGCAGCCCCCCCGAATGCGCCACCACATGCCCCGACAGGCAGGTGGCCGACACCCGCAAGCCGTAGCCGTACCCGCCGGCCGCCAGCACCGGCACCCCGTCGGCGCCACGCACCGCCGACGCCGAGCCGAAGCGCGCCAGCTGCTGCATCTCGCGCCGCGACGCCCGCGAGAGGACCGGCGAATCGGCCCCGTCGCGCGCCGGGAACGCGTCCAGCAGGAACGCCACCCACCGCGACAGGTCCGCCGCCGAGGTGAGCATCCCCCCCATCGCCCCGAACGAGCCGTCCGCCAGCGGCGGCTCCTCGCGCCACCCCCCGTCCTCCAGCCGGTACCCCTTCACCAGCCGCGCCGCCGGGACGTCGCGCGCCTCGAGGAAGGTGGACCCCATCCCCAGCGGCCCCGTGATCCGCTCGCGCAGGTACCGCGCGTACGGCATCCCGCTCACGTTCCGCACGATGCGCCCCAGCAGCGCAAACCCCAGGTTGGAGTACTCGTAGGCCGTCCCCGGCGCCGTGGAGAAGGGGATCCCGGCCCGCACCATGCCCGAGAGCGCCGCCTCGGTGGCCGCCAGCTGCTGGTCCCCCCACGGATTGTCCTCGGGGAAGCCGGCGCTGTGCGTGAGCAGGTGGCGCACCGTGATCTTCGGCGCGTCGGTGGTGGGGTACCGCAGCATGGCCAGCTCGGGGACGTACCGCTCGGCCGGGTCGTCCAGCCGCAACCGCCCCGCGTCGCGCAGCTGCAGGATCGCCGCGGCGGCAAAGCTCTTGGACATGGAGGCGATGCGGAACACCGAGCCGGTGTCCACCGGCAGCGCCGCGGGGACGTCCCGCACCCCCGCCGCCGCCACGTGCAGCAACCGCCCGTCCACCACCACGCCGTACGCGATGGCCGGCACGCGGCTCCGGGCGGCAAAGGCCTGCAGCAGCGAGTCCACGCGGGGGAGCGCCGCGCGCAGCTGCTGGGCTCGCAGGGTCGAGGGGGCGGCCTGGGCCGCCAGCGGGGCGGAGGCCGCGGCCAGGCACGCCAGGGGGCCCGCCGCCAGCAGGGCACGGGCCGGCGCGCACGCCGCCGGCAGGAGGGAGCGAAGAGGGGGCATCCCCCCAACCTGCATCCGCGCGGGGGCTCCCGACAGTATTTTTCACGGATGACCTCCCGACTGCTCTCCTTGCTGGCCGTGGCGCTGGGCGCGGGGGCCCTGGGCGCCTGCGCCTCCGCCCGGTCCGCCGCCCCGGTCTTCCAGATGGGCGAGGCCGGCGCCATCGCCCGCGCCCGCGCCGACAGCCTCCGCTACCCGTGGACGCAAGCCGACGTGGACTTCATGACGGGGATGATCCACCACCACGCGCAGGCCATCGTGATCTCCCGGTGGGCGCCCTCGCACGGCGCCTCGCCGGCGGTGCAGCGACTCACCGCGCGCATCATCAACGCGCAGACGGACGAGATCCGCCTCATGCAGACGTGGCTGACCGACCGGCTGCGCCCCGCCCCCGCGGTGGACTCCACCGGTGCCGTCACCATGCCCGGCGCCGCGGGCGGGGCGCACGCGGGGCACGACATGGGGCACGCCGGCCATGCCATGGGCGCCATGACCATGCCCGGCATGCTCACCGACGCCCAGCTGGCCGAGCTGGACGCCGCCCGCGGCCCCGACTTCGACCGGCTCTTCCTCACCTACATGATCCAGCACCACCGCGGCGCCGTGGGGATGGTGCGCACCCTCTTCCAGGCCCCGGGCGCAGGGCAGGACGAGACGGTGTTCAAGTTCGCCAACGACGTCGAGGTGGACCAATCCACCGAGATCAAGCGCATGGTCACCATGCTGCTCGAGATGGGGCACCTGCCGCCGCCCCCCCAGCCGTAGTTCCCGTTCCACCCTGCCCGTTCACCTTCGAGGACTCCGCATGACCCTTCCGTTCCCCGCCGCGCTGGGCCGGCTGGCCGCCGTGGCCGCGCTGGCCGCCGTGGCCGGCTGCAGCGGCGCCAAGCCCACCCCGGCGCCCGCCCCCGCCCCCGCCTCCGACCCCCGCAACGCCCTCAAGGCCGGGCTCTTCGACGCCGGCGAGGCGGTCTCCAACCTCAAGGTCACCTCCAAGGCGGTCTCCCCGGCGGGCTTCCTGGGGATCACCAACTCCGACCTGGCCTTCACGGGGAACTACGTCATCCAGGGGAACTACAACGGCCCCGTCATCTGGGACATCAGCAACCCGGCCAAGCCGGCGCTGGTCACCGCGTACGCGTGCCCGGCCTCGCAGAACGACGTGTCGGTGTACAAGAACCTGATGTTCATGTCCGCCGAGGCGCAGAACGGCCGCGTGGACTGCGCGCCCGGCGGCGTGCGCGAGACGGTCAGCAGCCAGCGCATGCGCGGCGTGCGCGTCTTCGACATCACCGACATCAAGGCGCCCAAGCTGGTGGCCAACGTGCAGACGTGCCGCGGCTCGCACACGCACACGGTGCTCGAGGACCCCAAGGACAAGCAGAACGTCTACATCTACGTCTCCGGCTCCTCCTCCATCCGCCCCTCGGCGGAGCTGGCCGGGTGCGCGGGCGACGTGGCCTCCTCCGACGCGAGCTCGTCGCGCCTCCGCATCGAGATCATCAAGGTGCCGCTCGCCGACCCGTCCAAGGCGGCGGTCGTCGGGCGCGCCAACATCTTCACCGGCCTCAAGGAGCCGCCGCGCCACGGCCTCTCCGATGCCGACAAGGAGGCCGCGTCCTCGCAGCTGGCGCGCGCCCGCGCCGCCGGCGCCTTCATCGCGCGCAACCCGCAGTCGGGCGCGGACATGGTGGTCCCGCCGCAGCTGGTCCGCATGGCGCTGGATTCCATCGTGAAGGCCCGCGGCGGCAGCGGCGTGGCCACCGGCGCGGACAGCGCCGCCCTGCGCGGCGGGATCCAGGGGGTCATGAACCGCATGTTCGCCGCCGCCCCCGGCGGCGGCGGGGATGGCGCGGTGAGCGAGCGCTCGCAGTGCCATGACATCACCGTGTACCCCGCCCTCGGCCTCGCCGGCGGCGCCTGCGAGGGGCACGGCCTGCTGCTGGACATCAGCGACCCGGTCAACCCGGTGCGCCTCGACGCCGTGGCCGACTCCAACTTCGCCTACTGGCACTCGGCCACCTTCAGCAACGACGGCACCAAGATGCTGTTCAGCGACGAGTGGGGCGGCGGCGGCGCCCCCAAGTGCCGCGC
>JBILED010000106.1:0-8939 GCA_044352305.1 Gemmatimonas sp.
GCCACGATCCGCGCCGAGCCCGCCGCGAGGCAGGTGGCCGAGCCGTTGCTCACCGAGGCCACCGACGACGGCATCGCCATCCACTCGGCGGCGCCCAGATCGCGCCCGTCAAAGTCCTTGGCCGACGCGGTGAAGGCGGCCGACTGCCCCACCTCGCGCGACTGGCTGGCCGGCGTCACGCCGAAGCTCCAGTCGGGCACGGTGACGCGGGCGCTCGCGTTGCGCACGATCTTCTTCCACGTGCCCGAGCAGGTGATGGTGGCCGACCCCGCCTTGACGGCGGTGACCTTGGCGCTGTTGTCCACCGTGGCGACGCTGTTGTCGCTGGAGGTGCACGCCATCCCGGTCACGTCCTTCATGGGGATGAGCTTCCCCTTGATGGTGGCGGCGCTGGCGGTGAACTCCGCCGACTGCCCGGCCGGGACGGTGCGCTCGGCGGGGGAGAGCTTGAGCGCCCAGTCGGGGGGCGCGTCGCCGCAGTTGCCGCGCAGCGCGTACGTGGCGCCCACGCGGAGTCCCAGATTGGTGGAGGTGCCATCCAGCCCCTGCTCGTTGGGGGAGGGCATGTAGTCCATGAGCCCGTCGGCACGGAAGCCCCACTTGCCGCTCCCGCACAGCTGGATCCCCAACTGGCCGGCAACGCCGTCCTCGTACTCATTGGCGGTGGAGCGCCCGGCGTAGATGGAGTTCACGTAGCCCGCCCCCAGGATGACCTTGGCCTGGTCGGAGAGCGGCACGCCCAGCGTGAGCAGGGTGCGGAAGGGGCGGTAGGTGATGGACTCGTTGGGGGCGCGGTTGGCCTTGGTGCTGCCGAAATTGATGTCGGCTTCGGCCCCGAGCCACTTGTAGATCGACACGCCCACGCGCCCACCGACGCCGGCCACGTTGTCCATCCGGAGGTCGTCGGAGAGCTTGGTGTACTGGCCGAACACGCCCAGGCTGATGCGCTCGAGCGGGCCCTGCGCGGCCGCGCTCTGGGCCGAGAGGGTCGTCGCCGCGAGGGCGAGGAGGATCTTGGAAGTCCGCATGGATGGCGAGAGTGGAGGGGCCAAGGAAAAAGGGTCGGCGCCACCTCGGCAACGCCGCACCCCGGACCAACCGTGCTGAAGCATACACGACGGGGCGATCGAACGCATCAGGCGGGTTCACCCGCCCCGTCACGGGGGCGCGACGGCGAGGCCCGCCGCCGTGCCTCCCGTCCCCGTCACGTCCACCGACCGTTCCCCGGGAGGATCAGCTCCGGCGCAGCGCCTCGATGGCCGCCGCGATGGCATCCACCCCGGGGAGGACCGCGTCCAGCAGGGCGGGGTGGTACGGCATGGGGATGTCCCGGGGGGCCAGCCGCTGGACCGGGGCGTCCAGATGCCAGAAGGCCGCTTCGGCCACCTCGCCCGCCACCTCGGCGCCAAAGCCTGCGGTGCGGTTGTCCTCGTGCACCACCAGGCACCGCCCCGTCCGCCGCACCGACGCCAGCACCGCCTCCCGGTCCCACGGGGCGATGGTGCGCAAGTCCAGCACCTCCGCCGCCGTCCCCAGCCGGTCCGCCGCCTCGACGCACCGGTGCACCATGGCCCCCCAGGTCACCACCGTGACCTCCGTTCCCTCCCGCACCAATCGTGCCTGACCGAACGGCAGGACGTAGTCGTCCCCGGGGTACGGGGCGCTCCCCTCGCCGGTCATCAGCAGCGACCGGTGCTCGAAGAAGATGGTGGGGTTGGGGCTGCGCATCGCCTGGCGGAGCAGCCCCACGGCGTCGGCGGCGTTGGAGGGGATGGCCACCTGCCATCCATAGGCATGCGCGAAGCGCACCTCGTCGCTGAGGCTGTGCCAGGGGTCGCCCACGTCCTTGCCGAAGCCCCCGGGCATGCGCACCACCATGGGGGACGCGAAGCGATTGGCGGTGCGCCAGCGCAGGGTGCCGCAATTGTTGAGCTGCTCCGTGGCCGGGTCGGCGTACTTGCGGAACTGGATCTCGGCCACCGGGACGAGCCCGCTCACCGCGAGCCCCGCCGCGCGCCCGATGATCCCCTCCTCCGACAGGCTCGTGTCAAACACCCGCGCCTCGCCGAACTCCTTCTGCAACCCTTCGGTGACGAGGTGCACGCCGCCCTTGCGCCCCACGTCTTCGCCGAACACCACCACCTTGGGGTTCACCGCGAGTTCGTGGCGCAGGGTGCGCCGCACCGCTTCCGCAAAGCGCAGCCGCTCGCCCCCCTCCGCCGGCACCGGCGTCCCCCCCAGCGCCTCCCGTTCGGCGCGGGAGAGCCCACCCATGGCCTCGGGGACCCCGGGACGGTCGTCGGCGTACAGGTGGTCACCCACCGTGTCAGGTGCGGGGTGCGGGCGGGCCCGCGCCTCGGCCAGCGCCGCGGCCACGTCGTGCGCCACCTCCGCCTCCAGCGCCGTCCACCCCGCCTCGTCGAGGAGGGCGGGCACGAGATACTGCTTGAGCCGCGGCAGGGGATCCCGGGCCAGGTCGGCGGCGATCTCCTCGTCGGTGCGGTAACCGCGCTGGTTGTCGGGGCCCGAGTGGCTGGAGAGCCGCGGCACCGTGAGGCGCACCAGCGCCGGTCCCTCGCCGGCCCGCACGTGCGCCACGGCCTCGGCCAGCGCCGAGGCCGCCGCGTGCGGGTCGCTGCCGTCGGCGCTGTGCTGCCGCAAGTTGCCGAAGCTGGCCAGGTTGCGGGTGATGTCGCCGCCGGGGGTCTGCATGTCCCCGCGCACGCTGATCCCCAATCCATTGTCCTCGATGCAGAACAGCATCGGGAGCCGCAGGGTGGTGGCCATGGTGAGCGCCGCCCAGAAGCCGCTGGTGGCCACCGAGCCGTCTCCCCCAAGCGCCACGGCCACGGCGCCCTGCCAGCGCGGGTCGCCCAGGGTCCCGGCGTGGTACTGGATGGCCTGCGCCCACCCGGCGGCCGGGGTGTACTGCGAGCCCACGTCGCCGGCCATGGGGAGCACCACGCACCCGGCGGGGTTGGGGAGGTTGCACACCACGCCGATGTCGCGCCCGTCGCTGAAGCCGCCGGCGCGCCCCAGCGGGCTCCCCAATGCGTCGGCCAACGGCAGCCCCACGGACAGCAGCAGCGGTCGGGCCCGGTAGTAGGCCCCCACCCCGTCGCGCTCGCCGGTGAGGAGCGCCCCCAGGATGGCCTGGGTCACGTCGTGGCCGCGGGCGGAGAACTGGTACAGCACCACGTGGTCGCGCGGGACGCTGGCGCGCTGCCGGTTGGTGGCCTCCTCCACGTCGTCCAGCGTGCGGGAGGCCAGGGCGTGGTACGCCACGCGCCGCCAGTCGATCCCGGCCAGCGGGGCGAGAGGGGCGGGGGCGGCGGCGGGGCGCGGGCGGGGCGGAGACTTGGCGGGCATGGCGGGGTAATCTGGGTGCGTGCGCGGCGCGGGGGGAGTCGCGAGGGGAGTCGCGGCGGCGCCGTCGTGTGGCCGGGTGCGCCCTGCTAGCTTTGGGGCATGACGACCCCTCCCCTGCTGGTGGCGCGTGACGGCGGTGTCCTCACGCTCACCCTGAACCGTCCCGAGGTGCTCAACAGCGTCACCCGGGCCATGGCCGAGGCGCTGCTGGCCGCGCTGGACGAGGCGCGCCGCGACGAGACGGTGCGCTGCGTGGTGCTCACCGGGGCCGGCCGCGCCTTCTGCGCGGGGCAGGATCTGGCCGAGGCGCTCCCCGACGGGGACGGGCCGATGCCGGACATCGGCGACTTCGTGGAGCAGTGCTACAACCCGCTCATCCTGGCGATCCGCTCGCTGGAGAAGCCGGTGCTGTGCGCGGTGAACGGCACCGCAGCCGGGGCGGGGGCCAACCTGGCGTTCGCCTGCGACCTCACGATTGCCGCCGAGGAGGCGGCGTTCGTGGAGAGCTTCGCCAACCTGGGGCTGATCCCCGACACGGGCGGGACGTACTTCGTGCCGCGGCTGGCGGGGCTGCAGCGGGCCACGGGGCTGTTCTTCCTGGCCGAGAAGCTGCCGGCGGCGCAGGCCAAGGCGTGGGGGCTCATCTGGGACGTGGTCCCCGGGGCGCAGCTGGCGGAGGTGGTGCGGGCGCTGGCGCAGCGGCTGGCGGGGCGGGCCACGCGCGGCTTCGGGCTCACCAAGCGCGCGCTGCTGGCCAGCGCCACCAACGGGCTGGCGGCACAGCTGGCGGTCGAGGCGGCGGCCATGCGGGAGGCGGGGCGCACGGCGGATTACGAGGAGGGGGTGCGGGCGTTCCTGGCCAAGCGCGCGCCGGTGTACCGTGGCTGCTGAGGGGGTGGCGGCGGCGCGGCCGGTGATCGGCGTGGTGGGTGCCGGGGCGATGGGGGCCGGGATCGCGCAGGTGGCGGCGGCGCACGGGCACGCGGTGCTCCTGGCCGACGCGGCGCCCGCCGCGCTGGCACGGGCCCGCGACGGGCACGCCGAGGCGATGGCGCGCGAGGTGGCCAAGGGGCGGCGCGCCGAGGCGGACGCGCAGGCGGTGCTGGGGCGCATCACCTACGTGGCCGGCGCTGACGTGGCCGCGCTGGCGCCCTTCGCGGCGTGCGGCGTGGTGGTCGAGGCGATCGTGGAGCGGCTGGAGGCCAAGCAGGCGCTGTTCCGTGCGCTGGAGGGGATCGTGGCGCCCGACGCGCTCGTGGCGTCCAACACGTCGTCGCTGTCCATCGCCGCGCTGGCGGGGAGCTGCACGCACCGGGAGCGGGTGGTGGGGGTGCACTTCTTCAACCCGGCCCCGGTGATGCCGCTGGTGGAGGTGATCCCGGCCATCACCACCGCGCCGGCGGTGACGGCGGCGGCGCGGGCGCTGGCCGCGTCGTGGGGGAAGGTCACGGTGCAGGCGGCCGACACCCCGGGGTTCCTGGTGAACCGGGTGGCGCGTCCCTTCTACGGGGAGGCGTTGCGGCTGCTGGAGGACGGGGTGGCCGACGCCGCCACCATCGACTGGGCGATGCGCACGGTGGGCGGCTTCCGCATGGGGCCCTTCGCGCTGATGGACTTCATCGGGCTGGACGTGAACTTCGCGGTGACGCGCTCGGTGTACGACGGCACCTTCGGCGACCCGCGCTATCGCCCCAGCCTGGCGCAGCAGCGGCTGGTGGAGGCGGGGTGGCTGGGGCGCAAGAGCGGCCGCGGCTTCTTCGACCACGCGCCGGGGGTCGAGGCCCCCGCGCCGGTGGAGGACGCGGCGCTGGGGCAGGCCCTTGTGGACCGCGTGCTGGCCATGCTGGTCAACGAGGCGGTGGAGGCGGTGCACCTGCGCCTCGCTTCGGTGGAGGATGTGGAGCTGGCGATGACCACCGGCGTGAACTATCCGCGCGGGCTGTTGGCGTGGGGCGACGACCTGGGCGGGGCCACGGTGCTGGCGCGGCTGGAGGCGCTGCAGGCGGAGACGGGGGATCCGCGCTACCGCCCCAGCGTGCGACTGCGGCAGCTGGTGCGCGCCGGGGCCTCGCTGCTGACTCCCCGCACGCCGGCCTGACCCGGCACTCACCTTGACTGGACGGCACGGCATGACCGACGCGTACCTCATCGACGGGGGGCGCACCCCCATCGGCGCCCTTGGGGGCGCCCTGTCCCGCGTGCGCACCGACGACCTGGCGGCGCACGCCATCGCGCGGCTGGTGGCGCAGGTGGCCGCCGCCGCGCCGGCCTTTGACCCCGCCGCCATCGACGACGTGCTGCTGGGGTGCGCCAACCAGGCCGGGGAGGACAACCGCAACGTGGCCCGCATGGCGGCGCTGCTGGCGGGGCTCCCGGTCACGGTGCCCGGCGAGACGGTGAACCGGCTGTGCGCCTCGGGGCTGAGCGCGGTGGGGCAGGGGGCTCGCGCCATCCGCACCGGCGAGCAGTCGCTGGTGATCGCCGGCGGCGTGGAGGGGATGACGCGCGCGCCCTATGTGCTTTCCAAGGGGGGCGCCCCCTTCGCGCGGGACCAGCAGCTGGTGGACACCACGCTGGGGTGGCGCTTCGTGAATCCGCGGATGCAGGCGGCGCACGGCACCGACAGCATGGGGGAGACCGCCGAGCATGTGGCCGCCGAGCACGGCATCAGCCGCGCCGACCAGGACGCGTTTGCGCTGCGCTCGCAGCAGAAGGCGGCGGCCGCGCGCGCCGCCGGGCGGCTGGCCGAGGAGATCTGGCCGGGGGAGCTGCCGCCGCGGAAGGGGGCGCCCGTGGTGGTGGCGGACGACGAGTTCCTGCGCCCCGACACGACGCTGGAGGGGTTGGCCGCGCTGCGCCCCGCGTTCCGGCACGACGGGCAGGGGAGCGTGACGGCGGGGAACAGCAGCGGGCTCAACGACGGCGCCGCGGCGCTGCTGCTGGGGTCGGCGGCGGCGGTGTCCGCGCTCGGGGTGGCGCCGCTGGCGCGCGTGGTGGCGGCGGCGTCGGCCGGCGTGCCGCCGCGCGTCATGGGCATCGGCCCCGTGCCCGCCACGCGCAAGGTGCTGGCGCTGGCGGGGCTCACGCTGGACCAGGTGGACGTCATCGAGCTCAATGAGGCCTTTGCGGCGCAGGCGCTGGCGTGCCTGCGCCAGCTGGGGGTGGCCGACGATGATCCGCGGGTGAACCCCAATGGCGGGGCGATCGCCCTGGGGCACCCGCTGGGGATGAGCGGTGCGCGCCTGGCGCTCACCGCCGCGCGCCAGCTCCGCCGCACGGGCGGCCGCTACGCCCTCTGCACCATGTGCATCGGGGTGGGGCAGGGGTACGCCCTCCTCCTCGAGCGCGCCTGACCGCCTGTCACTCCACCATCCGGGATTCCGCCATGCTTCGCCTCGCCAACTACGCCTTCGACCAGTGGATCGAGGGGACCGGTGCCTTCACGCCGCTGCTGGACGCCGTCACGGGCGCGCCGCTGGCCGAGAGCTCCACGGAGGGGCTGGACCTGCGCGCGGTGCTCGCGCACGCGCGCACGGTGGGGGGGCCGCCGCTGCGGGCGATGACCTTCCACCAGCGCGCGCTGATGCTCAAGCGCATCGCCACGGCGCTGATGGCGCGCAAGGAGGAGTTCTACCCGCTGTCGTACCAGACCGGGGCCACGCGCCCCGACTCGTGGGTGGACATCGAGGGGGGGATCGGCACGCTGTTCGCCTTCGCCAGCCGCGGG
The DNA here is from genome assembly GCA_044352305.1 of Gemmatimonas sp. Lineage (GTDB taxonomy): Bacteria > Gemmatimonadota > Gemmatimonadetes > Gemmatimonadales > Gemmatimonadaceae > Gemmatimonas. Next base: position 7,097 of record JBILED010000106.1, read on the forward strand.
CGGCGCGAGTTCGCCAACGAGCGGTTCCACGTGGAGGGCCCCACCGAGCCGCTGTCCAAGGGGGGCACCTTCGTGGGGCGGCACCTGCTGGTGCCGCTGGAGGGCGCGGCTGTCCACATCAACGCCTTCAACTTCCCCGTGTGGGGGATGCTGGAGAAGCTGGCGCCGGCGCTGCTGGCCGGGGTGCCCTGCGTGGTCAAGCCGGCGCCGGACGGGAGCCACCTGGCGGCCGCGGTGTTCCGGGCCATCCTGGACACCGGCGAGCTGCCGGCGGGGGCCATCCAGCTGCTGTGCGGCGAGCCGCGCGACCTGCTGGACCACGTGGAGGAGCAGGACGTGGTGGCGTTCACCGGCTCGGCGGCCACCGGGCAGCGGCTCAAGGCGGGGGGGGCGGTGGTGCGGCACGCGGTGCGCTTCAACATGGAGGCGGACTCGCTCAACTGCTGCATCCTGGGGCCGGACGCGGTGCCGGGGACCGAGGAGTTCGACCTGTTCATCAAGGAGGTCGCGCGCGAGATGACCTCCAAGGCGGGGCAGAAGTGCACCGCGGTGCGCCGCACGCTGGTCCCCGCGGGGCTGGAGGAGGCGGTGATCGCCGCGCTGGGGACGCGGCTGGCGGGGACCACCATCGGCGCGCCCACGGCGGCGGGGGTGCGCATGGGGCCGCTGGCCTCGCGCCGGCAGGTGGGGGCGGTGCGCGCCAACGCCGAGCGGATCCGGCAGGGGGCGGAGCGGGTGGTGGGGGGCGGCGACTTCGCGGTGGTGGGCGCCGACCGCGAGGCCGGGGCGTTCTTCGCGCCCGAGCTGCTGTACTGCGCGGAGCCGCTGCGCCGCCCGGAGCCGCACGAGATCGAGGCGTTCGGGCCCGTGAACACCGTGATGCCCTACCGCGGCGCCGACGAGGCGGTGGCGCTGGCGCGGATGGGGCGCGGGTCGCTGGTGGGCTCGGTGGTCACCCGGGACGCGGCGTTCGCGCGTGACGTGGTGCTGGGGGCGGCGTCGGCGCACGGCCGCTTCCTGGTGCTGGACCGCGACTGCGCCAAGGAGAGCACCGGGCACGGCTCACCGCTGCCGGGGCTGGTGCACGGGGGCCCCGGGCGCGCCGGCGGCGGCGAGGAGCTGGGGGGCGCGCGCGGCGCGTCGCACTACCTGCAGCGGGTGGCGCTGCAGGGGAGCCCGGCGGTGGTGGCCGCGGTGACGCGCGAGTGGACCAAGGGGGCCCCCGAGCGGGGCGACGCGGTGCACCCCTTCCGCAAGAGCTTCGACGAGCTGGAGGTGGGGGACACGCTGGTGACGGCGTCGCGACTGATCACGCTGGAGGATGTCGAGGCGTTCGCGCGGCTGAGCGGCGACACCTTCTACGCGCACATGGACGGCGAGGCGGCGCAGGCGCACGGCGTGTTCGCGGGGCGCGTGGCGCACGGCTACTTCGTGCTGTCGGCGGCGGCGGGGCTGTTCGTGGATCCGGTGCTGGGGCCGGTGATGGCCAACTACGGGCTGGAGGGGCTGCGCTTCACGGCGCCGGTGTACCCCGGGGACAGCATCCACGTGCGGCTCACGGTGAAGACCAAGACCGTGAAGGAGCTGCCGGCCGACGTGGTGCCGCAGGGGGTGGTGGCGTGGGACGTGGAGGTGCGCAACCAGCGGGCGGAGGCGGTGGCGGTGTACACCATCCTCACGCTGGTGCGCCGCGACCACCGGTTCGGGGCGCCCGCGGCGGCGTAGGGCGCCCGCGGGAGGCGCCCGCGCGTCGTCACTTGCGGCGCGGGGCGCGGCCGTTGGTGGTCCACACCACGATCACGCCGCAGGCGGCGGTGGAGCCGGCAAACTCCCCCGGCACGTC
>JBILED010000025.1:0-24375 GCA_044352305.1 Gemmatimonas sp.
GTGGCCCTGTGGGACCGCGTGGCGGCGGCGGGCGTCGCCGCGGCCGACACGCTCACGCGCGAGGGGCTGGAGGTGCTGTTCGTGGAGACCGACGTCACCCAGGCCGAGAGCGTGGCCCGGGCGGTGGAGGCCACGGTGGCGCGCTTCGGCGGCATCGACATCCTGATCAACAACGCCGGCATCACCCGCGACGCGCAGCTTGTGAAGGTGAAGGACGGTGCGGTGGCGGGCGGCATGGGCGCCGACGACTTCGCGGCGGTGGTGGCGGTGAACCTCACCGGCGTCTTCACCTGCACGCAGGCGGTGGTGCCGCACCTCCTGGCGCGCGGGGGCGGGCGCATCATCAACGCCACGTCGGTGGTGGCGCGCGCCGGCAACTTCGGGCAGACCAACTACGTGGCCACCAAGGCCGGCGTCATCGGCATGACGCAGGTGTGGGCGCGCGAGCTGGGGAAGCGCGGCATCACGGTCAACGCCATCGCCCCGGGGTTCATCGCCACCGACATGACGGCCAAGATGCCGGCGCCCGTGTTGACGCAGATGGCCGAGCGCACCCCCGCCGGGCGCCTGGGCACCCCGGAGGATGTGGCCAACGCCTACTGCTTCCTGGCGTCGCCGCAGGCGGCGTTCATCAACGGGGCGGTGCTGGGGGTGGACGGCGGGCTGGTCATCGGCACCTGAGCCGCCCCGCCTGACCCGTCACACCCCCGCGCTGCCGCGTCCCCTCACTCGGGGCGCGGCGGCGCGAATTGCATGCGCTCCAGCACCACGGCGGCCCGTCGGCTGGCCACCGCGCCCTTGGGCGACCACCGCCTTGGCGCGGGGAGGATGGCCGCCAGCCGCGCGGCCTCGTCGCGGGTGAGCCGCGCGGCCGGCTTGCGGAAATGATGCTGCGCCGCCGCCTCCGCACCGAAATGGTTGGGGCCCCACTCGGCGAGGTTGAGGTACAGGTCGAGGATGCGCTCCTTGGAGAGCAGCAGCTCCAGCCACAGCACCAGGTACAGCTCCATCCCCTTCCGCACGAACGAGCGCCCGTTCCACAGGAAGAGGTTCTTGGCCACCTGCTGCGTGAGCGTGGAGGCGCCGCGCAACCGCCCTCCGGCCTTGCGCCGCTCCAGCGCCTTCTCGATTTCCACCAGGTCCAGCCCGTGGTGCAGGTAGAACCGGTCGTCCTCGGAGGCCAGCACCGCGCGCCGCAGCGCCGGGGCGATGGCCCGCCCGCTCACCGGCACGCGCCGCGGCCACACGGGGCGCTCCCCCTCCCACAGGCGGCTCCCGGCGCGCGCCAGCATCACGGTGGTCACCGGCGGCTGCACCACGGCCAGCAGCAGGATCACGGGCACCGGGGCCAGCGCCACCGCCAGCGCCCCCCACAGCAGCCGGCGCCGCCAGCGGCGCACCGTGGCCGCCGGCGGGCGCCACCACGCGCGACGCGACCGCGCCATCATCACGGCTCGCGCAGGTGCGGCGGCGTGCCCTCGGGCTGACGCCGCCACCGCCGGTGCTGCCAGAAATACTGTGCCGGGGACTCGCGCACGAGCCCCTCCAGGATCTGCGTGTAGCGCAGCACGATGGCGTCCACGTCGGCCTCGCGGTCCCCGGTGGAATCCACGGTCACCGGCAGCACCCGCACGCCGTAGCGCCCGTCGGGCTGCCGCAGCACGGCCAGGAACACCACCGGCACCGCCATGCGCAGCGCGAACACTGCGGGACCTCGGGGCGTCTTCGCTGGCCGCCCGAAGAAGGGGACGAAGGTGCTGGCCAGCCCCAGCGCGTCATGGTCGGCCACGAACCCCACCGCGCGGTTCTCCCGCAGCGAGCGCGGGGTGCGGCGCACCGACTCCTTGTCACGCACCACCTCCACCCCCGCCTCGCGGCGCGTACGGGTGAGGTAGGCGTCAAAAAGCGGGTTGGCCATCCCCCGCACGACCACATCCAGCGGCACCCCGCGCGCCGCGCAGTAGGCCGCCCCGAACTCCCAGTTCCCCAGGTGTCCGCTCACGATGATGAGACCGCGCCCGGCCGCCAACGCCGCTTCCATCAACTCCCACCCCTCCACCCACGCCACCCGGGCCAGCACCTCGGCCGCCGAGGTGCCGGGGAGGATCGCCGTCTCGATGGAGGTGCGCCCCAGCGAGTCGAAGCTGCCCCGCGCCAGCCGCGTCACCTCGGCGGGGGAGCGATCGGGGAAGGCGGCGGCGATCTGCCGTTCGGTGACGCCGCGTCTTATCCCCAGCGGCCAGTACCCCAGGCGCCCGATGGCGCCCCCCACGGCGCTGGCCCAGCGCCAGGGGAGCAGCCGCAGCGCCCCCACGATGGTGCGGGTGGCCACGTACTCCGCACGGTGCGACCAGGTGGGGCGCTTGGGCGCGGCGGTGGCGGGGGGCAGGGGCGCGGCGGACACCCCCGAAAGTTAACGAAACGGGCGCTCCGCAGGGCGCCGGCGGGACGCGCTAGTTGGTCAGGATGATCAGCACGCGCCGGTTGGTGGCGCGGCCGTCCGCCGTGGAGTTGGGGGCCACGGGGTCGCTCTCCCCCTGGGTGCGCGCCTGAATCCGCTCCGCCGCGATCCCCTTGGACATCAGGTACGCCTTGGCCCGGTCGGCCCGCAGCTGTCCGAGCCTGAGGTTGTACCGCTCGCTCCCGATGCCGTCGGTGTTCCCCGTGACGGCCACGGTCCGCGTGAGGTTGACAGGGTCCAGCAGCGACTCCGCGATGAGGTCGAGGATCTTCTTCGCCTCGGGCGAGAGCTCCTGGCCGTTGAGCGCGAAGTTGACCGAGCCCACGACCACCGGCCGCCCCGCGGGGCCCTTGATGTACACGGTGTCGATGCGCGTGATGTACACCGTGTCGCGCTGCACCACGCGAATGGTGTCGGTGCGGACCGGCACGTCGCGCGGACGCCCGAACAACTGCCAGGTGACCCCCGCCTGCGCCCCAATGTTGACGTGCGCCGGCACGGCCACCGGAATGCCCCGCCGGTGCACCACCCAGGCGCCGGTCCCCTCCGCCCGCGCCGCGAGCCGGTCGGTGACGCGGAAGCGCAGCCCCACGAGTGCCGAAGGCCCCGCGCCCTGCGGTGCCACGGTGCGATCGCCCGTGTAGGCGTCGAACGCGTACCCCAGCCCCAGCAGCAGGCGGGCCCGATCGTCGATCCGCTGGTGGTACGTGAGGCGGGCACTCAGCAGGGGATGGGTCACCGACCGCAGGGTGGCGGTGTCCGGGAGGTTCCGCACCCCCGGACGGGCCCAGGCGAGGTCGCCCTCCAGCGCCAGCGAGGGGAAGAGGAACACCCCCATCCGGGCCCCGAGCCCCGGGGCCGGGGCCAGCCGCAGCGTGTCGCCGTACAGGTTGTGGCGGGCAAACAGCCCCACCTCCACGGTGCCGGCGCTCTGGGCGGCAACCGCCATCGGGAACAGGACCGCGACGGCGGCCCCGCGCAGGGGACGGAGAAAATGCATGGGCCGAAAACTACCGGCCGGGCAGGGTGGGGCAACTCCCGCCCCCCCACGCGGAGGCCGGGAGCGGCGGGCGCTCCCACCCTCGCGCCCCGAGGGCATATTGCCACGGTCATGATGGCTCCGTCCGAAGTGCCCGTGCCGCATCGCCCCGATCCCGGGGCGGCATCGCTGCGCGCCCAGCGGCTGGCGCAGCTGGGATTGGTGGCCAACGTGGTGCTGGCCATGGCCAAGCTGGTGGCCGGATTGGTGGGCAACTCCTACGCGCTGGTGGCCGACGCCATCGAGAGCTCCACCGACATGCTGGGGTCGGCCGTGGTGTGGAGCGGGCTGCGGATTGCGCGCCGCGACCCCGACGAGGCGTACCCCTTTGGCTACGGGCGCGCCGAGGCGCTGGCGGCGGCCACGGTGGCGGTGATGATGCTGGGGGCCGCCGCGGGGATAGCCATCGAGGCGGTGCGGGAGATCCGCACGCCGCACCACGCCCCCGCCCCCTGGACGCTGGCGGTGCTGGCGGGCGTGGTGGCCGTCAAGGAGCTGCTCGCGCGGCTGGTGGCCCGCGAGGCGCGCGCCACCGGCAGCGTGGTGGTGTCGGCCGACGCCGGGCACCACCGGGCCGACGCACTCACCTCGGCGGCGGCGTTCGTGGGGATCGCCGTGGCGCTGTTGGGCGGGCCCGGGTGGGAGCCGGCCGACGACTGGGCGGCGCTGGTGGCGGCGCTGGTCATCGTCTGGAACGGCGTGACGCTGCTGCGCACGGCGGTGGCGGAGCTGATGGACCGGGCGCCGGATGCCGAGGTGCTGGAGCGGGTGGCCCAGGCCGCCACCGGCACGCCCGGGGTGCTGGCGATCCACAAGCTCATGGTGCGGCGCGCCGGGTCGGCGATGCATGTGGACCTGCATGTGCAGGCCGATCCCGCGCTGTCACTGCGGGCGGCGCACGACCTGTCGGGCGCGGTGAAGGGGGCCATCCGGCAGCGGGTGCCGGGGGTGCTGGGAGTGCTCATCCACATGGAGCCGTTTGACGGCACGGAGGACGCGTGAGCCGGGAACCGGAATTTCGGGCGCTGGACCGCGCGGCCAGCGAGGCACTGCTGGCCGCCTGCTCCGTGGGGCGGCTGGCCTTCAGCCACCAGCAGCAGGTGGACGTGGAGCCGGTGCACTACGTGTTCCGCGACGGGTGGATCTTCGGGCGCACGCAGCGCGGCACCAAGGTGACGCAGCTGGCGCACCGCCCGTGGGTGGCCTTCGAGGTGGACGTGGTGCGCGCGCTGTTCGACTGGGAGAGCGTGGTGGTGCACGGGCGGGTGGAGTTCCCCGACCCGGCCGACGGCCCGCGGGAGCGCGACCTGCATGCGCGCGCGGTGGCGGCCTATCGCACCCTCATCCCGGCCGCCTTCACCGCGGACGACCCCACACCGTCCCGCACGCTGGTGTTCGCCATCAGCGTGCAGGAGCTGACGGGGCGCGCGGCGTCGCCGCCGGCCGCGCCCTCGGAGCCCCCCTCGGCGGACGCCTCGTGAACGGCGACTGGGCCAAGGCGCTGCTGCGCCCCGTGGACCCGGGCGCCCCCGTGCGCCTGGGGGACGCGGCGGCGCGGCACCCGGACGCCCCCGACAAGGGGACGCTGCTGGAGGCCACGGCACGGCTGCAGGAGCGGCTGGCCGAGCTGCAGGAGGCGCTGCACGCCGACGGCCGCCACGCCGTGCTGCTGGTGCTCCAGGGGCGCGACGCCTCGGGGAAGGACGGGACCATCAAGAAGGTCATGGGCGCGCTCAACCCCATCGGCGTGCGGGTGGCCGCCTTCGGCCCACCCACGCCGCTGGAGCTGCGCCACGACTTCCTCTGGCGGGTGCACGCCCAGGTCCCCCCGCGCGGCATGATCGGCGTGTTCAACCGGTCGCACTACGAGGACGTGCTGGCGGTGCGGGTGCGGCAGCTGGCCCCCGAGGCGGTGTGGCGCGCGCGCTACCGGCAGATCAACGCCTTCGAGCAGGGGCTGGCCGAGAACGGCGTGGTGCTGCGCAAGGTGCTGCTGCACGTGTCGCGCGGGGAGCAGCTGCAGCGGCTGCGCGAGCGCATGGAGGACCCGCACAAGAACTGGAAGTTCCGCATGGAGGACATCGCCGACCGCGAGCGGTGGGACGCGTACACCGAGGCGTACCAGGATGCGCTGCGGGAGTGCAGCACCAGCTGGGCGCCCTGGCATGTGGTGCCGGCCGACGACAAGGCGCTGCGCAACTACCTGGTGACGCGGCTGCTGGTGGAAGCGGTGGAGGCGCTGCGGCCGCAGTACCCCGCCCTGGACCCGGCCATCCGGGAGGCGGCGGCCACGTGGTTCCGCAACGGCGGGTGAGCCCCGTGCCCGCCCCGTCCGAGGCCGCCGCGGTGCTCCCGCCCGCCGTGTCCCCCGACAGCCAGCTGCGTCGCGTGCTGGGCCCCGGCACGCTGGCGCTCACCGCCATGAACCTGAGCATCGGGTCGGGGATCTTTGCGCTGCCGGCGGCGGTGGCCGCGGTGATCGGGGCGCAGGCGGTGTACGCGTATCTGGCGTGCGGCGCGGTGCTCATCCTGGTGCTGCTGTGCTACGCCGAGCTGGGGAGCACCACCACGCGCTCTGGGGGGGGCTACGCGTACTTGGCGCGCGCGTACGGCCCGTCCTGGGGGTTCGTGGCGGGGGTGCTGTTGTGGTTCGGCTTTGGCGTGATGGCCAACGCCGCCATTGCCGCGGCGCTGGCCGACACGGTGGCGTCGGTGGTGCCGCTGTTCCGGGCGCCGTGGGCCCGCGCGGCGCTGCTGGTGGGGTTCTTCACCGTGGCCGTGGGGGTGAATGTGCGCGGGGCGCAGGCGGGGGCGCGGCTGGCGGTGGCGCTCACCGTGCTCAAGCTGCTGCCGCTGGCGGCGCTGGTGGTGGCATCGTTGCCGCACTGGACGGTGGAGGCCGTCACCGGGGGTGGGGTGCCGCCATTGGCCACCCTGGGGGAGGCGTCGCTGCTGCTGTTCTTCGCCTTCACCGGGGTGGAGGCGTCGCTGGCCACGGGGGCGGAGTTCCGCAACGTGCGCCGTGATGTGCCGCGCGGGATCCTGCTGGGGGGCGCGGGGATCGTGTGCACGTATCTGCTGGTGCATGTGGCCGCGCAGAGCGTGCTGGGGGCGGGGCTGGCCGCGCAGACGGGGGCGCCGCTGGCCGCCGCCGCGGCGGTGGTGCTGGGCGCGGCCGGCCGTTCGCTGCTGCTGGCGGGCGGGGCGGTGAGCATGGGGGCCGCCGTGGCGGGGGACATGCTGGCCACGCCGCGCGCGCTCTTTGCCAACGCCGTGGACGGGCACCTGCCGGCCGCGCTGGCGCGGGTGCACCCGCGCTTTGCCACGCCCTGGGTGTCCATCGTGACGTCCGGCGTGCTGGCGTGCGGGGCGGCGCTGGTGGGGGGCTTTGCGCTGCTGGCCACGCTGGCCAGCGCGGGGCTGCTGGTGGTGTACTTCGCCACCTGCGCCGCGGTGCTGGTGGAGCGGCGGCGTGGTCGCGGGGCGGGCGGCTTCCGCACGCCGGGGGGCGCGGCGGTGCCGCTGCTGGGGATGGCGGCGGTGGGGGCCCTGCTGGTGAACGTATCCCCGCGGGAGTGGCTGTCGCTGGGGGCGCTGGTGGTGGTGGCGTCGGCGTTCTACGCGGTGCGCCGGCGGGCCGGGGGGGCAGGGTGAGCCGGCGGAGCACCCGGGGCGCGCCGGGCATGCCGCGGAGCGTGCGGTGGGGGCGGTGGTCGGCCGTCGTGCTGGCCGCCCTGATGGCCGTGCGCTGCGGCGCGCCGGCGGCGGCCACGGCCGGCGAGACGGGGCCGGTGCCCACGCCCGTGCCACCGGAGGCCGACGGCTTCCTCTTCACCTTTGCCCCGCCGGCCGGCGCCCCCGCGGTGCAGTCGGTGGCCGTGGCCGGCACCTTCAACGGGTGGAGCACCTCGGCCTTGCCGATGGCGAAGCAGCCCGATGGCCGCTGGACGGCGCGCGTGCGCCTCCCGAACGGGCAGCACGAGTACAAGTACCACATCAACGGCGCGTGGCCCGCCGACATGTGCGACGACCGCACGTGGGGCGACGGCGCGCGGCAGCAGTGGGTGGACCCGCAGGCGCTGGGGTGCGCGCCCGACGGCTACGGCGGGCAGAACGCCGTGGCGGGGGTGGGGATTGCGGCCTCCGACCTGGGGGCGGTGCATGCGCCCACCAACCCCGCGCAGCTGTCGGTGGCGGGGGGGAGGCTGTCGGTGCGGGTGGCCACCTTTGCCACCCGCGTGCAGGGGGCCACCGTGGTGGCGGGGGGGCAGCGCCTCGCCATGCACCGGCAGCTGGGGGTCCGGGTGCACGACGTGTGGCGCGCCGCGCTCCCGCCGGGGACCACCTCGTATGCCATCACCCTGCAGCATGCCGGCGGCACGCAGGAGCTGGGGCCGTTCACCGTTCCTGCGGCCCCCTTTGCGGCGGTGCCGTGGGTGGGGGGCGCGGTGGGCTACCAGATCTTCCCCGAGCGCTTCCGCAACGGCGACCGCAGCAACGACCGGTACGCGGTGGAGACGTCGGAGTACCAGTTCCTGCACCCGACGCTGCGCGGCGCGCCGCCGGTGTACGTGGCCGAGTGGAACGGTCCCGTGTACCAGCAGCACTGCTGCCAGCAGTACTTTGGCGGCGACCTGCAGGGGATCATCGACCAGCTGGGGCACCTGCAGGCGCTGGGGGTGACGCTGCTGTACCTCAACCCCATCTGGCTGGCCGGGTCGGCGCACGGCTACGACACGTGGGACTACCAGCAGGTGGACCCCGCGTTCGGCACCGAGGCGGTGCTGCGGCAGCTGCTGGACCAGGCGCACGCGCGGGGGATGAAGGTGATCTGGGACTTCGTCCCCAACCACGTGGGGATCGGTTTTGGTCCCTTCCAGGACGCCGTCACCAAGGGGACGGCCAGCAGCAGCTGGGGGTGGTTCACCTTCAAGGTGCCCGCGGCGCAGCTGCAGGTGGGGAACGGCGGCCACTACGACGGCTGGTGGGGGCTGGGGAGCCTGCCGGTGCTGAACACGTCGCGCCCCGACGTGATGGCGCACCTGATGGACGCGGTGCGCAAGTGGACGCGCTTCGGCTTTGACGGCATCCGGGTGGACGTCCCCAACGAGATCAAGAACCGGCAGGAGTTCTTCCGGCTGTTCCGGCAGACCGCCAAGGGGATCGATCCGCACCAGTACCTGGTGGGGGAGATCTGGCAGCGGGAGCCCGAGTGGCTGCAGGGGGACATGTTCGACGCGCTGATGAACTACGCGATCGGGCAGGAGGTGGTGGAGCCGTTCGTGCTGGGGAAGCTGTCGGCGCGGGGGGCGGTCTCCGCGATGGCCCTGCTGTACGCCGAGTATCCCGAGGCGTCGGCGGGGATGCAGTTCAACGTGATCAGCACGCACGACACCAAGCGGCTGCTGACCAAGCTGGGGGGCGGCGGGCTGGGCGGGATGGCCGGCGCGGACGCGCTGGCGCGGCAGCGGCTGGCCAGCGCGCTGCTGTACGCGCTGCCGGGGGTGCCGGTGACCTTCCAGGGGGACGAGTGCGCGTTCCTGGGCGAGGCGGGCGGCACCTCGCGCGACGAGCATCGCTACCCCCTGCAGTGGGAGCGGTGTGACGCGGCCATGGTGGCGCACTACGCGGCGCTGGCGCGGCTCAGGGCGCAGGCGCCGGCGCTGGCGTCGCCGGTGTGGCGCGCGCACGCGGCGGAGGGGAGCGTGCTGGCGTTCCTGCGCGGCGAGCCCGGGAACGGCGAGGTGCTGGCGGCGTTCAATGCGGGGACGGCGGCGGCTGTGGTGGCGCTGCCGGCGGGAAGTTGGCGCGACGTGGCGTCGGGGGAGGCGCTCACCGGGAGCGCACCGCTGGGGGCGCGCGGGTGGCGGTACCTGCAGCGGCAGTGACGGGAAGGTTCACCTGGGCAACGGAGGCGCGATGTACGGGACGCTGGCGATGGTGCACAACGCGGTGGCGTGGGTGGTGCTGGGCGTGGGGGCGTACGTGGTGGTGCGCGGGGCCTCGGCGCGCGGCGGGTGGAGCCCGGGGGACAGCGCGTGGGTGAAGCGGCTGGTGCTGGCGGTGCACCTGCAGCTGGTGGCCGGGGTGGCGCTGTGGTTCCTGAGCCCGGCGGTGCAGGCGGCGCGCGCGTCGATGGGGAGCACCATGAAGGACGCGGGGCTGCGGCGGCTGGTGGTGGAGCACCCCACGCTGATGCTGGCGGCGGTGGTGGCGGCCACGGTGATGGGCGCGCGGGTGAAGCGGGGGGCCACGCCGGAGGGGCAGGCGCGCACGGCGCTGGTGGGGGCGGCGGTGACGCTGCTGCTGGTGGCGGCGATGGTGCCGTGGGACCGCCTGGTGGGGCGGTGGACGGGGGGATGAGGGGGGCGGCGGCCCACCCCCGGCAACCTCACCCCTGACCTATGATCATGAACATCCCGACTTGCCACAGGGCCGCTGCGGCCATGCGCCGGGGCCCCTTGGCGTTCACGCTGGTGTTCACGCTGGTGTTCACCGTGGTGTCCGGTGCGCTGCACGCGCCCTTGGGCGCCCAGGGTGGGCCCCCCCGGACGTCGCCGCGCGAGGACGCCGCCCTGCGTCGCGCGCGCGTGCTGCTGCGCGAGGTGGGGCTGGTGGACACGCACAACGACCTGCCGTGGGTGCTGCGGCTGGATCCCCGGCACCCCATGGACCTGGCGGCACGCGACCTGCGCGTGCGTGGCGACGGCGACACCGACCTCCCCAAGCTGCGCGCGGGGGGGGTGGGGACGCAGTTCTGGTCGGTGTACGTGCCCAGCGACCTGGGGCCGTTTGAGGCCATGCGCGCGCAGCTGGAGCAGATCGACCTGGCTCGCCGCCTCATCGCGCGCTACCCGCGCGACCTCGGGTTCGCCGCCAGCACCGCCGATATCCGGCGGGTGCGCGCCAGCGGGCGGATCGCCTCGCTGCTGGGGGCCGAGGGGGGGCATGTCATCGGCAATTCGCTGGGGGCGTTGCGGGCGTACTACGACCTGGGCGTGCGGTACATGACGCTCACGCACTTCGCCAACACCGACTGGGCCGACGCCGCCACCGCCATTCCGCGGCACGGCGGGCTCTCCCCGTTCGGGCGTGAGGTGGTGCGGGAGATGAACCGCCTGGGGATGATGGTGGACATCTCGCACGTGTCCCCGGCGGCGATGAGCGCGGTGCTGGACGTGACGGAGGCGCCGGTGATCTTCTCGCACTCCTCCGCACGCGCGCTCACCGACCACGTGCGCAATGTCCCCGATTCCATCCTGCGGCGCATGGCCCGCAACGGCGGCGTGGTGCAGGTGAACTTCGTGACGGTGTTCGTGTCGGAGCCGCTCCGCCGCTGGTCGGAGGGGCTCATCCCGCGGCTGCAGCGGGCCACCAGCGACAGCGCGGCCGAGCGGCTGGTGCGCGAGTGGACCGCCACCCACGGGCCGATGCCGCGCGCCACCCTCACGGACCTGGCCGACCACATCGACCACATCCGCCGCGTGGCCGGGGCGGACCATGTGGGGATCGGCGCGGACTTCTACGGCGCTACGGGGCCGATGAACGTGGTGGAGGGGATGGAAGACGTATCCCGGTATCCTGCGCTGTTTGCCGAGCTGATCCGGCGCGGCTGGAGCGATGCCGACCTGCGGAAGCTGGCTGGGGGGAACCTGATGCGGGTGTTCGCCCAGGTGGAGCGGGTGGCGGCGCGGCTGCGGCGCACGCGGGAGGCGTCCACGGCCACCATCGAGGCGCTGGACGGGGCGCCTTCCCCCCGCCCCGGCGGGGGGTGAAGGCCTAGCGAGCGGGGCGCAGCCGCTCCGCCCCGGGAAGGGCGCCCAGCTTGGCGTCAAAGGTGCGCAGGGTGGCGCCCCTCACATCATTCCCGCTCACGCGCTGCGGCGATGCTGGCGCGCACGCTGGCCATGTCCTGGGGCCCCTGCACTCGCAGGGTATACTCCCGCAGGCCTCCGATCCACGGACGCGGGGCGGGTGCGCGGGTTGGCTCCTGCGGCGGGTGGTCAGCCGGCAGGCGCTGCTCCACCGCCTGGGTGAGCACCTCGCGGACGGTGCGTCCCACCAGCGCGGCCTTGGCCTTGACGGCGCGGTACAGCGAGTCGATCAGGGCAACTGCTGTGCGCCTACAACATAAAAATGCAGGGACGGCTAGCCTGCCATCGGCCCCCTGTGGAGCGCATGGACCCGCGCCGCTACCGCCTCCCCCCACGCCTGGTAGATGCGCGGCCCGGGGTGGAAGCCGTCGGGGGCCATGAGCTCGGTGAGCGACGCCCCGGCCACGGCGGGGTGGCTGTCCATGGGGAGGGGGAGGTGCTCCACCGTGGGGGTGCTGGGGGAGGCGCGGCGGGAGGCGGCCCAGCGCGCCATGGCGCGGTCGGTGGCGGCGGCCTGGCGCCCCAGGTAGCCGCGCAGCGGCTGGGGGAGGGCGGGGAAGCGGCCGATGGGGGGGAGCCCCGACAGGAGCAGGTGCTGCGCCCCGGTGTGCTGCCCCAGCAGGGTGGCGATGGCCTCCAGGTCCTCCAGGATGGCCTCGGCCGGGCGTCCGCGGGTGACGTCGTTGAGCCCCAGCGAGGTGACCACCACGTCGGCCGCGTCGGCGGGCGTCCAGGCGCGGCTGGTCAGGTGCTTGCGGGTACCGGCGGTGGTGGCGCCGGAGCGGGCAATGAGCTGGTAGCGCAGGGGCGTGCGGGGGGCGAGGGTGCGCACGAGGTGGCCGAGGAGCGCGTCGTCCTGCGTGGCGGCGCCCAGCCCCAGCGCGGCAGAGTCGCCCAGCAGCAGCAGGCGCAGGGGCGCGGGGTGGTGCGGGTCGCCGGCGGTGCCGGCGCGGGGTCCTGTGGGCTCGGCCAGGGTGGGGACCATGCGCCGCACGCGGCGCCCCTGCAGGAGGAGGAGGGGGAGCAGGGGGAGGTCGCGGAGGGCGGGGCTGGGCATGCGGGGCCAACGGGGGAGTGGACGCGCGGGGTTCCGGGGATTATGATGCGGGTCTGTCCGGCGGCGGATGATTGCCGCGTGGGACGGGACGTAGCGCAGCCCGGTAGCGCACCTGAATGGGGTTCAGGGGGTCGCGGGTTCGAATCCCGCCGTCCCGATGGGAAGCACGAGAGGACGCGGAAAGCCCGGCACCGACGGAAGTCGGGCCGGGCTTTTCCTGTTGCGGCAGGCTGTCACGGAAGGCCACGTCGGCGCCGGAGTGCGCCCGGCGAATGTGTAAATGGCATGCCAGACGGTGTGTACATGGTTTGCCAGTTCGCGTGGCATCGCGGCGGTTCTGGACGGGGCGGGCAGCCGACTGCCCCGACTGGGAGCGCAATTCACGCGGCATAGGCCACGGAGACGCGCCGGACCGGAGCACTCGCCGCTTCTGAAGCTATGTTTGACTCATTGCAGTACTCATGCTATGCTCTTTGTGTGACTCAACGCCTGCAGGTCCTGCTGGAAGACGAGGAGTTTGACGAGCTCCGGGCCATCGCCAAGGCGCATCGGATGACGGTGGCCAACTGGGTTCGCCAAGCGCTGCGCCAGGCACGGGGGGCGGGCTCCGCCTATGAGACCGGGCGCAAGCTGGCGCTCATCCGCGAGGCCGCGCGCCTTGCGTATCCCACCGCCGACATGGACGACCTGCTGCGCGTGATCGAGCGGGGGTATTTGGAGGGGATGCCGGCGGACGCCGCCACGCCGCCGGGGGCACCATGATCTTCGTCGACTCCAACATCCCGATGTACCTGGTGGGGCAGCCGCATCCGCTCAAGGATCGCGCGCGGGCGCGGCTGGAGCAGCTGGTGGCGCAGGGGGAGAGCCTGGTCACCAGCGCTGAGGTGCTGCAGGAGATCGTGCACCGGTATCAGGCCATTCGCCGCGTGGATGCCATGCGGGCGGCGCTGGAGGTGCTCACGGGGCTGGTGAGCGAGGTGCACCCCGTGGAGCGGCGCGATGTGTTGCGGGCCGTGGGGGTACTGGAAGGCGCTCCCGCGCTCTCCGCGCGCGATGCGCTGCATGTGGCCGTGATGGAGCGCCACGGCGTGCGGGACATTCTCAGCTTCGATGCGGGATTTGACCTGGTGAGCCAGGTCCGGCGGCTGCACTAGGGGGCGGGGGGGACGATCGAGTATGTCATGCGTATGGTATGTACTTCACGTGTGACATACGGCTCAGCCGCGGGGTTCACGGCGGCGATGCGCAGGCGTGCCGCGGAGGGTTCGCGGATTCGGCTGGTGTCGCTGGAGGCGTTGTACGGGCAGGGTGAGGGGGGGGCCTCGCCTCACCTTGTGTTTGTGCGGTCAGTCCACCGAGAGCATCTGCACGCAGCGGCATCCCATGGGCGACGTGCATTTGGGGTGCGGTAGGGCCTCCACATCGGAGGCGTCCACGGACGCGTCCACGCGACGGTGCGCCTCCCGCGCGGCATTGGCAATCACGTGCCGGGCGCCCTTACGGTAGCTGGTCCGCCCTGAGATTGATTCGGCCCGAACCCACCGCGATGCCCCCGGCGAGCGCGCTGGGTCCCCAGAATCGGTATCGCGCACCACTGACGCAGTTCCGTCCGCGGTAGTAGCGCAGTTCGGTGTCCGGAGCGAGCACGTAGTATCCCCAGGCGATCCCGAACAGGGAGGCTCCCCACTGCCATCCGAGGCAGGTGCTGCTGCCGAGACTGAAGACCTCAATGGCAATCGTATCGGCAAAGGCCTGGGTAATGACTGGCGTGAAGTAGGTCACCCCATTGGCGACATTCGTGATCTCGACGGTGCTCTGGACCTGCGCAAGGGAGACCGCCGTGGAATTGAGGTCGTCGGGGACTGGTGACCCATCGCCGTACCTCCGTTTCCCATTCGTCCAGGTCAGGCTGGTGGTGCGTGGCGGGAGCGTGAGCGAGGTGCCCGCATTCGCGTTGAGATTGCCGTACAGGGTGCCGCCGGCCGACAGCGAGACCGGCAGGTCGAGCCGATTGTACGCCGTGATGGTCACCACGGGGGCCGGCGGTTCCGGTGCGACGGGGGCCGCCTCCTTCCCCCCGCAGCCGACAAGGACGCCGAGAAAGGTCAGTGCCACGGTGAAGGCCGATGGACGCGTCATCAAGGACATCCTGTGTCGGATGAGAACAGCCGTAGTGGCGGCATGGGGCGAACGCCGCGCAATTGCGCGCTTCACCCGGCAGCTTGAAGGAGGAGCCTCGGGTGCGCGTCGCTGAATCAGCGCGCTGGCAATGTGGGTGATAGCCCTGCCGCCGGTCAGGGAGGGTCTGACAATCGCCGTGCGCATTCCGTATCAGGGGGATGCAACGACTAGGACTGTCAGACCCCCAATGGCGCACGACATCGGGAACACGAATGTTGCGCGAGCGCCGAGTTCGCCTCGCCAGCCTGCCGACGATGCCCACCTGCGCAACGCGCTCGCAGAGAACCGCCCCCCCCCCCCGCGGCCGGGGCCGCCCGGGGCCCCGGGGGGGGCTCGCCCGTGTCGCTGCCGTTTCGTCCCTGCTGATGCTCTCCCTGAGCGGCTGCGCCTCCATCCTCGGCGGCGGCACCTCGCAGCCGGTGTCGCTGCGCGGCGAGCCCACCGGCATGCAGTACACCATCCGCGCGGCCTCCGGCATTCAGGTGAGCCAGGGGCAAACGCCAAATCAGGTGCGGCTGGCGCGCAACCAGGAGTACCAGATCGAGTTTACGGCCCCCGGGTTTCAGCCGCAGAAGCTGGCGCTCACCAAGGGGCTGAATGGCTGGGTGTGGGGCAATCTGGTGATCGGGTGGATCGTCGGCTTTGGCGTGGATTTCATTGGCGGCGCCGCGTGGAAGCTGGAGCCGTCCGTGGTGGACGTGCGGATGGTGCGCGCCGCGGATGATGCGTCGGCGGTGAGCGCGCTGGTGCGGCTGTTGGACGCCGAAGGGAAGCTCATCCGCGAGGTAACGCTGCCCCTGATCCCGGTGGAGCGTTGACCGTCACCTTCCCTCAATCCCTTGGCGTTGACTGATGCGCATTACTTCCAGAGGACGAGCGCGTGCCGTTGCGGCATGGCTCCTGTTCACCGCATTTCCGGGCGCCATGATTTTCGGCCAGACGGCCCCAGCCCCATCGGGACCCTCGGCATCGGTGACCCCCAAGCCACGGGTTGGCGGTAAGGCTACCGTTGCCGGTGTCCTTGGCTCCGTAGGTGTGAACACGGATGACGAATCGTTCGAGCGGGAAATCGGGTGGGGTGATCGATACGCATTCGGGTATTTCGTGACGCCCAACTTTGCCGTGGACCTTGAGGTGTCCGCGCTGAGGAGCCGGTCCGAGGGGGTGACCCAGCGCGACTACTACCTGCTCCTCGGTGCCTCGCTGTACCCCTCCCTCGCCAACGGCTTTCACCTGAGCGCGGCGGTGGGGCGTGGGCGGGCGGTCAGCAAGGATGGCAACGATGAATTCGAAGTCTCCGGCATGGCTTTCCTGGTCGGTGCCGGTGTCGACATTGCTGTCGACAAGGACTTCAACGTGACCCCCTTCGCGCGCTACATGGGCACCACGGGCGGAGGGTTCCGGTATCTGGGCCGAAAAATCGCCGACGCGAACATCAACCAGTTCCAGGTCGGGCTATCGCTGGGTTGGCACTGACGCGCACTGATCGCACGGCCGCGGACGGTTCGTCGGAAAGGAGCTGGAACAGGGCGTGCATAGGGCAGCCGAAACACGGTCACGGAACGTTACCAGTATGTCATAAAGGGAAAGCGTGGTGGCGGAGCCATCTTGCGCTTTTCCGGAAGAGGTCGGAATCGCGACGCGACCTCTTGGTCCTTTGAACCGTCGAGGTGGCATGCCGATATCCGTCCGGGGTTAGGTTGTCCGTGCCGCCGAAAATTGCCCTGAACCATCCGTGCAGATTCGAGGATCGGACGGGCAGTTGCATCGGATTCCCCCACACCATGCCCGTTCGGATCTCAAGGTTGGGGGAATTCGTGGAGTATCTGATCACGACCGCCGGAGGGATGCCGACAAGAGGCGAAACCCGAAAGCTGCCCAAGTCTGGGGAGGTCGCCGGAAGCGCGTTGGATGCAGAGGATTCCTCAGCGCAAACGATATACTCGGTGAGGGTGCTGGAGCAGACGAGCGTCAGCAAAGCGGATTGCTTCAGCGTGGCAGGTGCTTCTGGGAAGCGGTGGACGGTTCCGGTTGATCTTGCTCGTGGGTATATCACAAAGTGTGAGCAGTGCCTTCTGGAGGTCTACTCGGAGGATGGTCATCAACGCCTAGCATCGCTGCGGGGCGAGTTCCACGAAGGAAGGCGTTGTTGGCGGAATCCTGGGCAGACACGTCGGATCAATCGTTGCGCCGAAGTTTGGAATGGGTATCGATGGCTGACGCACGAGGAGGCAAACGACTGCGCGTTGGTGGAGCCTCAAGAGGTTGGGAAGCTGAGCCAGTTCCATGAGATCGGTAGTGGGGCTTACGATAGCCCTGCGGAATTTCGCTTTGCTGTCCTCCTGTGGTGCGTGCACGGAAGCTGCGTGATCGATCTGCGGGATCAGGGTGAATGGTTTGAGGTCTTTGACACGAAGGCTGAGGCCTTGGTTTGTATCCAACAGATGCAAGCGTTGGATCGGAGAAGGCGACAATGAACGTGCATCTGGGGGTATTTCCTGAGCGAGCGTTGGTTGAAGGGGTCCACAGAAGGATATTCTCGTGCATACAACCTGTACCTCGGAGACGCGGATGAAGCCGGATGCACCAGAGGGCTCGTCGCAAGTGCCCAGCAAACAGAGAATTCTCCCTCCACAGGTCTTGCCCGACGACTCTCCGATCTTCTCACTCGGAACATTTATCGGCTCCGTTCGGGGCCGGAATATGCGTACCGGAAAATTGAGCGGGCAGTCGCTCTTGACGCCGGAAGCTCGTATGAATTTTGAGGAGGACGACTAATTCCGATCTCCTCCCCCCCCATGCCCACCCTCCCCCTCGCCCTCACGGACGGCCACCTCTTCGTCGACATCGACGGTGACCGCTGGCTCCTCGATACCGGTGCCCCCTCCAGCTTCGGTGCCCGCCGGTCCCTCACCCTGGCCGGCGAGTCGTTCGACCTGGACGCCTCCATGCTCGGCCTCAACGCCGAGGTGCTCTCCGGGTACGTGGGCGTCCCGTGTGCGGGACTGCTGGGCGCCGACGTGCTGAACGGCTTCGACCACCTCCTCGACGTCCCCGGCGGCACGCTCACGCTGTCCACCGACACGATCGCACACGACGGAGAGACGCTGCCGGTGGAGCTGTTCATGGGGATCCCCGTAGTCACCGCGCGCGTGGGCGACCGCACGCACCGCATGTTCTTCGACACCGGCGCGCAGGTCTCCTACCTGCAGCACGAGGCGCTGGGCAGCTACCCGCCTGCAGGGAGGGTCACCGACTTCTACCCCGGCGTGGGACGCTTCGAGACCGACACGCACCACGTGCCGGTGGCGCTTGGTGCGCTCTCGTTCGAGCTCCGCTGCGGCTCGCTCCCCATGCTGCTGGGGATGACGCTCATGATGGCCGGTACCGAAGGAATCATCGGCAACGTGGTGCTGCAGGACCGGCGCGTGGGCTACGCCCCTCGGCGCGGGGTGTTGGTGCTGTAGCGGGGGTGCCCAACACGGCAGGTCGGAGGGCCCGGACTGTCAGACCCCCGATGGCGGCGGCAACGGCTGCGCCGCTCTTTGCATATGGGGCGCGCGTCACCCGAGCCCCATCGGCACGTTCGCCCCGGTTCACCCCAACAGCCCGGCCTTCCGGGCGGGAGCCTCCATGCGCCGAGCCTCGGCCGTCATCGCCGTCATCCTGTCCACCACGTGGGGCGCCGCCGCCTCGGCCCAATCGCTCCGCTGCACCTCGGACGCGGTGGGCTCCACCACCTACACCCGCTGCTCCGACGGCACGCGCTCCACCGCCGACCGGGTGGGCAGCACCACGTACATCCGCGACAACACCGGCCGGCGCGCCACGGTGGATGACGTGGGCGGCACCACCTATCTGCGCGACAACCGCGGGACCCGTGGCACGATGGACACCTATGGTGCCACCAGCTACTACCGCGACAATCAGGGGGTGCGCGGTACCCTGGACACTTACGGGAGCACCACCTACTACCGCGACAACCAGGGGACGCGCGGCACCATCGACAGCTACGGGGGGACCACCACCACGCGCCTCACGTCGCCCCAGCGCCCCGGGGCGGCGTACGACCCGCTGCTGCCGCCCCGCGCGTCGGGCCGGCCGATCCGGCCGTAGCGGCATCAGGGGGGCGGCGCAGGGGTGCTGTACCGGAGACGCGCGCCGGTGGTTTTCTATGCAGGTTGCGGGGACGTGTATACCCATGGGCGGTTTTCAATGCAGGTAGGTGGTTCAGTCCTCGCCAGTTGAATCCCGGGCTCGACGGCGCGTCGCCAAGACCCAGCCGGCGTTGCCCGGGTGTGACCGGACGGTGCAGGAGGCTTATGGTGGAGCAAGCGCTGCCGAGCCGTCGGTTCGGCTCTTGCCTAGACGGTTTCGCTGTTAGCTAGTACCTTAGCTATGAGCTTGGCGCTCACCACCGCCTGTTCCCCGGGGTCCTCCATGAAGGCCGTTACCATGCACAAGGCCAAGACGCACCTGTCCCAGCTCATCGCCGAGGCGGAGGCGGGGGAGGAGGTGATCATCACGCGTGATCATGTGCCCGCGGTGCGGCTGGTGCCGGTGGGGGAGCCCAAGCCCGTGCGGCAGTTCGGGTCGCTGAAGGGGCAGGTGCAGGTGACGGCCGCGTTCTTCGAGCCGCTGCCCGAGGACGAGTTGGCTGGGTGGGAGGGGTAGCGTCGCATGCGACTGCTGCTGGACACCCATGCCCTGCTGTGGTGGCTGGCCGGGGATGCGCAGCTCTCCCCGGCGGCCCGCGAGGCCATCGGCAACCCGGCGCACGAGCTGTTCGTAAGCGCGGCCTCGGCGTGGGAGGTGGCCACCAAGCACCGGCTGGGGAAGCTCCCGGGTGCGGGCCCGCTGGTGGTGGATTTCGCACGGGAGGTCCGTCGCCAGGGCTTTCAGCCGCTGCCCATCACCCCGGAGCACGGCCAGGTGGCCGGCCAGCTGCCGGGCCCGCATCGCGATCCGTTCGACCGCATGCTGGTGGCGCAGGCTCGCGAGGAGAAGCTGGCCGTGGTGAGCAACGACGCTGCGCTCCGGGCGTTCGGGGTGGCATTGGTGTGGTAGCAGAGGCGGCCCCGGCTCGACTCCGCCGCCGCTCGCCGTGACACTCGCCGTGACACTCGCCGTGACACTCGACGACTCGCGTACGATTCACCACACATACCCCCAACGGGGATTCCAGCCATGCAGCTCAACTATCACGCGGACACCGACTCCCTCTACATCGATCTGTCCGAGCAGACGAGCGTGGAGAGCCGGGAAATTTCCGATGGCCTCGTGCTGGACTACGACGCCGCCGGCACCCTCGTGGGCATTGACATCGATAATGCCAGCCAAAAGGTGGCGCTCCAGCGGCTGGTCGTGAGCCGGTTGCCGAGCGAACTGGAGCGCATCGCTGGCTAGCGGCCTGTACTGCGGCCAGCTCGAGGTCCGTGTGTTCGCTGTAGGTAGCGGTACACTCGTACATGCGCCCGTCCGCTGCCGCGGATGGCGGCCCGCAGTGACCATGCTCGCGTGGCTGCTGGCCGCCTGCGGCGCCACCGGCGATGCCACCGCCCCTGCCGGTCCCCCCGCACCGCCACCGCCGGCCCCGGTACTCGGCGCGCTGCAGGTCACGGTGAGCGGACTCCCCGCCGGGGCGGCGGCGCGCGTTACGGTCTCCGGTCCGGGCGGCACCTTCGCGGTGACTGGCACCACCACGCTGTCCGCCTTGTCCCCCGGGCGCTACACCGTGACCGCCGTGCAGGTCGTCGCCGGCCCGGCGCTGTATGATCCGCTGGAGGCCAGCCAGCTGCGCGACGTGCTGGGGGGCGCCACCGCGGCCGTTGCGGTGGGACACACGCTGTCGCGGCAGCCGCACCCCGTGGTTGTGCGCCTGGTGGACTCGGTGCGCGCCGCCTTCAACCTCCCGGCCTTGGCGGGCGCCATTGTCACCGCGGACAACCGCGTGGTGGCGTGGGGGGTGGCCGGCACGCGCCGCGCCACCGGCGGGGCGTTGGCGACGGTGAACGACCTGTGGCATCTGGGCTCCAACTTCAAGGCATTCACGGGCGCGCTGGCGGCCGTGGCCGTGGCGCGCGGCGCCATCGCCTACGGCACCACCCTGGCCCAGGCGTTCCCGGAGCTGGTGCCCACCATGCGCGCCGAGTACCGCGGGGCCACGCTGCGTGATCTACTGGCGCACCGCGCGGGGATGCCGCGCGACCCGGTGGGCGGGGCGATCACAGGCGCCACGCGCGCCGACCAGCGGCGGAGCGTGACCCAGTGGGCCGTGCAGCAGCCCCCCGCCACCACCCCGGGCACCTACACCTACACCAACACCGGGTACATGCTGGCGGGGGCGATGCTGGAGCGGGCGCTGGGGGAGTCGTTCGAGGACGCGATGGCGCGGCACGTGTGGGCGCCGCTGGGCATCGTGAACGCGGGGTGGGGGGCGCAGGCTGCCGCGGGGGCCTCCGACCAGCCGGTGTCACACTCCTGGCAGAATGGGGAATGGCGGGTGCGCGAGGCGCATGACAACCCGCCGGTATACGCGTCGGCCGGCGGCGCGCACATGACGCTGGACGGCTGGAGTCGCTTCCTGCAGGAGGTGCTGCGCATGGAGGCGGGGACCTCTTCGCTGGCGCCGCTGGCGATCCAGCGCGAGACCACCGCGTCCATCACGTCCACGGGGAGCGACGCCTACGGACTGGGGTGGTTCATCACCTCGCGCAGCTGGGCGGGCGGGCGCACGCTCACGCACAACGGCACCAACACCGCCTTCGGCTCGGTGACGTGGATGGCGCCGCTGCGCGGCTTCGCGGTGCTGGCCACCACCAACTCGTGGGACAGCGTGGGGAACCGCAGCGCCACCGCCATGGACGTGCTGGTGGGGCGCCTCATCAGCTTCCGGGAGACGGGGCGCTGACGGGGGCGGGGGCGCGAGCCGTGGGTGGTCCCGAGGCACGGGCCCGCGATGCGTGCCCTTCATCACCCGCATGTGGTCTTGCCAGTGTTGGCAAAACTGTGTAGACTTCTACACATGGCAACCAACCTGGCCATCGACGAACACCTCCTCGAGGAAGCCCTGCGCGTGGGTGGGCACCGGACCAAGCGGGCCACGGTCAACGAGGCGCTGGCAGAGTACATCCTGCACCGCAAGCAGGCGGCCGTGGTCGATCTGTTCGGCACCGTGGACATCGACCCGACGTACGACTACAAGGCGCGTCGCCAGCGGTGAACGTGCTGGTAGACACGTCGGTGTGGTCGCTGGCGTTGCGCCGGGCGTCCGTGCAGGCCAGCCCAATGGTCGCGGAGTTGCGTGAGTTGATCCGCGAGGGGCGCGTGGAAATCGTGGGGGCGATTCGGCAGGAGCTGCTCTCTGGCGTCCGGGATCCCTCGCAGTTCGAGTCCCTGCGTGCCCACCTGCGCGCATTCCCCGATCTCGCGCTCGGCTCAGCGGACTTCGAGCTGGCTGCGGAGTGCGCCAACCGCTGCCGCGCCGCCGGGGTGCAGGGGTCGCACACCGATTTCCTGCTGTGTGCAGTGGCCCAGAGCCGCGGACTTTCGATCCTGACCACCGACGGTGACTTCACCGCGTTTGCGCGGGTGCTGTCGCTGCACCTGCATGCCCCGCGCGGCGGCTGACGCGCGAGCCGGACGGCCTACCGCAGTCGCGCCGCCATGAGCCGCGTCCACAGGGCGTTGTCGAAGGTGCTGATGGCGGCCGGGCTGATGCCGCCCGAGATGGGTGCCCGGTCGCCCAGCCGCACGAGCACGAGATCGAGCGAGGGCACGAGATAGAGCTTCTTGTCGTCCTTGCCGAGCGCCGCCACCAGGTCGGAGGGCGCCGCGGGGAAGAGCGGGCCTGCGTTGGTGGGGAGGAGATATGGGCCCGGGGTGCGGTGCGAGGCGGAGCCGTTGAGCCACCAGAGCCAGCCGTAGGCCGGGTTGTCCGTGCCGCTGGGCTGGCGCGCCCGGGTCAGGAACGCGCTGTCCTGCAGCACCGTGGTCGTGTCCCAGCGGCCGTGGCGCAGCACCAGCAGGCCGAATCGCGCGAATTCGCGGGCCGGCATGGTGTAGATGAAGCCGGGTTCCCCGGTGTCCGTGCTGGGAAAGGCCAACGCCAGCGGCATGCCGATGCGGCTGAAGAGGCGGGTGGCGGCTACCTGCGAAAGCGGCTGGCCGGCGGCGGCCTCCAGCACGCCGAACAGCTGGTAGTACGCCGGGTTGTTGTAGTAGAAGCGCGCGCCCGGCGGGGCGACGGTGCGGAGCGAGTCATCGAGGCCGCTGGCCATGGCCAGCAGGTGGCGCACCGTGATGGCGCGCTCCAGCGCGGGCGAGGCCATGCGGGACCAGCCGGCGCCCAGGTAGCGGGTGACCGACGAGTCGAGCTGGAGGCGCCCTTCGGCGGCCAGCTGTCCAACCAGGGCGCCGGTGATGGTCTTGCCTGCGGAGAAGACCGGGCCGCGCGTGGTGGCGGTGACCCCCGGGGCGTAGCGCTCCGCCAGCAGGCGCCCGCGCCAGAGGATGACCACCGCGTCGCTGTTCTGCGTCATGGCCCAGTCGAGCGCCGCGGCGAGGGCGGTGGAGTCGAATCCGGCCTCGGCGGGGCGTGCCGTGGTCCACGCCGTGCCCGTGATCGGGGGGGTGTACCAGACGCTGGAGGCGGGGGGGGCGACGGGCGGTGGCGCGGTGGGGGGCGTCGCCGCCGGGTCGGCGGCGCAGCCGAGGGTGGCGAGCAGCGCCAGGGGAGGCGTGAGTCGTGCACTGGGGCGCGGGATGCGCAGGACAGACTTGGGGACGCCGTGCATAGGATCGTGGCAAGGCATGACGGGGGCCAGCGGGGCAGCGCTGCCCATCAGACGATAGACTCCCGCCGCCGTTAGCTGGAGGCCTGTGACCCGGTGCCATGGGGGACCGCCCCGCGGGTTGGCGGTCGTGCCCGCTACGGGCCGCTCGGTAATGCCAGTGCACAGATGTAATAGTGATAAGAATTGACCAGTAATACCGACAAAACTATATTACTGGTCATATGTTACCGTTAATGTATTCCACGCCTGGCGCGCTGCTCCGTCAGATTGCCCGGCGCGCGGTGGCGCGTCGCGTGGCGTTCGGGTGGACGCGCGAGGAGCTGGCCCAGCGCAGCGGCATCGCCGTGGACACGCTCAAGCGCTTCGAGCAGACGGGGCAGGTATCGTTGGAGCGCCTGCTCAAGGTGGCCGTGGTGTTGGACGCCGTGCACGAGTTCACGGCGCTGTTTCCGGAGCCTGTCGCGGGGTCGCTGGCGGAGTTGGAGGCGTTGGCGGCGGCGCGCGGGCGCACGCGCGTGCGAGGGCGGCGGAGCCGGGGGCCCGATGCGTCGGCTTGAGGTCTGGCTCGATTTCGGTTGCAACGCCGCTGGCGAGGCGCTGGCGGCACGTCGGGTGGGGACGCTGGCCGAGGATGGTGTGATGCTGGCGTTCGAGTATGACGCGGGGTACCTGTCGTCGCCGCTGCCGATCTCTCCCCAGCAGCTGCCTCCTCGCTTGGGGGTGTTCACGCATGCGGATCAGGACTTTGATCGCCTCCCTGGGGTGTTGGCCGATGCGCTGCCGGACGGATTTGGTCGTCTGGTGCAGGACCGCGCCTTTGAGGCGCAGGGGGTGTCGCGCGCGCGCGTAAGTCCCATGGATCGCCTCGCGGCGCTGGGGGATGCCGCCATGGGCGCGCTGACCTTTCGCCCGGCGGCCCCCTTGGGAGACGGTTCGTCCGACGGTGCCGGGTGGCCCCTGGACCTGGC
>JBILED010000107.1:0-8851 GCA_044352305.1 Gemmatimonas sp.
AGGTCGCCCAGCTCCACCGCCTTGCGGATCTCGTGCGGGAGCACGACGTGGAGCTCGTGCGTGAGCTTCTCGACCTCGCGGGCCATCTGGGCAATGAGATCCTGGAACATGCGCCACACCCTCGCGGAACGGCCTGCCGGGACGGGAAAGGCGAACGCCCGGCCGGGAGTGGCCGGGCGCCGCCGAGTTCATCCCGGGAAGTATACGCCCCCCCAAGGGGGATTCAAGCGGGGCGCGCCACCGCGGCGAGGCGAGGCCTCCGGGGGAGCGCCTCCGCTACCCCTCGACCTGCGCCACCGCCCGCTGCGCCGCGTGCGCGTCGATCACCGCCTGCGCCGCCTCGGCGGGGTCGTCGGTGAGCAGCATGAGGTCCAGGTCGCCGGGGGAGATCTTCCCCTCGGCGGCCATGCGCGAGGTGAGCCACCGCACCAGCCCGGCCCAGTAGTGCCGCCCGAAGAGGATCACCGGGAACTGGTAGATCTTCCCCGTCTGGATCAGCGTGAGCGCCTCGAACAGCTCGTCCAGCGTGCCGAAGCCGCCGGGGAAGATGATGAAGGCGTTGGAGTACTTGATGAACATCGTCTTCCGCGCGAAGAAGTAGCGGAACTGGACCAGCGTGTCGACGTAGGGGTTGCTCCCCTGCTCGAAGGGGAGCTCGATGTTGCACCCCACCGAGTGGCCGCCGGCGTCGCGCGCGCCGCGGTTGGCCGCCTCCATGATCCCCGGCCCCGCGCCGGTGATGATGGAGAACCCCTGCGCGGCCAGCAGCCGGGCGGTCTCGCGCGCGGCCACGTACATGGGGTCGTCGGGGCCCGTGCGCGCCGAGCCGAACAGCGCCACCCCCTTGGTGATCCCCGACAGGGCGTCAAACCCCTCCACGAACTCCGCCGTGATGCGCATCACGCGCCACGGGTCCGACCGGGTGAAGCCCTCCAGGTCACGCACCGGCCCCTGCAGCAGCTTCTCGTCCTCGGTGAGCATGGGACGGGGGCGGATGTCCTCGTCCACCAGGCGCGCGGGGCGGCGCACCTTGCGCGCCCCGCTGGACACCAGCGGCTCGGCGGTGCCGGGGGCGCGCCCCGCCGCCCGGTGCCCTTCCTCGGTCCGGGTCATGTATCCTTCCCGGGAGTCCTGCTCTGCCTGGTTCCGGGTGGTGGTTGAGCCCGCCTTGCCGGTGGCGGTGCGGGGAGTGCGGGAACGCGGCTTCGCCATGGGACCCACGGGTGAAGGGGCGGGACAACCAACAGCCGGACCACGGTCGGAGGACCGCTCCATGATAGCAGCCCGCCCCGCGGGGAGACCATGACGCCGCGCCACCTGCTGCTGGTGGTGGCCGACGGCATCCGCCCCGAGGTGCTGGCGGAGGAGATCGACGCCGGGCACGCGCCGGCGCTGGCGGCGTTGCGCGCCCGCGGAGGCTTGCACGCGGTGAGCACGGTGTTCCCCTCGGTCACGGGGCCGGCGTACGTGCCGTTCCTCATGGGGCGCCATCCGGCGTCGGTGGGGCTGCCGGGGCTGCGGTGGTACGACCGGGCCCGGTCGCTGCGCTGGTCTCCCGCGCAGGCGCGCAGCTATGCCGGCGTGGACATCTGGCACGTGGACCGCGACGTGCACGCCGAGCCCCCCACGCTGCTGGAGCTGGCGCAGCCGTCGCTGGCGGGGATGAGCATGCTGGCGCGCGGCGCCACGCACGGGCGCGTGGGGCGCTCGCTGTACTGGATGCTGCGCGCGGCGCCGTCGCACTTCCGCGGCGACCTGGCCGGCTGGCGCACGGTGGAGCAGGCGGCCACGCGCGCCTTCTTCCGCCGCTTTGCCCGGGCGCGCCCGCGAAGCGCGGTGCTGGCGCTCACCATCGGCGACAAGCGGGCGCACGCCGAGGGGCCCTTCGGCGCCGGCGTGCGCCAGGCGGTGACCGACGTGGACGCGGCCGTGGCCACGGCGCGCGCCATCGCCGCGCGCGACGGGTGGGGGGAGCGGCTGCACGTGTGGGTGGTGGCCGACCACGGGCACGCGCCGGTGGCGCACCATGACGACCTGCACGGCTGGCTGGACGGCGCGGGGTGGCGCGTGCTGGCGCACCCGCGGCTGTCGGTGCGCCATCCCGACGTGGCGCTCATGGTGGGGGGGAACGCCATGGCGCAGCTGTACGTGGACCCGGCGGTGCGCACGCGCGGCTGGTGGCCCGGGCTGGGCGCGCGCGGGGCGCGGCTGCTGGAGGCGCTGGTGCAGCGCCCCAGCGTGGACCTGGCCATGGTGGCCCCCGACGCGCACACGGTGCGGGTGACGCACGCGGGGCGCGGCACCGCCGAGGTGGTGCGGCGCGGCGACGGGCGCGCCGCGCGGTGGGATTATCTGGTGCGCGACGGCGACCCGCTGGGGCTGGGGGGGACGCTGCGGGGGCTCTCCCCCTGCACCGCCTGGGAGGCGTGCGCCGCCACCGACTACCCCGACAGCGTCGTGCAGCTGTCGCTGCTGGCCTCGGCGCCGCGCACCGGGGACGTGATCCTCTCGGCGCGCGAGGGGTGGGACCTGCGCGCGCGCTTCGAGCCGGTGGCGCATGTGTCCACGCACGGCGCGCTGCTGCGCGCGCAGATGCAGGTGCCGCTGCTGGTGGACGTGCCGGTGGCGCGCGCGCCGCAGCGCACCGCCGACGTGGTCCCCAGCGCCTGCACGCTGCTGGGGGTGGGTGCCGGGGTGCCGTTCGACGGGCGCTGCTTCCTGTCCCCGCCGGCGTAGCGCCCAGGGGCCGGCAGCGCCGGCGAGGCGGCGCCCCGCTACTCGGTGCGGTTGCGGCTGCGCTCGGGGTCGAACCCCTCGGGGTAGCGCCGCCGCAGCTTGTCGATGTTGCGCTGGGCGATGGTGTCCAGCGACAGCCCCTGCACCGTGGCAACGGCGGCGATGTACCAGAGGCAGTCGCCCAGCTCCTTCACCAGCGCATCGGCGTCCAGCGGCGTGGCGTGGTAGAGGTGCTTCTTGATGAGCTCCGCCACCTCGCCGGCCTCGCCGGTGAGCCCCAGCGCGGCGTTGGAGAGCTGCTGCTCGGGGGTGCGGTTCCCCCCCAGGGTGCGGGCGGCCAGCTGCTGGTACTCGGCAAGATCCATGGGGCGGGGCGGGTGGAGGGACAGGGGGGTGACCGGGGTGAAGTATATTTCGCGCATGCCCTGGATACGCCTGCTGATCGCCCTGCATTGGCGCGTGCTGCGGTGGCCGCCGCTGGCGGTGGACCTGCTGCGCGTGGCGTGGCGCTTCCGCCACCGCCACTGGTACCGTCGGTTCCCCTTCCTGCCGCTGCCGGCGTTGGGGTATGTGCGGTGGCGGCTGTACACGGCGTACGGCAGTGAAACCGCGGTGCCGCCGGCGCAGGACGTGGTGGCGTTTGCGCGGTGGGTAGGGCGGCAGCCCTGACCGCGTCAGCGCCGACGCCCGTGTCAGCGACCGCGCCGTCGGCAGACCCCGCCGCGCTCACCGAGCGGCTCAAGGCACAGGCGTACGGCGTGGGGTTTGACCTGGCGGGGGTGACCGCGCTGGGGGTGCCGGACAGCGTGGCGCACTTCGACGCGTGGCTGGCGGCGGGGCACCACGGCCCCATGGCGTACCTGGACGGCGCGGGGGCCGAGCTGCGGCGCGACAGCCGGCGGCCGCACCCGGGGGCCACGCACGCGCTGGTGGTGGCGCTGGACTACGGCGGGAAGGAGCCGCCCGGCCCGGTGGCGCGCTACGCCCGCGGCGACGACTACCACGAGGTGCTGCGCGAGAAGCTGCGCACGCTGCACGCGTGGTTCGAGGCGCAGGTGGGAGAGCCGGTGGACGGGCGCCCCTACGTGGACTCGGGGCCTCTGCTGGAGCGCGATCTGGCGCGCCGTGCGGGGCTGGGGTGGTTCGGCAAGAACACCATGCTCATCAACCCCGCGCGCGGGAGCTTCTTCTTCCTGGGGGCGCTGGTGCTGGCGTGGCCGCTGGTGGCTGACGCACCCTTCGAGGCCGACCGGTGCGGGCGGTGCACGCGGTGCCTGGACGCGTGCCCCACGCAGGCGTTTGCGGCGCCGCGGGTGCTGGACGCGCGGCAGTGCATCAGCACCCTCACCATCGAGCTGCGCGGCGCGATCGACGCGGCGCTGGCGCCGCTGGTGGGGGAGCGGCTGTACGGCTGCGACGTGTGCCAGGAGGTGTGCCCGTGGAACGTGCGCTTCGCGCGCACGCTGCCGCCGGGGTCCCCCTTTGCGGCGCGGCCGGCGCTGGCGGGGAAGGACGCGCGCACGCTGGCCGCCGAGTGGCTGGCGATGGACCAGGGGGCCTATGCGGCGGCCTTTCGCGGGAGTGCGATGAAGCGGGCCAAGCTGGCGGGGCTGCAGCGAAACGCGCGGGTGGTGCTGGGGGGGCAGGCGCACACCGCCCCTGCCACTAGCCCGTAGCAAGCTAGCTGGGTAGCTTGCATGCATGAAAGCCACCATCGACTTCGACGAGCACCTCTACCGTCGCCTCAAGGTGGAAGCCGCCCGCCGCGGACGGACGGTGCGCGAACTGGTGGCCGAAGGGGTGCGGTATGTGCTGGACGGGGAGCAACCCGCAGCGGGCGTCCCCGACGCGGGCGCCGCATCGGAATGGCGGCCGTCGTGGATCGGCATGCTCCGCCCGTGGGCGGCCAACGCGCCCGATCACTCCATGGACGCCATCCGCACCAGCATCGCCCGTGGTCGCGCCTCCGAGGAGGCGCCGTGAGTCTGGCGCTGGACACCTCGGCCGTGGTGTGCCTGCTCGTGGGCGAGCCACCGGACCAGACCGAGCTGGTGCGCCGCCAGATGGCGCGGAGCCCCGCGCCGCTGTGGGTGGACGCGCTGGTGGTGGGCGAGAGTTACTTCGCCCTGCGCCATCACTACCGGATTCCTCACCGCGACGCCGTCGAGGCGCTTCGCGCGCTGTTGGCGAGCGATCGCGTGGCCGCTCGGGACGAGGTGCGTGCCGTACTGGCCGATGCCCGTCACGCCGATCACCCCGGCCTGATGGACCGTCTCATCGTGGCGGCGGCGCAGGAACAGGGGCGTCTCCTGCTGACGCTCGACCGGAAGCTGGCGCGGTTGGATGGGGCCCGCCTGCTGGACTAGCGACGCAGCACGCGCCCCCCGTCCCGCCGTACCTTTCCTCGCTCGTCCGTCCCCCCCCAGCGTTTCGGAGCCACCCCATGCGCCACCCTCCTGGAGATCGCATCGCTCGGCGAGCGTCCCTGGCCACCACGCTGACCGTGGCGCTCACCACGATTCCCCTGCTCGGCGGGTGCGGACCCATGCCGTCCAAGAACCAGAGCGGTGCACGCACCGTGACCATCACCGGCTCCGCCCCAGCGATGCTCACCGTGGGGGACACGCTGGCGATCACGCTGGCCGCCAACCCCTCCACCGGCTACAGCTGGGGGGTGGCCGCGGCGCCCGACGCCGCGGTGCTGGCGGGGCAAGGCGACCCCGCCTATGTCCCGGACAACACCGGCGGCGCCCCCATGCCGGGCGCGGGCGGCACGGCCACGTTTCGCCTGGTGGCGGTGGGTGCGGGAAGCACCCGCGTGGTGCTGACCTATCGTCGCATCTGGGAGGGGGACGTGCCGCCGGTGCAGACGGTGACGGTGGACGTGACGGTCACGGCCGGCGGGGGGTGAAGGGCGCGGCGCGGCCCTCCCCTGCCTACCGCAGGAACCGCCGCGCCACCTGCTCCATCCGGTCGTGCCCCGCGCGCTCGGCCTCCGCCAGCAGCACCGCCACATGCTCCCGCAGCACCGGCTCCCCCCAGTAGTAGCCGGTGGCCCGCTCGGCCAGCTGCGTCTCCCCCACGCACGCCGCCTCCAGCAGCGCCCGGGCCGCCTGCCGGTCGTACGCGGGGTCGTCGCGCGGCGGCAGGTCGTAGTGGCGCCGCGGCATCTCCCCTTCGGCATCATCGCGCAGGAACGCTCGGGACATCGAGACTCCGGTGGGACGGGGGGCGGGCGCCGGGGCGTTCCGCACGATCGCGCTGGATCCCGAAAGATCCCGCCAAGGCGGTGCTGGGCGCCAGCGCCCCCCCCGCACCTACCAGCGCTGCGACACCCCCAGCTGCATCAGCCGCGGCAATCCCGGCAGCAACCCGCGCGAGCGGTCCACCACCACCGTGCGGTCGGTGAGGTTCTTCACCGACACCCACCCCGCCAGCCCCGTGCGCCAGAGCGGCACGTTGACGGTCACGTTCCACAGCGCGTTGCCGGCAATGGGCCCCTGCTGCCCGTCAGCCACCAGCACGCGCGTGTTCACGGGGTCGCTCTCCTGCGTGCCAACCGCCACCAGCTCCACGCGCAGCTCGGCGCCGGCGCGGTGCCGCACCCCCACGGTGCTGGTGAGCGTGGCCTCGGGGGCGTAGGGGAGCCGGTTGCCGGTCACCACCACGCGCGTGCGGGTGGCGCCGGCGTTCTGTTCGGCGTACACCTTGCCCGTCACGTCGCTGCCGCCGGTGCCCACGTACGCCGTGCGCACCCCTTCGTAGCGGGCCACCGGCAGCCAGGTGGCGGCCAGCTCCACGAACGGCTGCAGCGTGCCGCGCCCGTCGGCCGCCGCCTGCAGCGACAGCTCGGCGCCGCGGTGCCGCGTACGCCCCGCGTTGGTGAGCGCGGCGCCGGTGCCGCCGGCGATGCTGGCGGCCACCACCTGATTGGCGAAGTCCATGTCGAACAGCGTCGCCTCCGCCTGCCACCCGGGGCGCCCCTGCCACCGCACCCCCAGCTCGCTGTTCCAGCTGAGTTCGGGGTCCAGCTCCACCACACCGCCGGTGCTGTTGCTGATGATGTCCTCGGGGCGCGGCGGGGCGAAGCCGCGGTGCACGCCGGTGAACAGCGTGACGCCGGGACGGACCGCCCAGGTGGCACCCACGCCGGGGATGAGCGCGGCCAGCGTGGTGGCGCCCGACACCCCCTCGGGGGCCGCGGCGCTCGGGCGCCGGTTGAGGCGCGTGAGGCGCAGCGCCTCGCCGCGCACCCCCGTGGTGACGGTGACCGCGCCGGTGACCACGCGCGCCTGCACGAAGGCCGCGTGCGCCAGCGTGGTGCGGCGGTTGTCCTCCACCACCCCGGCGTTGATGTTGCCGGCGCTCCCCACCGTGCGGGCGCGCGGGGTGCCGCCGTTCACCTGCTGGCGCTCCTGCACCTCATGGTGCAGGCGCGCGCCGGCGTCCAGCTGCAGCAGGTGCCGCGCCCCCAGCCGCTGCCACGCCAGCCGCGGCTCCACGCCGGCCACCACGTAGTCGCGCAGGCGTCCCTCATTGCCGCAGGTGGTGGCCAGGTTGGCCATGCCGCCGCACGCGGGGTCGGTGCGGTCGTTGGGGCGCTGCGCCGAGTTGGAGCTTTGGCGCCACCAGTCGCGCTGGACCGTGTAGCCGTAGGCGGTGGTCACCAGCTGGTGGCGCGGGGTGGCCCCCAGCTGGTGCGACACGGCGCCTCCCAGGCGCGTGATGTCGAAGGCGTCGTTGGCGAAGGGGTTCTGCCGCGGGTTGGCGGCATACTCCGCTTCGGTGAGCCCCGAGTAGGTGACCTGCGACTGCTCGCGGAACAGGTTGCCGCGCACCGTGAGCAGCTGCGCCGGCGTGAGCGGGACGCGCAGCTTGAGGGAGGCGTCGTCCACCGTGGTGCGGGTGTTCTCGCGGGCGCCGTCGGTGTCGCGGCGGATGAGGTCGGCAAAGAGACCGGTGCCTCCGGCGGTACCGCTGGCGGAGGCGTGCACCGAGCGGAAGCCGCGGGTGCCGGCGGTGACGGTGGCCGTGGCGGTGGGGGCCCTGGTGATGGCGGGGGTGCGGTAGTTGATCACGCCGCCAATGGTTTGCGGGCCGTAGAGGAGCTGGCCGGCGCCCTTGAGCACCTCCACCGACTCCATGCGTTCGATGGGGGGGTGGTAGTAGGCGGCGTTGTCGCCGTAGGGGGCGATGGTGAGGGGGATGCCGTCCTCGAGGAGGAGGACCTTGGTGGAGCGGGTAGGGTTGAGGCCGCGGATGCCGATGTTGGGGCGGGCGCCAAAGCCTTCCTCGTCGCGGACCACCACGCCGGCGACCTTGCGGAGTGCCTCGTTGGTGGAGACGACGCGGCTGTTGCGCAGTTGGTCGGGGCCGAGGATGGTGAGGGAGCCGGGGATGCGGTCCAGGGGGGTGGCGGAGCCGACCACGGAGACGCCGGGGAGCTGTCCGGGGGTGCGGATGGCGTCGGCGCGGGCGGAGTCGCGGGCGGCGGAGTCGCCGGTGGCGGCGTCGCGGGCGGCGTGGGCGCGGGTGCGCGGGGCGGACTGGGCGACGGCGCCGGCCGGGAGGGCGGCGGCCAGGCAGCAGGCGGCGGCGAGCAGGGGGCAGGCGTGGCAGCGGGAGGCGCGCACGTCGTGGAGGTCGGGGTTTGTTGAAAACGGCTCTCAAGAAGCCATACCCGATAATTACACTCGACAATTGGGTGGGTCAATTGGGGAGCCAGGGGCGTGACCGCCCCGTGGCGCCCCCCCTACCCCCGCGCCAGCCGCAGCGAGTTCAGCACCACGCTCACCGAGCTGAACGCCATCGCCAGGCTGGCCAGCAACGGGCTCAACTGCACCCCCCACCAGGGCATCAGCACCCCCATGGCCACGGGGATCGCCACCACGTTGTAGCCGAACGCCCACGCCAAGTTCTGCCGCATCACCCGCACCGTGCGCCGCGACAACGCGATGGCGTCGGCCACCCCGCCCCCCCCCCCCCCCCCCCCCACCCGGGCGGGGGGGGGGGGGGGGGAAGGGGAGGAGAGTAAATAGTTAATAGTTGCTTATTATAAAGTATATAAGCAACGGATAGAAATAGCAAATGTATCGAGAAGAACGATTTTCAGGCA
>JBILED010000156.1:0-6529 GCA_044352305.1 Gemmatimonas sp.
GCGGAAGGCGTCGATGGTGGCCTCCACCACGGCGTGCCGGTTGGCCCGATCCACCGCGATGCCGCCGTTGGCGCGCATGAACCACCCGAGCGGCCCCCGGAACAGCGAGTCCTTCCCCCAGAAACGGCACTCCAGCATGAGCGCCCACTTGGCGGCCAGCCCCACCGGGAAGTCCCAATTGGAGGTGTGGGGGGCCACGATGACCACGAACCGGGGCAGGTTGGGCATCTGCCCGGCAAAGCGCCATCCGAACGTCCGTAGCGCCCCCCACCCAATCCGCCGCAGGAGGCGATTGCCGGTGGATGGCACTTCGGGGCCCAGCGCCCAGTCGTGGCCGGGGGCGGTCATCCCCGGCGCGCCTCACGCATCGCGCGGCTCATACTCCGAAAGATAACGTGTGGACCACGGGGCAACGGCCAACGGGGTCGGCGGGGCCCCCTGCTGGCGCCCCACCGACCCCGTTGGTTCACCGGTCCGCGGCGCATCGCCGCGGCTCACCGGCGGTTCACCCGCAGCTGGGGCGACCCCGCGGCAGCGCCATGGTGCAGCTCTTGGTGGTGCCGTTCTCGGTGATCGTCACCTGGGCGGTGGCGGTGCCGTTGTACGTGATCACCTCGCGGCGGCTCCGCGTGGTGGTGGCCCCGTCCAGGGTCATGGAGACCGCCATGCTGCGCACCACGCGTCCGGCGGTAGGGTAGGTGGGGCCCGACGCGGGCACCGGGATCACCAGCCCCGTGGTGGTGTCGGCGCTGGTGCGCACCGACGTGAAGGCCTTGCCGTCGCGGTTGGTGCCGGTGCTGTTCTCGCTCCCCACCGCCCAGCCGTTCACGGTGCGCTGCGTGCTGCCGGCGGCCATCCCGGTCACGGTGCGGTCGCTGCGATTGTCCACGGTGGCCGTCACGCTGCCATCGCGGCCGCGGGTGGCGGTGCCGGCGACGGTGGTGCGGGTGCGCACGGTGTTGGTGGTGGAATCCAGCTGCGTCTGGGAGGCGCCGCCGGCCGAGGTCAGCGTGTACACCGTGGTGGCGGTGAGGCCGCCCCGGGTGGTGGGCCCGCAGGTCACATCACCCGCGGCCACCGTGCAATTGCCGTCGATGCGCACCCGGAAGGGGCCGGCGCCGGGGCCGCGCCCGGGGGTGCCGGCGCCCAGGAAGTCCCCGTGCATTCCGCCGCCCATCATGCTCCCCATCCCCGGCCCCTTCCCCCCCGGGCCGCGCATGGGGCCGCCCCAGGGCATGCCGCTGGGGTCGGCGGCGTAGCTGCTGCTGACCAGGTCGAAGCCGGCCGGCGTGGTGTTGAGCGCCAGGTCCGCCATCCACGGCCCCTGCCGGGGACCGAAGAGGTTGTCGGTGCAGCCGGTGGTGGCCGCCAGCACGGCGACGGCGGCCACGCAGCGGAAGGTGGTGCGGAGAGCACGGGTCATGGGAGCGTCCTCGAAGGAAGAACCACTGGGTACAGGCGCCGCGTCTCGCGGGGGCCGCCTGGTGGGCGTTCAGGAGGGAGACACCCTGCCCGGGCCTCCCCCTATGTCCCCCAGCCGGGGCGCCGCTATCCGCTCGGCAGGAAGGGGGCCAGCTGCTCGCGCAGTTGACGCAGCGCCCGGCTCACGTTGGCCTCCACCGCCTTCACCGACACCCCCAGCAGCTCCGCAATCTCGGCGTACTTGAGGTGGCGTTCGCGGCTCAACAGGAACATCTCCCGCGTACGGGGCGGGAGCGCCGCCACGGCATCGGCAATGGCCTGCTGCAGCTCCCGGGCGTCGGCGCCGGCGTCGGCCTGCGGGACAGGCTCCATGAGCTGCTCCACGGTGCCTTCGCTGCGCTGCCGCACCCGCAGGTGGCGCAGGTGGTTGAGCGCCCGGTTGCGCACCGCCTGCAGCACATAGCCCCCCACCGACAGGCCGTCGGGGAGTCCGTCGCGCCGCCGCCACAGCTCCAGGAACACCTCCTGCGCCAGCTCTTCCGCCACCCCTTCGTCGCGCAACAGGCGCGCGCCGGCCCGCACCGCCGCGGGGTACCACTCGCGGAAGCACGCATCGAAGGCGCCATGGTCGCCCGCCCGCAGGCGGGCGAGAAGGTCGGCGTCGGGCACGGGGAACGGAGAAGTGGACCCACGGGGTGCGCCCCGGGACGGGGCGCCCGCGTATACTATCACCGAAGTTCCCCGCCGCACCCCGTCAGGTTCCCGGGCGCTGCGGGGGTGCCCTGCCACATAGGGTGCCGTCCGGCACCGGTGTCTCCCCGGGTATGACCGATCGTCCCGTTCCCGATGTCCCCCCCGAGTCCTCCCCCTCCGCCCCGGAGTGGGAGGCGCTGGCACGGGCGCTCGAGACCGACGATCCGGCGGCCTTGACCGCCTGGGCGCACGCCCACCCGCAGCACGCCGCCTTTGCCGATCTGGTGCGCGACCGCTTGGCCGCTCCGGAGCCGGCGCTCCCGTCCCCCGAGGCCACCGAGCGGGCGCTGGCGGCGGTGCGCGCCCGCATGGACGCCCCGCCGCTGACGGTGAGCCGTGGTGGCGCGGCGGCCCCGGTGCGCCGCGCGCCCACCCCCTCGGTGGAGGCGGTCCCGGCGTGGCACCGGTGGCGCGCCCCGGCCGCGGTGGCG
This sequence comes from Gemmatimonas sp., assembly GCA_044352305.1. GTDB lineage: Bacteria > Gemmatimonadota > Gemmatimonadetes > Gemmatimonadales > Gemmatimonadaceae > Gemmatimonas. The sequence continues at coordinate 2,607 of JBILED010000156.1, forward strand.
GCGGCGGTGGCGGCGGTGTGGGTGGGGATGGTCCGGACCGGGGCCACGGGGGCGTCGGCGACGGCGGCGGCTGCCTACGTCACCACGCGCGGAGTCACCGACACGCGGGCACTCCCCGATGGGTCGCAGGTGATCCTGGGGCCGGACAGCCGGCTCCAACTGGCCGACGGGTACGGCGGCCGTCATCGGACCGTGCGCCTCGAGGGGGCCGCCTACTTCACCGTCACGCACGACGCGGCGCGCCCCTTTGCCGTGCAGGTGGCCGGCGCCGAGGTGCGCGACATCGGCACCGCCTTCTCCGTGAAGACGGACCGCGAGGGGGGGGTGGCCGTGGCGGTCACCGAAGGCGTGGTGGAGCTGCGCGCCGCCGGGGCCGACGGCGTGCCACGCACCGGGGCCACGGCGGTCACCCTGCTGGCCGGCGATCGGGGGGACGTGGCGCGCGACGGCCGCGTGGCGCCTGCGCGTGGCGTGGTGGACGGTGCGCAGGTGGCATGGACCCGCGGACAGCTGGTCTATCGCGACGCGCCGCTGCGCGAGGTGCAGGCTGACCTGCGCCGCTGGTACGGGGTGGACGTGCAGGTCACCGACTCCCTGCTGGCCCGCCGCACGCTCACCGCCTCGCTGCCGGCCGACTCGGCGGCGCAGGTGCTGCGCGTGGTGGCGCTGGCGCTGGGGGCCGATCTGCTCACCCGGGGCGACACGGTGGTGCTGCTGCCGCAGGGGATCGTCCCGGAGGGGAGCGTCCCGCCCCGCGCGCCGTGACGGCCGGGCGGGGCAGGGTGCGCGCGGGAGGGCTGGGGCGGCTCGCTCCCGTGCTGGCACTGGGCTGGCAGGTCATCGCCCCCCTGTCAGGCGGGGCGGCCACCGCACAGCCCCGTCCCGCCACGCCGTTGCGGGCCGTTGCAGGGGGCGCGGTGGCGCCGTCCGACCCTGGCCCGGCCTGCCTCACGCAGGTGGTGCTTCCCGAGCGGCGCACCGTGTGGGGGACGCCGCTGGACCGCCCCGTGTCGTTGCGCGCGACCGAGCTGCCGCTGCGCGACGCGCTGGAATCGGCCGCGCGCCAGGCCGGGGTGGCCCTCACCTACAGCGCCGAACTGCTCCCCGACGGGCGCTCGTGGTGTGTGGCAGTGGAGCGCGCGCCGCTGGGGGCGGTGCTGGAGGCGCTGCTGGCCGGGTCCACCCTGCACCCCGTGGTGGTGGGGGCGGCGCAGGTGGTGCTGGCCCCTGCGCGCGTGGCCCGCCCGGCGGTGGTGGCCGGCCCCGCAGCCGGCGTTCCGGTCGCCCCGGCGGTGGCGCGCGCGGTCAGCGCGCTTGACCGCGTGGTCGTCACCGGCACCCCCGACGGCGCTGCCCAGCGCGGGTCCCCCTTTGCCCTGGAGGTGATCACGGGGGAGCAGCTGGCGGCCCATCAGGGGAACACGCTGGCCGAAGCGCTGGAGCTGGCCGTGCCCGGGATCTGGAGCTGGACCGGCGCCGCCGGCACGGTGCTGGCCCGCTACGGAAGCATCCGCGGGGCCAGCTCCTTTGCCGTGAACGCCCCCAAGATCTACCTGGACGGGGTGGAGGTGGCCAACCCGCTGCTGGTGACGCAGCTGGATCCGGCGCGGGTGGAGCGCGTGGAGGTCATTCGCGGGCCGCAGGGGGCGGCGCTGTACGGCGCCGACGCCATCAGTGGCGTGGTGCAGATCCTCACGCGGCACGACGGGGCCGCCGCCGGCACGCCGCGCCTGCAGCTGGCGTCGGCGGCCGGGGTGGCCGCCACGGCGTTTGCCCCGCGCGACGCCTTCGTGCAGGACCACGCGCTTTCCTGGCGCGCAGGCCACAGCGCGCGGGGGATGGGGCTGGGGCTCGCGGTTGGCACCGTGGGGGCGGTGCTTCCGGGCTCCGCCGAGCGGCGCGCGCTGGGCGACCTGTCGGTGCGGCAGACGTTTGCGCGCACCGTGGTCACCGGCACCGCGCGGCTGTCGTTGCAGGCGGCCGACGCCAGCTCGGCCCCGGTGGTGGCCGCCGTGCTCACCCCGCAGGCCGCGGGCACGCCCGGCGGGCTGGTGCGCGCGTTCCTGGGTGACAGTGCCACCGGACAGCGGCTGGCGCAGTACACCGTGGGGACCACGGTGGCGTTCATGCCCTCGCTGCGCTGGACGCACACGCTCATCGCCGGGATGGACGGCTATGCCCTGCAGGGGCTGGCCGCCTCGGCGCTGGCCGCGCCCGTGGGGAACGCCAGCCGGCTGGGGGAGGGGCAGGGGGCCGCCGACCGACTGTCGCTGCGCTACCGGGCCGTGGGGCGCTACGACGTGGCACCGGCCACGCTGCTGACCGTGTCGCTGGGCGCCGAGCAGGCCGTGGCCAACGAGGCGTACGAAGTGGGGGGCGCGGTGGTGGATGCGCGCGCCCCGGAGGTGACGGCGTCGGGCACGCCAATCGCGCCCGGGGTGCTGGTCGCCCCCGCGGCCCCGCTGCCATCGGCGCTGCGCACCGTGTGGAGCACCAACCGCGGCCTCTGGGCGCAGGGCTCGCTGGCCATCCGCGAACAGTGGTACCTCTCCGCGGGGGGGCGCGCCGAACGCACCACCGGGGCCACGCCGGCCCCGCAGGAGGCGCTGGTCCCCATGCTGGGGGCGGCGTGGGTGCGGGAGCAGGCGGGGCGCGTCCTCAAGCTGCGCGGCGCCTACGGCACCGGCATTCGCCCCGCGCGCACGCTCATGCGTGGCAGCAGCTGGGTGGGGGTGGCCAGCGCTGCGGGGATGGCCGCGCTGGAGCCCGAGACGCAGCGCGGTCTCGAGCTGGGGGGCGACCTGCTGCTGGGGGACCGGCTGTCCTTGCACGTGACGCGCTTCACGCAGCGCGCCGACGGGCTCATCCAGCCGGTGGCGACGGTGGCCACGGTGGCTGGGGGGGCGGGGACCCAGGGGCGGCCGCAGCGGGTGCTGTCGTATGCGCTCCAGAACGTGGGCGCCATCGACAACCGCGGCTGGGAGTGGCAGGGACGGCTGCGCCACGGGGCGCTGGCGCTGTCGGGGATGCTCACCCTGGTGGACAGTCGTGTGGCGCGCACGGCGCGTGCGTACCGCGGCGAGTTGCGAGCGGGCGACCGCATGCTGGAGGTGCCGGCGCGCACCCTGTCGCTGGCGGCCAGCTGGCAGGGCGGGCGGTGGGGGGCGCATGGCGGCCTGGCGCACGCCGCCGACTGGGTGACCTACGACCGTGCGGAGATCGCGCAGGCGCTGGAGCGCACCGATGACGCGGCCCGCCCCCTGGCGGCGGGGATGCTGCGCGGCTTCTGGGCGCGCCCGGCGGCGGTGACCCGCCTGCGCGGCGGGGTCACCGTGCGGCTCTTCGGCGATCTCGTGCTGCAGGCCAACGGGGAGAACCTCCTCAACGTGCAGCGGGGCGTCCCCGACGATGGCACGGTGTTCGCCGGACGGACGCTCACGATGGGGCTGCGCACCCGCTTCTGAGCGACGGTGCCCGGGGGGCCGCGCGGCGGTGGGCCCGCCCCTCGCGCCGAGGGCCATCCGGGTGCATGTTCGCGCACCCCCGCCGGGCTGTCCCCCTTCGCCCCCTCCCGTCCATGGACCGTCGAGCCTTTCTCGGTGCCGCCGGCACCGCCACCGCGCTGGCCACCCCGGCGCTGGCCTTTGGGGCGGCTGCCCCCGCCCCCACCTTCGCGCCGCACGCGGTGCGCCGGTTGCTCGACGCCATGGGCGTGGCATCCGCCCGGGACGGGGCCGCCCTCTTCGACCCCGAGGCGCCCGCGTGGCGCGGCACCGCCGCCGAGGCCGCCGCCACGGCCGCCGACGAGGACTTCTGGGAGCCCATCCAGCGCGCCTTCGACCTGGACCGCACCTGGATCAACCTCAACAACGGCGGCTGCTCCCCGGCGCCCACGCACGTGCTGGCGCAGATGGAGCGCGACC
>JBILED010000026.1:0-24157 GCA_044352305.1 Gemmatimonas sp.
GCCGTCGCCCGCAGCTCCATCCCCCGGTTGGAGATCTCGCCCACGTTCGTCACCTGGCTCACCTCGCCGGTGGACGGCGCCGGCGGCGCGTTGATCAGCGCGTCCACCGTGCGCGCCGAGTACCACCCCAGCCCCAGCGTCACCTTCTCCTGCAGGAACGACAGGTCCGCCCCCACCTCGGTGGTCCCCGTCCGCTCCGGCTTCAGGTTGATGTTCCCCGGCTGCCCGAACGTCGCCGCCTGCTGCCCGTTGAAGGGGTTGATGGCGATGGTCCGGTCGTTGGCGAACGGCTGCGGGAACTGCCCCGCCACCCCGTACGCGCCGCGCAGCCGGATGTCCGAGAGCAGCTCCTCCGACACCAGCTCCCGCAGCCACCCCTCGCTCCCCAGCGCCCACACCAGCCCCACCTTGGGGTACAGCTGCGCCCCGGTGTTGGCGCCGAACGCCGTGTTCTTGTCGGCGCGCAGCCCCAGCTCCATGGTGTACTTCTCGCGCCAGCTGATGTTGCTCTGCCCGAAGATCCCGTAGTTCGCCACCCGGAACGCCAGGTCGGTGCTCTGCGACACGCCGGCGCCCTGCAGCGTCAGCTGCCCGTCGCGCACGTTGGTCGCCGTGTACGCCACCTGCACGTCGTCGTTCCGGAACAGCTGCGCCCCCACCGACGTCACCACCGACAGGTCCGACCCCACCGCCGCGCTGTGCTGCGCCCCGGCGCTGAAGGTGAACCCGGTGAACGTCCGCTCGAAGTTCTGGATCGTCCCGCGGTCGGTCGTCCCCGCCGGGAACGCCCGCGTCGCGATCAGGAACTCGTTGGTCACCACCGACTTCTCCCGGCTGAACCGGTTGTTCACCCCGAACGTCACGTTCGTCTTGATCGCCGGCGTCGGGTTGAAGTCCACCCGGTGCGACGTCTGCCACGCCCGCGTGAACACCCGGTTGTTCTGCAGCCGCTCGGCGTTGTCCACGAAGGTGCGCAGGCTGTCGTAGCCCGACGCCCCCAGCGCGTCGATGTCGTTGTTGAACCCGAACGCCGACGAGCGCCCCGCCTCCAGCACCCACAGCGACGTGTACCCGCCCGCGTTGCCGTTCCGGAAGCGCGGGTTGTCCGTCTCATTGTACGACAGCGAGCCCTGGTACTTCCCCTTCTGCCCGATGTTCGCCCCGATCGCGTTCCGGAACCCGAACGCCCGGTTGTCGCCGTACACGCGGTGGCTCTCGCTCGCCCGCAGGTTCCCCGACAGGCTGTACGTGACCGCGCTGTTCCCCCCCTCGATCCCCGCCGAGTACTGCTGCGTGAGCCCGCGGCGGTACAGCAGGTCGTCGGTGCGGTCGAAGAAGAGGAACTGCGTCTGCGGCGTGTCAAAGCCCGCCCGCGACTCGAAGTACCCCTTGGTCCCCCCCGCCGTCCCGCGCTTGGTGAAGATCTGCAGCACCCCGTTCGCCGCGTCCGACCCGTACAGCGTCGTCGCCGCGCCCCCGGGGATGAACTCGATCCGCTCGATGTTGTCCATCGGCAGGTCCGCGATCGCGCTCGTCGCCGCCCCCTGCGCCCGCACCCCCGACACGTTCATCCCCAGCGCGGCGATGGTGTTCAGGTTGTCCATGCGCACCCCGTCCACGTAGATGACGGGGGTGCCGTTGTTGCTCACCGACGTGATCCCGCGCGTGCGCATGATCGACGTGGTCCCCGGCTGCCCCGACGTGAGCCGGATCTGCGCCGACGGCAGGTTGGTCTGCAGCAGCTCGTCCAGCCGCCGCGCCGGCGACGCCTCGATCTTGTCCGCCCCCACCACGTCCACCGTGGTGGCGATCCGGCGCTTCGAGATCTCGCCCCCCTGCCCGGTCACGACCACCGCGTCCAGGTCCATCGGCCGCGATGCCAGCGCCACGTCCGCCGTGGTCACCTGCCCCGCCGTCACCGTCACCGGCACCGCCTTCGAGGCGTAGCCGATCTGCCGGATGTTCAGCGTCCGCGCCCCCGCCGGCACCTCCGTCAGCCGGTAGCGCCCGGAGGCGTCGGTCCGCGCCACCCGCAGCAGGTTGGCGTCGGCGAACACCTGCACGTTCGCGAGCGGCACCCCGGTCCGCTCGTCGGTCACCCGCCCGGCGACCGTGCCCGTCCCCTGGGCGTGAAGAGGGGCGGCGGACGGCACCCCGGCCGCCAGGGCCAGGAGCGCGGCCAGCCATCGGCTGCGGCGTGTCATCAGGACTTACCTCGAAGAAGGGAAACGGATACCTGCACCACCACCACCACCACCACCTGCCACCACGGCCTCACGCGCTGCCGGTCAGCTCCAGCACCGCCAGCGCCAGCACCTTCGTGCTCTGCACCAGGTCGTCGATCGCGCAGTACTCGTCCGGCTGGTGCGCCAGGTCCAGGATCCCCGGGCCATACGCCACGCAGTTGGGCACCCCGGCGATCCGGTCCACATGCTTGTGATCGTACGTCCCGGGGCTCGCCGCCACCAGCAACGGACGCCCCAGCACCGCCTGCGCCGCCCGGTCCAGCGACGACACCACCGTCGCCCCGTCCGGCGTCTTCACCGGGTGCACGACCATCAGGTCGCGCAGCTCGTACGCCAGCTCCGGCACCGTCCGCGCCGCCTCCTCCAGCAGCGCCACGATCTCCGCCCGCGTCGCCTCGAACCCCTCCTCCGCCAGGAACCGCCGGTCGAACACCGCCCGGCACCGGTCCGCCACGCACGGCGTCTGGATCCCGTCCACCGGCTGGCCCCCGGCGATCCCGTTGATGTTCAGCGTCGCGTGCCGCGCCTGCGGGGGCTGCACCGGCACCGCCGTCGTGCGCGCCTCCAGCGCCGGCAGCAGCTCCCGCCGCATCCGGTCCAGGATCACCCCCATGTGCTCGATCGCATTCACCCCCAGGAACGGCATCGAGCCGTGCGCGATCCGCCCCGCGGTCGTCACCTCGAACCAGTACACCCCGCGATGCCCCACGTACACGCGGTCGGTGTTCGTCGGCTCGGTGATGATCACCGCGTCGGTCCGCTCCGCCGACACCCGCCCCTGCTGCGCCAGCCACGCCATCCCGGCAAAGCCGCCGCTCTCCTCGTCCACTGTCCCGCTCACCTCGATCGACCCCGCCAGCGGAATCCCCGCGCGCCGGATCGCCTCGGCCGCGTACACCGCCGCCGTGATCCCCGCCTTCATGTCGCACGCGCCCCGCCCGTAGATCCGCCCGTCCCGCACCAGCCCCCCGAACGGGTCCACCGTCCACCCGGCCCCCGCCGGCACCACGTCGAAGTGCCCGTTCAGGTGCACCAGCGGGCGCATCGTCCGCCCCCGCCGCAACCCCACCACGTTCATCCGCGGATGCGACGCCGTGTGCTCCGGGCGCCCCGTCGCCACCGGATAGTCCACCGCAAAGTCGAACGCGGCCAGCCGCCGCCCGATCGCCTCCGCGCACGCCACGTACTCGTCCCCCGGCGGGTTCACCGTGGGGATCTTCAGCAGCTCGACGGTGAAGTCCACCATCTCGTCGGTGGCGTCGTCGATGGCGCGAAACAGCCGGTCCACCACGGCCGGCGCGGGGTGCGCGGATGCAGTCATGCGCGCTAACGTCCCGGCCGGTACATTGCTTGTCAAGCATGCGGCGACCGCGTGACGCGCCGTCGCCCCACGCATCACCGCGCTGATACCCGCTCGTGACGGCGCGCGCGGGCGCGCCGCGCGCATCACCCCGTCCACACCACGGCTCGCCCCGATGACCTCACATCTCGCCTGGCTCGCCGCCTACGCGCTCGCGCAGCTCGCCCTCGGCGCCTGGATCGCCCGGCGCGTCCGCTCCGCCGGCGACTTCTTCGTCGCGGGCCGCCGCCTCGGCCCCGGGCTCCTCTTCAGCACCATGCTCGCCGCCAACATCGGCGCCGGCTCCACCGTCGGCGCCACGGGGCTCGGCTACGCCGACGGCCTCGCCGCCACCTGGTGGGTCCTCTCCGCCGGCCTCGGCTCCCTCGTCCTCGCCCTCTGGATCGGCCCCGCCATCCGCCGCGTCGCCGCCCAGCACGACCTCCGCACCGTCGGCGACTACCTCGAGTTCCGCTTCGGCGTCACCGTCCGCTCCACCATCGCCGCCCTCCTCTGGGTCGGCGCCCTCTTCATCCTCGCCGGCCAGCTCATCGCCGTCGCGTGGATCCTCAATGTCGCCGCCGGACTCCCCAAGCTCCTCGGCTGCGTCCTCGCCGGCGCCCTCATCACCGCCTACTTCGCCGCCGGCGGGCTCCTCACCTCGGCGTACGTCAACATCATCCAGCTCGTCGTCAAGATCGTCGGCTTCGCCATCGCCATCCCCTTCGCCCTCGCCGCCGCCGGCGGCTGGGACGCCGTCCGCGCGCTGCAGCCCGCCGCCGACTACTGGAACCCCTGGCAGGGCGGCGCCTCGGGGCTCGTCTACCTCGCCATGCTCGGCCCGGCCTTCATCGTCTCCCCGGGGCTCCTGCAAAAGGTCTACGGCGCCCGCGACGACCGCGCCGTGCGCCTGGGCGTCGGCTGCAACGCCCTCGCCTTGGTCCTCTACGCCCCGATCCCCGTACTCTTGGGCATGATGGCCCGCGCCCAGTTCCCCGACCTCCCCCAGCCCGAGCTCGCCCTCCCCACGCTCCTCATGCAGGGCGTCCCCGCCGCCGTCGGCGCCCTCGGCCTCGCCGCCGTCTTCTCCGCCGAGCTCTCCGCCGCCGACGCCGTGCTGTTCATCCTTACCACCTCGCTCGCGCAGGACTTCTACAAGCGCTTCGTCAACCCGCAGGCCTCCGACGCCCAGCTGCTGCGCGTCACCCGCCTCACCGCCGTCCTCGCCGGTGCCCTCGGCGTCGCCATCGCCCTCGTCGCCGCCGGCGTGGTCAGCGCCCTCAGCATCTTCTACACCATCATGGGGGTAAGCCTCTTCATCCCCATCGTCGGCGGGCTCGCCTCGCCGCGCGTCACCAGCGCCGACGCCATGGCCGCCATCCTCGCCGGCATGGCCGTCGTGGGCGGCTGGCGCGTGGCCCTCGAGGGACGCCCCTTCCACGGCGTCACCCCCGCCATGGGCGGCCTCGCCGCCGCCGTCGGCGCCTTCCTCCTCGTCCATGGGGCCCGCCGACTCCGCGGCGGCCCCGCCATCCCCCCCACCTCCCACGCGTAACGCCCGCCATGTCCCACCACGACCTGTTCGACCTCTCCGGCAAGGTGGCCGCCATCATCGGCGGCGCCTCCGGCATCGGGGAAGCCGTCACCGCCGGCGCCGTCCGCCAGGGGGCCGCCGTCACCGTCCTCGACGTCAACGCCGAGGCCGCCGCGGCCGCCGCGGCCGCCGCCGCGCGCGCCGGGGGAGGCGCCGAGAGCGCCCGCGTCGACATCACCGACGCCGCGTCCGTCACCCAGGCCCTCGAGGGGATCGCGGCCCGCCACGGCCGCCTCGACATCGTCATCTGCACCCCCTCCATCAACGTCCGCAAGAAGCTCCTCGACTACCAGGACGACGAGCTCGCCCGCGTCCTCCACGTCAACGTCACCGGCAACTTCAACGTCCTCCGCGCCGCCGGCCGCATCATGGTCCCCCAGCGCCGCGGCAGCATCGTCCTCTTCTCCTCCATCCGCTCCATCGTCGTCGAGCCCGGCCAGGCCGTCTACTCCGCCACCAAGGCCGCCATCCTGCAGCTCGCCAAGGGCGCCGCCTGCGAGTTCGGCCCCTTCGGCGTCCGCGTCAACTGCGTCGGCCCCGGCGTCGTCGAGACCCCGCTCACCGCCCCCATCAAGGCCAACGCCGACTGGTACAACGCCTACGCGGCCAAGAACGCCTTCAACCGCTGGGCCTCCCCCGACGAGATGGTCGGCCCCACGCTCTTCCTGGCCTCCGACGCCGCCAGCTACGTCAACGGCACCATCATCTACGCCGACGGCGGATGGCTGGCCCAGGACGGCCGCTTCACGCCCCCGGGCATGTAGCCCGGAGCCCGGCGCCATGACCCAGCGGACCCTCCGCATCGCCGTCATCGCCGGCGACGGCATCGGCCCCGAGGTGATCCCCGCCGGGATCACGGTCCTCGAGCGCGCCGTCGCCGGCTCCGGCACCGCGCTGGCCTTCACCCACTTCCCCTGGGGGTGCGAGTTCTACCAGCGCACCGGCCGCATGATGGACGCCGACGCCCTCGACCTCCTCCAGGGCTTCGACGCCATCTACCTGGGCGCCATCGGCGCCCCGGACGTCCCCGACCACGTCTCGGTGTGGGAGCTCATCCTCCCCATCCGCCAGCGCTTCGCCCAGTACGTCAACCTCCGGCCGATGCGCCTCCTCCCGGGGGTCCCCTCCCCCCTCGCGGGACGCACCGCCACCGACATCGACATGGTGTGCGTCCGCGAGAACAGCGAGGGGGAGTACGCCGGCCTCGGCGGACGCCTCCACCGCGGCACCCCGCACGAGGTGGCCGAGCAGACCGGGCTCTTCACCCGCCGCGGCATCGACCGCATCGCCCGCTACGCCTTCGAGCTCGCCGCCCGACGCCCGAAGCGCCTGCTGGCCAGCGCCACCAAGTCCAACGCCCTCCAGCATGGCATGGTGCTGTGGGACGAAGCCGTCGCCGACGTCGCCGCCGACTACCCCGCGGTCACCTGCCGCAAGTACCACGTCGACGCCCTCGCCGCGCGCATGGTCACCCACCCGCACACCCTCGACGTCATCGTCGCCTCCAACCTCTTCGGCGACATCCTCACCGACCTGGGGGCCGCCATCTCCGGCAGCCTCGGCGTCGCCCCCGGCGCCAACATCAACCCCGAGCGCACGCACCCGTCCATGTTCGAGCCCATCCACGGCTCGGCCCCGGACATCGCCGGCCGCGGCATCGCCAACCCCATCGGCGCCATCTGGGCCGGCGCCCTCATGCTCGACCACCTCGGCCTCGGGGACGCGCACGACCGCATCGTGCGCGCCATCGAGCGCGTGGTGGGCGACGGTGGTCCCCGCACCCCCGACCTGGGAGGCACCGCCTCCACCCGCGACGTCGCCGACGCCGTCGCCGGCGCCCTCGCCTGACCCGCTTCCCACGCTCCGACCCGGCACATGACCCGTCCATGACCCTCCCCCGCATCCCGCACTTCATCAACGGCGCGCGCCACGACGGCCACACCGCCCGCACCGCCCCCGCCTTCCATCCGGCCAGCGGCGCCGCCAGCGCGCACGTCCCCCTGGGCGACGCCGCCGACATCGAGGCGGCCATCGCCACCGCGGCCGCCGCCTTCCCCGCCTGGGGCGAGCGCTCCCCCCTCGACCGCGCCCGCATCCTCTTCCGCTGGCGCGAGCTGTGCCTCGCCCACGCCGACGAGCTGGCGCGCCTCATCGCCCGCGAGCACGGCAAGGTCGTCGCCGACGCGCGCGGCGAGCTGCAGCGCGGCCTCGAGGTGGTGGAATTCGCCTGCGGCATCCCCCACCTCATGAAGGGGGAGTTCAGCGACGGCGTCGCCCGCGGGATCGACATGCACTCCCTCCGCCAGCCGCTGGGCGTCGTAGCCGCCATCACCCCCTTCAACTTCCCGGCGATGGTGCCGCTCTGGATGCTCGGCCCCGCCCTCGCCACCGGCAACTGCGTCGTCCTCAAGCCCTCCGAGCGCGACCCCTCCACCGGCGTGCGCCTGGCCGAGCTGTTCGTCGAGGCCGGCGCCCCCCCGGGCGTCCTCAACGTCCTCCACGGCGACGCCGAGGCGGTGAACGCCCTCTGCACGGACCCGCGCGTGCAGGCGGTGTCCTTCGTGGGCTCCACCCCCATCGCGCAGCACGTCTACGAGACCGCCGCCCGCCACGGCAAGCGCGTGCAGGCCATGGGCGGCGCCAAGAACCACCTCGTCGTCCTCCCCGACGCCGACCTCGACATGACCGTCGAGTCGCTCATGGGCGCCGCCTACGGCTCCGCCGGCGAGCGGTGCATGGCGATCTCCGTGGCCGTGGTGGTGGGCGACGACACCGCCGACGCGCTGGTGGCCCGTCTGGCCGACCGCGTCCGCGCCCTCGCCGTCGGCGACTCCGAGGCCCCCGGCATGGACATGGGGCCGCTCGTCACCGCCGCCCACCGCGACAAGGTGGCCGGCTACGTCGGCACCGGCGTCGCCGAGGGCGCCACCCTCGTGGTCGACGGGCGCGCGCACCCCGCGGCGCAGGGGCCGGGCTACTTCCTGGGCGGCTCCCTCTTCGACCGCGTCACCCCGGCCATGACGATCTACCGCGAGGAGATCTTCGGCCCCGTGCTGTGCGTGGTGCGCGTGGCGTCGGCCGACGAGGCCCTCGCGCTGTGCAACACCCACCAGTACGGCAACGGCGTGGCCATCTTCACCCGCAACGGCGGCGCCGCCCGCGAGTTCGCCCACCGCGTGCAGGTGGGCATGGTGGGGATCAACGTCCCCATCCCGGTGCCGCTGGCCTTCTACTCCTTCGGCGGCTGGAAGGCCTCGGCCTTCGGTGACCACAACCAGCACGGCATGGACGGCGTGCGCTTCTTCACCAAGCTCAAGACCGTCACCACCCGCTGGCCCGTGGGCGCCGACGCCGCGTCGTTCACGATGCCGGTGCTGCGGTAGTCACGCCGCCGCCGGCGGCCGGGGCCCACCCCCCGGCCGCCGGCCGTCGTTCCCCCTCACCGCCCCTCCCATGCGCTCCCTTCCCCGCCTCGCCCCCCTCGCGCTGGGGCTCCTCGTGGCCGCCGTGCCGCTGCGCGCGCAGGCCCCCCTCCCTCCCAAGGGGTCGAAGCCCCGCGCCGCGCTCATCCGGTCGCTCGACTCCATCATCACCGCCGAGATGACCGCGCGCCGCTGGCCCAGCGCGGCGATCCTGCTGGTGCGCGGCACCGACACCCTCCTGCACAAGGGCTACGGCCAGGCCGACGTGGAGCTTGGCGTGCCCGCGCGCGCCGACGGCGTCTACTGGATCGGGAGCGTCACCAAGCAGTTCGTCACCGCGGCGGTGCTGCGGCTCGCCGAGCGGGGCGCGCTCTCGCTGGACGACAGCGTGGGGCGGTGGGTGCCCACGGTCCCCTGGTGGTGGCGCGGGATGTCGCTGCGCGAGCTGATGTGGCACACCTCGGGGATCCCCAGCTACACCGGGGCCCCGCGGGCGGGGATGGCGCTGGTCGCCCCGCGCATGGCGGTGGACTCCACGCTGGCCCTCGTGCGCGACCTCCCCCCCGACTTCGCACGCGGCACGCAGATGCTGTACAACAACACCGGCTACATCCTGCTGGGGCAGGTCGTGGAGGCGGCGCGCCAGCGGCCACTCGGCGACGCGCTGCGCGAGGAGCTGTTCGCGCCGCTGGGGCTGGCCTCGCTCCACTACTGCTCCGTCGAGCGGCTGACGCCGGGACGGGTCACCGGCTACAACCGCCAAGGGGACACCGTGCGGCGCGCCGTGCTCTGGTGGCCCGACATGGCCGCCGGCGCCGGCGCGCTGTGCGGCACCGTCGCCGACCTGGTGAAGTGGAGCCAGGCGCTGCACGGCGGGCGCGTGCTCTCCCCCGCCAGCTACGCGGCGTTCACCGCACCGGGACGCCTCGCCGACGGCACCCCGCTGCGCTACGGCATGGGGGTGCTCCTCACTGACGTGGCCAACCGCCGCGCCATCCAGCACACCGGCGGCATCGCCGGCTTCACCACCTGGCTGGCGCACCTCCCCGACGACTCCCTCCACGTGGCCATGACCGTCAACCTGTTCGCGGGGAGCGAGCGCCCCTCGCTGGCGGGGGTGAAGGTGGTGGAGCGCGTGCTCGGCCCGCGCCCCCTGGTCGGGATGGCGCTCCCGCCGGAAGCGCTGCGGCGCGAGGTGGCGGGGCGCTACGCCGACGGGCCGCGCGCGGTGGTGGTGACCGACTCCGCCGGCGCCCTCACGGCAGCGCTGCTGGGCGGCGCGCCGCAGCCGCTGGTGTACAAGGGCGCCTTCGGCGACCGCGAGCGCTTCACCACCGCCGACGGCGTCGTGGTGGAGGCGGAACGCGCCGGCGGCGCCATCACCCGCCTGCGCGTGGACGGCGGCAGCTACTACCTGCTGCTGCCGAGGCGATAACCGCAGGAAGAACCGAAGCGGGAGCCGCGTGCGGCGGGGTGTGGCGTCAGCCGCCCCGCCGCCGCCACACCCCCGCCCCCCACGCCGCCAGCCCCAGCGCGATCCCCGCCGGCACCAGCCACGCCGTCGCGTCCGCAATCGCCGGCACCGCCGCGTGCCGCGCGCCAATGCCGCGCAGCGCCCACGCCACCACCAGCGGGAACAGCCAGTTCCCCCGCTCGTGCGCCATCACCGCCCCCAGCAGCGTGGCCACCCCCATCATCCCCACCGCCCACGTGGCCTCGGGCACCCCGAAACCCCCGAAGCCCACGGCGTGGGCGTACTGGAAGCTGTTGGCGATCACCGCCACGGCGATCCACGCCAGGTACAGGTCGTGCGGCCACACGGCCAGCACCCGCTCGGTCCGCGACACCGCCTCCGCGCGCAGCCGCTCTCCCACCAGCACCAGCACCGCCAGGAACGCCAGCATCACCAGCATCGCGGCGCCGAACTGCGAGAAGGAGAACAGCGTGATCCACGCCACGTTCAGCGCGCCACACACCGCCCACCACGGCCCCAACCGCTCCACCGTGCGGCGACCCCCGGCGGACGGGACCAGCTGGTACGCCAGGCACGCGCACAGCCCCGCGTAGATCAGACTCCAGATCCCGAACACGTAATTGGCCGGCAGGAACAGCGACGGGTACCGGTTGGCCAGCACGCCAATGGAGTCGCCGCTCATGGCCCCGGTGGCCGCCGCCCCGTTGAGGGCCACGACCGCCACGAAGGTGAGGGCGTTGAGCGCCCGGGACAGGGAAAGCGTCATGGTCCCATGCTACCGCGCCCCCTGGGTGAGGCGCCAGAGCCGACGGCGCGGTCCGGCTTCCGGGGGGGGTTAGCTTTTTGCCACGGCTGCAGGGCCCAGACAGCGTTTCACCTGACGATTTTCCTGACGGGAGAAGGCCAGATGGCAGGTCATGACACGTCGACCGGCGGCAAGTGCCCGGTCATGCACGGCGCACCCCGCCCCACCGCCGCGGGCGGGCGCTCCAACCGCGACTGGTGGCCCAACCAGCTCAACCTGGGGATGCTCCACCAGAATCCCCCGGCCGGGAACCCGCTGGGCGACGGCTTCAGCTACGCCGAGGCCTTCACGGCGCTCGACCTCGAGGCCGTCCGCGCCGATCTGCGCGCCCTCATGACCGACTCGCAGCCCTGGTGGCCCGCCGACTGGGGGCACTACGGCGGCCTCTTCATCCGCATGGCCTGGCACTCCGCCGGCACCTACCGCACCGGCGACGGCCGCGGCGGCGCCTCCTCCGGCACCATGCGCTTCGCCCCGCTCAACAGCTGGCCCGACAACGGCAACCTGGACAAGGCCCGCCGCCTCCTCTGGCCCATCAAGCAGAAGTACGGCCGCGCCCTCTCCTGGGCCGACCTCATGATCCTCACCGGCAACGTCGCCCTCGAGTCCATGGGCTTCAAGACGTTCGGCTTCGGCGGCGGCCGCGAGGACGTGTGGGAGCCCGAGCAGGACATCTACTGGGGCCCCGAGACGGAGATGCTGGGCGACAAGCGCTACAGCGGCGACCGCGACCTCGCCCACCCGCTGGCCGCCGTGCAGATGGGGCTCATCTACGTGAACCCCGAGGGGCCCAACGGCACCCCCGATCCCATGGCCTCCGCCCGCGACATCCGCGAGACCTTCGCGCGCATGGCCATGAACGACGAGGAGACCGTGGCGCTCGTGGCCGGCGGCCACACCTTCGGCAAGATGCACGGCGCCGGCGACCCGTCGCTGGTGGGCCCCGAGCCCGAGGGCGCCCCCATCGAGGCGCAGGGCTTCGGCTGGATCAACCGCCACGGCACCGGCAAGGGCGGCGACACCACCACCAGCGGCCTCGAGGGCGCCTGGACCCCCGATCCCACCCGCTGGGACAACGGCTACTTCGACATGCTCCTGGGCTTCGAGTGGGAGCTCACCAAGAGCCCCGCCGGCGCCTGGGTGTGGGTCCCCACCGACAAGGCCGCGCACACCCTGGTCCCCGACGCGCACGACCCGTCGCGCCGCCACCCGCCGGTGATGTCCACCGCCGACATCGGGCTGCGCACCGACCCGGCCTACCTCGAGATCTCGCGGCGCTTCCACGCCAACCCGGAGCAGTTCGCCGACGCCTTCGCCCGCGCCTGGTTCAAGCTCACGCACCGCGACATGGGGCCGCGCAGCCGCTACCTCGGCGCGCTCGTCCCCGCCGAGGAGCTCATCTGGCAGGACCCCGTCCCCGCGGTGGACCACCTGCTCATCACCGCCGCCGACATCGCGGCGCTCAAGCAGCAGCTCCTCGGCTGCGGGCTCTCCATCAGCCAGCTGGTCGCCACGGCGTGGGCCTCCGCGTCCACCTTCCGCGGCTCCGACAAGCGCGGCGGCGCCAACGGCGCCCGCATCCGGCTGGCCCCGCAGAACGGCTGGGAGGTCAACCAGCCCGCCAAGCTCGCCAAGGCGCTCGAGGCCATTGCAGGCGTGCAGCGCGCCTTCAACGCCGCGCAGACCGGCGGCACGCGCGTCTCGCTGGCCGACCTCATCGTCCTCGGCGGCTGCGCCGCCGTGGAGGCCGCGGCCCGCGCCGGCGGCGTGGAGATCACCGTCCCCTTCACCCCCGGGCGCACCGACGCCACCGCCGAGCACACCGACGCGGCGTCGTTCAGCGTGCTGGAGCCCGTCGCCGACGGCTTCCGCAACTACCAGCAGCAGGCGTTCACCACCTCCCCCGAGGAGATGCTGCTGGACAAGGCGCAGCTGCTCACCCTCACCGCCCCGGAGATGACGGTGCTGGTGGGCGGGCTGCGCGTGCTGGGCGCCAACCACGGCAACAGCCGCCACGGCGTCTTCACCACGCGCCCCGAAGTCCTCTCCAACGACTTCTTCGTGCACCTGCTGGACATGGCCACGGCGTGGCAGCCCATGGCCGGCTCGCACGAGCTGTTCGAGGGGCGCGACCGGGACACCGGCGACATCCGGTGGACCGCCACGCGCGTGGACCTGGTGTTCGGCGCGAACTCGCAGCTGCGGGCGCTCGCCGAGGTGTACGCCGCCGACGACGCGCGCGAGCAGTTCGTCCGCGACTTCGCCGCCGCGTGGGGCAAGGTCATGGAGCTCGACCGCTTCGACCTGCGCTGAGCGGGACACCCCGCATTCCCGCAGGGCTGCAGGGGCGCCGCCATCACCCGATGGCGGCGCCCCTTTCCCCACCACCCCCCGGAGGCACCGTGTTCCGCTCGCCCCGTTGCCTGGCCGCTCCCCTCGCCGCCCTCGCCCTCCCGGCCCTCCTGCTGGCCCAGGCCCAGCCGGTGCCGCAGACCACCGCCAAGCCGGGGTGGCAGTGGAGCTTTGACAGCGCGCGCACCGTGGTGCACCAGGTGCGCGCCGGGCGCGACCTCACGCCACCACGGTGGCCGGGAGGCGCGCGCGTCGCGGTGCTCCTCAGCTTCGACGTGGACAACGAGACCATCGCCCTCCGCTACGGGGAGCCCACCGTCGGGGCCCTCTCCATGGGGGAGTACGGCGCGCGCGCGGGGCTGGGGCGGATCCTCCGCCTCCTCGACCGGCACCGCATCCCCGCCTCCTTCTTCATCCCGTCGGTGAGCCTGGCGCTCACGCCGTCCATGGCGGCGGACATCAAGGCCGCCGGGCGCCACGAGTTCGGCGTGCACGGCTGGATCCACGAGCTCAACACCACCCTCCCCGACTCGGTGGAGCGCGCGCTCCTCGCGCGGGCGATGACGGAGCTCACGGCCCTCACGGGGGTGACCCCCACCGGCTACCGCGCGCCCAGCTGGAACTTCAGCCCCAACACGCTGGCCATCCTGCGCGACATGGGCTTCCGCTACGAAAGCTCGCTCATGGCCGATGAGCGCCCCTACGAGCTGCTGCAGGAGGGGGCGCCCACCGGCCTCGTCGAGCTGCCCGTGGAGTGGATCCTGGACGACGCGCCCCTCTTCGACCCGCGCGGCGAGCGCTATGCCTCCCCGCGCGAGGTGGCGCAGGTGTGGATCGACGAGTTCGACAAGGCGCTGGAGGAGGGGACGATGCTGGTCCTCACGCTCCACCCCCACGTGAGCGGGCACCGCTCGCGCATCGTGGCGCTGGAGCTGCTGCTGGCCCACATCCGGCGCGTGCAGGCGCGGCGCCCCGGCAGCGTGTGGTTCGCCACGCACGGGGAGGCCGCCGAGTACGTGCGCCGCACGGCGCGGCTGGGAGAGCCGGTGCCGCGTCGGCGGTAGGCACTGCCACCGGAACGAAAAACGGGGCGGTCCGGCATCGCGCCGGGCCGCCCCGTGGTCGTTTCAGGGGCTGGGTGGGACGGGCGCAGCGCCCCGCCTACTGCCCCTGTCCCAGCGAGAACCCGGGGACGCCGTCAAAGGTGTACAGGTGCTCGGTCTTCACGAAGTCCAGCCCGGCCTCGCCGAGACGCGCCAGCAGCGCCAGCACCTGCCCGGGGGTGGCGGTGGCCGACCCGTCGGCCATGTAGCGGCACCGCCAGTGGTCGGTGCAGAAGGTCTCCGGCATGCCGTGCGGCCACACCTTCACGCCGCGGTTGGAGATCATCTGCAACGCCAGCCCCTCGCCCCCGATCTCCGACAGCTGCGCCCCCAGCGCCTCGGCCTCGCCGCGCCAGTGCAGGAACACGTCCACCCCCACCAGCGCCTTCGCGGCCGGCACCGTCGGCGTGATCCGCCCCGCCACCTGGATCGGCGTCCCCGCCGCGTAGCGCACGGGCGTGAAGCGCGTGGGGCGCACCCCCAGCCGCTCGATCACCGCGTCGGCAAACGCCGCCGTCCCCGCGCGCGCCGTGGACAGCTGCGCGTTGTGGATGTCCGCGGTGTGGATTCCCGCCTCCAGCGTGGCCAGCCACGCGTTGTGGATCCGCTCCGCCACGTCCCCCTGGCCGATGTGCACCAGCATCATCACCGCCGCCAGCAGCAGCCCGCTGGGGTTGGCGATCCCCTGCCCCACGATGTCCGGCGCCGAGCCGTGCACCGCCTCGAACATCGCCACGTGGTCGCCGATGTTCGCCGAGCCCCCCAGCCCCACCGACCCCGTCACCTCGGCGGCGATGTCCGACAGGATGTCGCCGTACAGGTTGAGCGTCACCACCACGTCGAAGTCCTTCGGGCGCGTGGCCAGCCGCGCCGCCCCGATGTCGATGATCAGGTGGTTCGTCGCGATCTCCGGGTACTCCGCCTTCACCTCGTCGAAGACGCGGTGGAAGAGCCCGTCGGTGAGCTTCATGATGTTATCCTTCGACATGCACGTGACCTTCTTCCGGCCGTTCGCGCGCGCGTACTCGAAGGCGTAGCGGATGATCTTCTCGCACCCCGGGCGCGACACCAGCTTGAGGCACTGGACCACCTCGTCGGTCTGGCGGTGCTCGATCCCGGCGTAGAGGTCCTCCTCGTTCTCGCGCACGATCACCATGTCCACGTCCGGCTGCGGCGTGGCCACCACCGGGTGGTACGAGGTGCAGGGGCGCACGTTGGCGTACAGCCCCAGCGTCTTGCGCACCGTCACGTTGAGCGACTTGAAGCCGCCCCCCTGCGGCGTGGTGATGGGGGCCTTGAGGAACACGCGCGTGCGGCGGAGCGACTCCCAGGCCGAGGGCTCGATCCCCGAACTGTGGCCGCGGGCGTACACCCGCTCGCCGATCTCGATGACCTCGGGGGCGATGCGCGCGCCGGCGGCGGCAAGCACGCGCAGGGTGGCCTCCATGATCTCGGGGCCGATGCCGTCGCCGTGGGCGACCGTGATGGGAACGTTCATGTCGGGACGAGTGAGGCCCCCGCGGGGCGGGGACCGTGATGGTCGGGCTGGGGGATGCGGTGGGGCTGGTCTCAGGGATGACGACGCGCCCCCTCGGTTCGGAACCGGGTCGGGCCGGGGCTGGCGACCACGCAGGTCCGCCCGCGACCGCCCGGGTCCGTCCGCAACCTCACCGGGCGCACCGGGCGCTGTCAAACCCCGCCCGGCAGCCGTCCCCATCACTGCGGGCGCGTCAGCGCCCCGGCGCCGTCAGGCACCGTGCCCCCTGCTGGATCGTGTACGCCAGCGACAGCAGCTGCCACCCGCCCGCGGTGCGCGCGAAGGTGAACTGGTCGATCCCGCAGTGGCTGAACTGCGGGCCGTACCACAGGTCGTACTCCGCCCAGAGCACCGCCAGCCCCCCCTCCTGCCGGAACGTCGAGCGGAACAGCCGCTCCTCGACCACCCGCTCCGGGGGGGCGGTCACCAATCCCCGCATCCACCCCTCCACCGTGCTGGCGCGCACCACGGTCTCGCCGTTGCGCTCCTGGACGGCGTACAGGGGCATCGTGGGCGGCAGCAGGGCGCGCAGGGCGACGGTGTCGCGCGCCTTCATGGCGTCAAACAGCCGCTGCGCCATGGCGCGCAGCTGGGCGTGGATGGCGGCGGTGTCGGACGGCGGCGCGGGGGTCATGGCGGCCGCGGCAGGCCCCGGGGCGGGGCCGGGACGCCCCTGGGCGCGGGCGGCGGCGGGGAGGAGCAGGAGGGCCATCAGGGCGAGGGCGCGGACTGGGATCGATGAGGGCATGGCGACCGAGGGCGGGGGGAATGACTGGGGGATGCCTGAAAATATCTGTTCGGATATATTTCACGGATGCATCCCGTTCGTGAGCTGCGCGCGCGCAATGGATGGACGCAAGAAGGGCTCGCCCGCGCGGCGGGAACCTCGCAGCCCACCATTGCCGCCTATGAGGCCGGCCGCAAGAGCCCCACGCTGCGGACCCTGACCCACTTGGCGGCAGCGGCAGACGCCGAACTTGAGCTGCGGGTGCATCGCGCTTGTACCCGGGAGGAGCGCCGCTCGCTGGCGTTGCATGCAGCTATCGCCGAGCGCCTCGCGGCCGACCCGCACGCCGTGGTGGCACGCGCCAAGGGGACCTTGGCCACGATGCGTCAGGCGCACCCCAACGCCGCGCCGTTGCTGGATGAATGGGCCCAACTCCTGCAACGACCGGTCAGGGCGCTGCTCCCGGTGCTTGCTGATCGATCCGAGTGGGCGCGCGAGCTCCGGCATGTGACCCCGTTTGCCGGGGTGCTGTCGGCGGCCGAGCGCACCGCCGTGCTGCGCCGCTTTCAGGCGGCCGAGGCGCGCCGCTTCGACTCGGCCACATCGAGACCCTCGGTGGGGGACGAAACGGCGCGCCATCAGCGCCAGGGTACCATCGTCCCATGACGCGCGCCCAATTCGAGCATGCCGTGCGGGCAGCCGGCGCGGTGTTGGGCGTTCGTGAGGTGCTGGTGATTGGGAGCCAGGCGCTGCACGCGTCCATGGGCCGGGGGCTCCCGCCGGAGGCGGAGCGCTCCATCGAGGTGGATCTTGTGCCGATGGACGACCGGGATGGGCACTTGGCCGACCTCATCGACGGGGCGATTGGCGAAGCGTCCATGTTTCATGACACCTTCGGGTACTACGCCCATGGCGTCGGGGAAGGCACCGCCGTGCTTGGCGACGGATGGCGCGAGCGCCTGATCCGCTACGAAACCCCAGGCACCAGCGGGGTCGTGGCATGGTGCCTGGAGCCGCATGACCTGTGGCTGTCCAAGGCGGTGGCGGGTCGGGACAAGGATCTGGAGTTCTGCGCCGCCCTGCTGGCGAGCGGCGTGGTGTCGCCCGACCTTCTCCTGCAACGCCTCAAGGGGCTTTCCGGGATGGCCCCCGCCGTGCAGGCGCTCGTCGCGGCGCGCATAGCCCGAAGGGCCACTTCGTGACGGCGTGGTGCGGGCTCGTCCCCCCCGCCCCTAATCCTGCAGCCCCCGCCCCTCCAGGATCGCCGGCACGCACGCCGCAATGCGCCGCGCCCGCGTGGCCGATTGCTTGGCCCCGCCGAAGTGCAGCAGGTACCCGCGCCGCCGCCCGGGGGTGAGCGCCGCAAACGCCGCCGCCAGCCCGGGGTGCTCGGCGCACGCCGCGTCAAACTCGGCGGGGACCGGCTCGGAGGTGGTACGCGGCGCCACTTGCGCCCCGGCCCGTTCCGCCGCCACGGCCGCCCGCACCAGCGCCTCCAGCGCCGGCGCCACCGCCTCCAGCGCGTCCAGGCTGGTCAGGCTCACCTGCCGCGCCACGTGCGAGTTGGGGCCCGCCGCCTCCAGCACCCCCTGCGGATCGGCCAGCAGCGAACCCTTGAGGAAGCTGATCGTGCACCGGTCGCGCAGCGCCCCCAGCAGCACCACGTTCTTCCCCCCCACTGTGTAGCAGGGCACCCCCCACTTCACCGTCTCCTCCAGGCCGCACGCCAGCACCAGGGCGCGCAGCCGCGCCAGCACCGGGCGCCAGGGGTGCACCTTGCACTGCGGCGTGGCAAAGTGGGCGCACCGGCCGCAACCGTCGGCCAGGTAGCCGTCCACGGTGGTCTGCTGGGGACGTTCCATCAGCGCCCCGCCGGGCGGGGCGCCGGCAACTCGAAGAGGCGACGCTCCGGGGCCTGGTTGAGCGCCCGGGGCGGCGGCGGGGCGGTGGCCCCGCGCGCCGCCATGGGGGTGAGCCAGCTGGACAGCCACCAGCGGTAGCGCTCGTCACGGTGCAGCGCCAGGAAGCGCGGCCCCGCCCCCGTCATGGCCCACGCCGTGAACGGCAGCATGGCGCTCTGCAGGTAGCGCCCCTGCTCGTCGTAGTAGTCCAGCACCCGCCCCGCCTGGTCGGACGCCACCCCCACCAGCACCACGTAGCCGCCGTCCACCACGGCCGCGTCCACCACGTGCGGCTGCTGCACCGTGGCCGTCGGCGGCCCTGCTGCCCCCTCGTCCATCGAGACGGGCGCCTCCGCCCCCGGCATCCGCAGCACCGCCACGCGCGGGTTGGCGGGCACCCCGTCATGCTCCACCGCGGTCACCACGTGCACGGTGCGCTCCCCCAGCAGCAGGCAGCGCCGCGCGTCCCCCGTGCCAAAGCGCAACCGCCCGCCACCCTCCCCCGACAGCAGGTGCCGCCCCACCAGGCGGTCCTCGGCGGCCACCGCGGTGATGGTGTACGCCTCCAGCACGCGCCGCGCCCCCAGCTGCCGCACGTGCAGCAGCGTGGCCGGCGACACCGTGCACAGCCGGTGCGTGCCGCCGCGCAGCAGCGGCAGGTCGCGCCGGAACACGAAGCCGCCGATGGACTCGCGCATCAGCACGCTCGACGCGCTGTCGATCACGTCCACCTGCCCTTCGTCGGTCACCCGCGACAGCTCCACCGGTGCCACCAGGTCGCGCGGCACCTCGGCGTTGAGCACCGCGTCCACCCGCCCCGGGCGCGTGGAGAGCAGCATCCCCTTGCCGTGCAGCTCGAACTGCGAGAGGCGCAGCGGCTGCTCCTGCAGCAGCGCCGCGGTGGTGCGGCTGGCGCGGAACACCAGCGGCCGCATGGTGCTGTCGGTGTGCGACGTGATGTCGGTGCGCCACTCCTCGCGGCGCGCGGGGTGCACCGTGCGCGCGGCCAGCGCGGCGCGCACCGCCGGCGTGGCGTCGTGTGCGTCGTCGGTGGTGGCGGTGGTGGCCACCTTGGTCAGCGTGTCGCAGGCCGTGACTGCGGCCGCCGCCAGCAGGGCCATCGGCCAGGACGCGGCCGCGCCCCCGCGGCGCGCTACTGGCCGCACACGTTCCAGCGGACCACCGTGTCGTCGTTGCAGCGGTAGGTGCAGAAGCCGCAGCTGCTGCCGCCGGTGTTGGTGCACGCCCCGTACCCCGGCACGCGGGCAAACTGCGGGCAGCCGCGCCGCACCGGCGACTGGGACGACGACGCCACCGGCGCCAGGAGCAGCAGGAAGGCCAGCGGACGGGCCGCGCGGAGCAGGGGGCGTGTGGTCATAGGGTGGTGAACTACCACCCCCCGGAGGGCCCGTCAAGCGGCGCGGGGATGGTGCGCGGGGCGGCGCCGTGCGTGATTGCAGGGGTGTCGCTCCCCCACCCCCCATGACCGCTCCCCGCCCCGTGGACCCCCTGCACGGCATCACGCTGCAGGCCATGGTCGAGCACCTCGTGGAGCGCTACGGCTGGGACGGCCTGGGGCAGCGCATCGCCATCCGCTGCTTCACGCACGACCCGACGGTGAAGTCGTCGCTCACCTTCCTGCGGCGCACACCGTGGGCCCGGGAGAAGGTGCAGTCGCTGTACCTCCACTCCGTGGCCCACCCGCGGAAGGGCGCGGCGCCTCCCGCGGGGTGACCGGCGACCGCGCGTCCTACCGCACCAGCTTCTTGTACGCGATCCGCTTGGGCTGGTCCGCGTCCGGCCCCTTCCGGCGCTTCAGGTCCTCGATGTACGCCCCGTAGTTCCCCTCGAACCACACCACCTCGCTGTCCCCCTCGAACGCCAGGATGTGCGTGGCCACGCGGTCCAGGAACCACCGGTCGTGCGAGATGATCACCGCGCACCCCGAGAAGTCCAGCACCGCCTCCTCCAGCGCCCGCAGCGTGTCCACGTCCAGGTCGTTCGTGGGCTCGTCCAGCAGCAGCAGGTTCCCCCCCTGCATCACCGTCTTCGCCAGGTGCAGGCGGTTGCGCTCCCCGCCGGACAGGTTGGCCACCAGCTTCTGCTGGTCCGCCCCCTTGAAGTTGAAGCTCGCCGCGTAGGCGCGGCTGTTGAGCTCCCGCTTCCCCACCGGGATCGTCTCGCGCCCGCCGGAGATCTCCTCCCACAGCGTCCGCTTCCCCTCGAGCGTCCGCTGCTGGTCCTGGTACGAGATCGCCACCGTCTCCCCCACCACCAGCTCGCCGGCGTCCGGCTGCTCCAGCCCGTTGATCATCCGGAACAGCGTCGTCTTGCCGGCGCCGTTGGGACCGATGATCCCCACGATCCCGGCGCGCGGCAGGTCGAAGTTCAGGTTGTCGAACAGCAGCTTGTCGCCGTACGCCTTGCGCAGCCCCTTCGCCCGCACCACGTCGTTCCCCAGCCGCGGCGCCGGCGGGATGATGATCTCGTTCTGCATCACCCGGTCCTGCTGCGCCTCGCTCGCCAGCTCCTCGTACGCCTGCAGGCGCGCCTTGTTCTTCGCCTGCCGCGCCCGCGGCGACATGCGCACCCACTCCAGCTCCTTCTGCAGCGTCTTCTGCCGCGACGAGGCGTGCTTCTCCTCCAACGCCAGCCGCTGCTGCTTCTGCTCCAGCCAGCCGCTGTAGTTCCCCTCGTACGGCACCCCCTTCCCGCGGTCCAGCTCCAGGATCCACTGCGCCACGTTGTCCAGGAAGTACCGGTCGTGCGTGATCGCCACCACCGTCCCGGGGAACCGCTCCAGGTGGTGCTCCAGCCACGCCACGCTCTCGGCGTCCAGGTGGTTCGTGGGCTCGTCCAGCAGGAGCATGTCCGGCTCCTCCAGCAGGATCTTGCACAGCGCCACGCGCCGCTTCTCGCCCCCCGACAGGTTGGTCACCGGCCAGTCCCCCGGCGGCAGCCGCAGCGCGTCCATCGCCACGTCGATCTTGTTGTCCAGGTTCCAGAGGTCGTGCTGGTCGATGTACTCCTGCAGCGTCCCCTGCCGCGCCATCAGCGCGTCAAAGTCCGCGTCGGGCTCCGCGAACTTCATCGAGATGTCGTTGAACTCCGTCAGCGCGTCGCGCTGCGCCTGCACCGCCCGCTCCACGTTGCCGCGCACGTCCAGCGACGGGTCCAGCTCCGGCTCCTGCGGCAGGTAGCCGATGCGCGTCCCCTTGTGCGCCCACGCCTCCCCCTGGAACTCCTGGTCCACGCCGGCCATGATGCGCAGCAGCGACGACTTGCCGGCGCCGTTGGGGCCCAGCACGCCGATCTTCGCCCCCGGGTAGAACGACAGCCAGATGTCGTCCAGGATGATGCGCGACGGGGGGACCACCTTGCGGAGCCCCTTCATCACGTAGATGAACTGCGGTGCCATGGTGCCTCGACATGGGAAACAGGTCAAACCGGCGCGCGGCGGCCGGCGGAACGGCGCGGAGCCACCCGCCCGAGGGCGTGGTGGCTCCGGCAGCCGGGATCCTCGAAAGATAATCGCCCCCGGACGCAGGGGGCCCGGGGCCGACGGCGGCCTACCGCTGCACCCAGTACCGCTCGCCGTCGATCACCACGCCCCCCTGCCCGTTCCCCTCCAGCGCGAAGGGCACCGTGCGCGGCTCGAACGACGCCGAGCTCGCGCTGCCTAGCGTCACACGCCCCGCCGACGTGGCCGACGGCACCGCCCCCATCGCCGACGACAGCGCCTTGTAGAACGTCAGCTGCCCCCCGCGAATCGCGTAGCAGCCGTCCTCGGCGTAGCTCGACACTGCGCTCGACCGCAGCAGCGCGTACGACCCGTCAGGGTGGAAGCGGAGCTGCTCCTGCGCCGCCCCCGATCGCGACAGCCACTGGTACGTGGCGTTCAACCGCGTCCCCGTGAGCGACGCGCACGCCGCCCGCCACGCGCGGTCCGGGCTCTCCGCCTGCCCCCCTCGACCACCACCGCGCCGGTCCTCCTCGGGACGGAGCACCGGGCGGTCGCCCCCCACCGGCACCGCACCCGCGCCCCCGGTGGACGGCACGTTCCCCGCCCCCCCGCTGGCTGGCACACGCCCCGCCCCACCGGTGGATGGCACCGGCACGCGCCCAAAGGACGGGACGGTCACCTCCCCAAACGAGGGCACGCTACCCGCGCCCCCTGTCGCCGGCACCGTCCCCGATCCCCCGCTGGCCGGCACCGTCCCCGATCCCCCGCTAGCCGGCACCGGCACGTTCCCGAGGGTCGGCGTGCCGCCGGCCCCGCCGCTTCCAGGAACCGGTGCGTTCCCCAACGTCGGCGTGCCGCCGGCCCCACCCGCAGCAGGGGCCCCCGCCCCCGGACAGGTGCATCCGGTTCCCGGGACGCTGCCGCCCCCCCCGGTGCCAGGAACGCTCCCGCCCCCGCCACTCCCGGGCACCGTCCCCCCGCCAAAGCCGGGGGTCCCGCCTGCCCCGCCACTCCCCGGCACCGTGCCACGCCCGCCACTCCCAGGCACCGTCCCCCCGCCAAAGCCGGGCGCACGCCCCGCCCCGCCGCTCCCCGGTACCACGCCGGTCCCCTGCGCTGGCACCATCCCCTGTCCGGGCGCCTGCGCGCCGCCAAAGCCGTCCACGGGCACCATCCCCGGCTGCCCCAGCACCATGAAGGCCCCCATCAGCGCGTCGCCATCGTGCAGCGGCACCGGCGCGAAGTCGTTGCGCCACGAGACCAGCCCGGTGAGCAGCTGCCCCTGCCGCTCCACCACCACGGGAACGATGTCGGGCGCTCGCTCCACCGCCGCCCGCACGCGGTTGGCCGGCGACGACGCGTTGGGGGGATCGGTGGGGCGCGACGCCAGCTCCACCTGCCCGATGCGGAGCAGGCGGTCTCCGACACGCACGCCGAGGCGCTCCGCCATCGAACCTGCCACCACGCCAGCCACCCGCGCGCCGGCCGGATCGGGGGCCGTCCCCGCCGCGACCTGCACCCCCAGCACGCGGGAGGTCCCCTGCGCCCCGGCCACCTCGGAACCCCCCACCATTCCCGCCATCCCGATCGCCACGACCGTCGCGCACCGGCGTGCAAGGGACCGTGCGCACGGCACACCAGCTTGATGCCTCATGATGAACCTCGTCAGGGGAAAACGCCCGCCCGCAGGATATGCCTCACGATGCATATGCTGAGGCGGGACGATCGGTGCGTCAAGCGCCCGACCGTCCCGCCTTTGACACAACTGGGCCGCATAACGGTGCTGTTCGCCCCCGGAACGCGCCTCCCCCCTTATCGCCCCAGCAGCGCCAGCACCCGCTGCGACACCAGCCGCCCGGTGGCCGCCGTCGGGTGGAACCCGTCCCAGTAGAAGAACGCGTCCGGCGTGGTGCACACCGACGTCCCCGCCACGCACGGCGCGGTCACGTTGCTGAAGCCGAACCCGCCCGGCGCCGCCAGCACCTCGGTGGTCAGTGCCCCCAGATCCATGTAGTACAGCGTCAGCCCCGGGCTGGACGCCCGGATCGCCGTCAACTGCGCCCCCACCCCGGTGTTGAAGAACGTCGACCAGTTGGTCGCCGCCCCCATCGCCTGCGGGCCGCCGGCGCGCACCAGCGGCGTCTTCCCGATGTCGGTGCTGTTCACCAGCAGGATGTGCCGAGCGCCCCCCTGG
>JBILED010000108.1:0-8755 GCA_044352305.1 Gemmatimonas sp.
TCTACTGCTTCCTCATGGTCATCCCCATGTCGATCGTCTCGATCTACATCGCCATGGCCGACACGCTGCTCTACCCCGCCTACGCCACCGCCCCGCGCCTCTGGGGGATCTCCCCCATGGAGGACCAGCAGTACGGCGGCCTCATCATGTGGATCCCCGGCGGCGTCTTCTTCTACGCCGTCATGACGGTGGTGTTCTTCAAGTGGGCCCGGCGCGGCGGCGATGACACCGCCTCCGCGCAGGTGGACTGGGTGCCCACCGCGTCGTGAGCCGCGCGGCGCACGCCCCCGCGGCGCCGGCGCCCGCCGCCGGACGCCTGGCTGCCCTGGACGCCTTCCGCGGCCTCACCGTGGCCGCCATGCTGCTCGTCAACAACCCCGGCAGCTGGGGCGCCATCTACCCGCCGCTGGCGCACGCCGCGTGGCACGGCTGGACCCCCACCGACCTGATCTTCCCGTTCTTCCTGTTCATCGTCGGGATCACCACCACCCTCTCGCTCGACAGCCGGCGCGCCCGCGGGGATGCCCCGGCCGCGCTGCGCGCGCAGGTCGTCCGACGCGCCGCCGTCATCTTTGCCGCCGGGCTCGCCCTGGCGGCGTTCCCCTTCTTCACCTGGACCGACCTCCCGGGGAACCCCGACCCGTCGTTCCTCGACCGCGTGGCGTGGCGCCTCGCGCACCTGCGCATCCCCGGGGTGCTGCAGCGCATCGCCCTCGCGTATCTGGCCGGCGCGCTCATCGCCCTGGCGGCGGACACGCGCCGCGTGCTGGCCACCATCGTCGCCCTGCTGCTGGGATACTGGGCGCTCCAGACGCTGGTGCCGGTGCCGGGAAGCGGACTCCCCGGGCAGGCGCTGCTGGACCACCCCGACGCGCTCCTCAGCGCCTGGCTGGACCGCACGCTGCTGGGCACCGACCACCTCTGGTCGGGGAGCAAGACCTGGGACCCCGAAGGGCTGCTCAGCACCCTCCCGGCGGTGGCCACGCAGCTGCTGGGCGTGCTGGCCGGTCGTTGGATCGCGCAGCCCCGTCCCCTGGCGGAGCGGATCGCCGCGCTCTTCGCCGTGGGCGCCCTGGTGGCGGTGGCGGGCACCATGTGGGGGTGGGGGTTCCCCATCAACAAGGGGCTCTGGACCAGCTCGTACGTGCTGTTCACCGGCGGCATGGCCGCGATGGCGCTGGCCACCTGCCTGTGGCTCATGGACGTGCAGGGGTGGCGCCGCTGGGCCTTCCCCTTCCTGGTGTATGGCACCAACCCGCTGTTGGCCTTCGTGGGCTCGGGGGTGATGGCGCGGCTGCTGGGATCGCTCCTCACCGTGCCGACCGACGCGGGGGGACGGCAGTCGCTCCAGGGGCTCTTGCACGCACAGCTGTTCGCCAGCTGGCTCCCCCCCAAGCCCGCCTCACTGGGCTACGCGCTGGCGTTCGTGACGGTCTGGTTCCTGCTGCTGTGGTGGGCATGGCGTCGCGGCTTCGTGCTCAAGGCATGACCTGGCGGAGGTGGCGGATCGGCGTGGCGGGGGTGGTGGTGCTGGCGCTGGCGTCGACGCTGGGCTCGACGGTGGCGCTCGCCACCGGGCGTCCCGCCTCGGCGGGGGGGGAGGTCGCGGCACCGTCCACGGCCCCGGCCTCGCGCCTGCAGCCAGCCCGCACCACCTCCCGCGCCCGCCGGGCGGCGCGCCCCACCACCCTGGCGGCGACCGTGCGGCATCGGACCCCGCGGGGGGTGTCGGCGCTGGCCGCCGACCTGGGCGCGCTGGTGCATGGGCACACGCGCCGTGGCAGCTGGGGCGTCCTGGTGGTCAGCCTGTCCCGCGGCGACACCCTCTTTGCGCACGCCGCCGATGCGGCCATGGTCCCCGCCAGCACGATGAAGCTGTTCACCGCGGCATTGGCCCTCGAGGCCCTGGGCCCCGCGCACAGCTTCCAGACACAGGTGCTGCGCGACGGCGCGCTGGGGACCGACGGCGTGGTCCGCGGCCACCTGATATTGCGCGGCGACGGGGATCCCGCGCTCTCGCCACGCTTCGTGCGCGGCGGGGCCGACGCCCCCATGGCGCTGCTGGCGCAGCTCACCGCCGGCGCCGGCGTCCGTCGCGTCACCGGCGACCTCGTCGCCGATGCCAGCGCGTTCGAACCCCGCGGCATCCCCGAGGGATGGCTCACCCGCTACGCCGGGGCCAGCTACGCCGCCCCCTTCTCCGCGCTCTCCCTCAACGAGAACCTCGTGGTGGTGCGCGTCACGCCCGGGGCTCCGGGGGCGCCGCCCGCCGTGGCCTTCGAACCGGCCACCGACGGGCTGGAGGTGGTCAACACCGCCGTGACCGTATCGGGCGCCGGCGGGCGCCTCGCGGTGTACGGCACCCCGGACGACCGCATTCTGGTGTCGGGCACGGTCGGGGCCCGCAGCGCCGCGCGCCGCACGGGCGTGGTGGTGGGCAACCCCCCGCGCTTCACCGCCGGCGCCTTCCGGGCCGCGCTGGCCGCGCAGGGGATTGCCGTGGAAGGGACGTTGCGCGTGGGGCGTGCCTCACCGGTGGCCGCCCCCGTGGCCACCCTGCCGTCGCCCCCCTTGGAGCGCCTGGTGGCGGTGATGAACCGCGAAAGCATCAACCTGTACGCCGAGCAACTGTGGCGGGCTGCGGCGCGCGGCAAGGAGGGGGCGGGCGAGGGGTCGGCGACCACCGCCAACGCGGCGCTGCAGCGGTTCCTGACGCAGCGTGTGGGCACGGCCCCGGGCGCGGTGCGCGCCACCGACGGCAGCGGGTTGTCGGTGCTGGACCGGGTGACCCCCCGCGCGCTCGTGCAGCTCCTGGGACACGCGCACGCGGCCCCATGGGGAAGCGCCTTCCACGCGTCGCTCCCCGTGGCCGGGGAGTCGGAGCTGCTGCGACGGCGCATGCGCGCCACCCCGGCCCAGGGCAACCTGCACGCCAAGACCGGCACCACCAACACGGTGGTCGGCCTCTCGGGGTATGTGACCTCCGAGGACGGTGAGGTGCTGGCCTTCGCCCTGCTCTACAATGGCACGGACCGGGCCCGCGCGCGCGAGGCGATGGACGCGATGGGCCCCACCATGGCGGCCTTTTCGCGCTAGCGCCCCGGACGACGGGCCCGCGATGCGCCGGAGGGGAGCGGCCCCCGTACCAGTCGCGACCCGGGGCCCGGCTCCAGGGTGCCGCCCGCCGGGCGCGCATCGGGGGGCCCCCCCTCCGCCGCCGGCCACCGCACGGCGCTACCCGCCACGCCCCGCACCACGGTGCTGTTGTACCCCACGGCCATGCCACTGCCCGCCACGCCGGGAACGCCGTGCACACTCCAGAGCAGGTCACCGGTGCCGGAGGCCATCGGGGCCCACGTGGTCCCGCTGAAGCGCAACAGCGTGCCCGCGTCCCCGGTGACGTACAGGTCGGCCTGCCCCGGCCCCCAGATGCTGGTCAGCACCGACGAGCTGCCGGTGGCCAGCGCGCTCCAGCGGCCCTCCTCCCGCCGATAGGCCACGCCCGAGGCCCCGTCCCCCGCGGCCCCCACCACCCACAGGCGCCCGGGGCCCGCGCTCCAACTCCCCGCGAGCGTGGCCGGTGCCGGCGCGGGCAGCGCGGTCCAGCTGCTGCCTTCCAGCTCCTGCACCGCGCCCGCGTCCCCAGTCACCACCAGCGACCCGGGAGCGGTCCCCCACACCGACCAGAGCACGGCGGGCACCGTCTGCGCCACCCGCCACGCGCTGCCGTTGTACACGAGCACCTCGCCTGCGGAGGTGGCGGCCACCACGTTGGCGGGGCCCGTGCCCCACAGGGCGCGCACCGCCCCGGTTCCCGGAAACGTCATGGGGTTCCAGCTCCCCCCGGACCAGCGCAGCATCGTGCCATTGTCCCCCCCGGCAAACGCCTCGCTCGCGCTGGGCGCCCACACGGTGAACAGCGTGCCGGTGGTGGGGGTCGCCTCCCGGACCCAGGCGCTCCCGTTCCACCGATAGGCCGACCCCAACTCTCCCACCGCCCAGGCCGCCGACGCGGAGGCGACCCACACGTCGTGCAGGTCAGCCGCCAGGTTGAGCGTGCTCGCGCCGCTGCCGCTGCCGCGCATGACAAGCCCCCGCTGCCCCCCGCTCCACGGCGTTCCGGCGGCGTCCAGCGCCACGGCGAACAGCCGTGGCGCGTAGGGGGTGGCCACCCGGACCAGCGTGGCGCCGTCCAGCTGCGCCAACCCGTCATCGCCGGCCACGTAGCGGCGCCCCGCGTTGGCCGCACTGCCCACCACCGCATGAAAGCCGCCCCGGTAGCCGTCCACGGCCACGGCGCTCCACGCGGCGCCGGTCCAGCGCAGCAGCGTACCGCCGCTCCCCACGACCACCACGTCGGCCGCCCCGATGGCGTGGACGCCGGTGAGCTGCTCGGCGGTGGGGGCCTGCGCGCGCGCCCAGTTGCCTCCGGAGCGACGCAGGACCACCCCGTTGTCACCCACGGCCCAGGCCTCCGACTCGTCCCCCCACACGGCGTTGAGGGTGGCGACGCTGCCGCTGACCTCACTGCTCCAGGCACCGCCCACCAGCCGCAACACCGTCCCACCCGCACCCACCACCCACGCGGCGCTGGCGCCTGCCGTGTGCACCGCCGTCAGCGTGCGCGTGGTCCCCGAGGCCATGGGGCTCCACGCGCTGCCGGTCCAGCGCGCGATGACCCCATTGGTGCCCACCGCCAGCAGGAGCGTGGCGGGGGTGCCGTGCACCGCGAGGAAACGGGTGCCGAAGGCCGTCCCGGCGGCCGAGCGGCTCCAGGCGCTGCCGGTCCAGCGGAACACGTCGCCGTCGCCGTTCACGGCAAAGGCGGTGGTGGCATCCACCGGGGCCACTGCCAGGATGTCCTCCACCAGGGGGCCCGCCAGCCGGGTGGCGCTCCAGCCGGTGGCCAACGGGGGGCGCACGGCCACCGTGATCGTGTCGCGACGCGTGGGGTCCCCCTGCGCCGTGGCGCTCACCACGGTGGTGCCGGCGGCCAATGCGGTGACCACCCCCTGCGCGCTGATCGTGGCCACCGACGGGGTGGCCGAGCTCCAGGTGACGGCGGTGCTGACCCCCGGGTCCGCGGTGACCGTGGCAGCCAGCGGGAGAGTGGCGCCAGGGACCAGCCCCACCACCCGTGGCGTGATGGCCACCACCACGGGGCGCGGGGTGATCGTGAGCACACTGGCCGCCTGTCGCGTGGTGTCGGCGGTGGCGACCGCGGTGATGGTGACGGTGCCCGGGGCGAGCGCGGTCACCAGCCCGGTGGCGGAGACGCTGGCGAGCGCGGGGGCGCTGGTGCGCCAGTTGACGGTGGTGGCCACCCCGGCGTCGGCGGTGACGGCGGCGGTCAGCTGCTGGGTGGCGCCCGAGACGACCGAGGCGCTGGTGGGGGTCACCGCGATGGCCCGCACGCCGGCCGCCACCACCACGCTCATCGAGCCGCGCACCGTGGTGTCGGCGGTGGCCACGGCGGTGACCAGCGCCGAGCCGAGGGCCACGCCGGTGACCACGCCGGTGGCGGAGACGGTGGCGACAGCGGGGGTGCTGCTGCGCCAGATGACCGTCGTGGGCAGCCCCGGATCCAGCTGCACGGTGGCGGTGACCGTCTGGCTGCGCCCGATCCCGAGCGTGGCGGTGAGGGGGGCCAGCGTGACCGACCGCGCGGCGCGCACGGTGAGGGCCAGCGTGCCGCTCACGGCGGGGCGCGCCGTGGAGGTGGCGCGGATGGTGGCGGTGCCCGGGGCCACTGCGGCCACCGCCCCATCGGCTGCCACGGTGGCCACGGTGGGGGCCTCCGAGCTCCAGGTCACGGTGGTGGCGGCGCCCCCGCTGGCGTCCACCGTGGCGGCGAGCTGCTGTCTCTCCCCCACCTGCATGGTGGCGATTCCCATCACGGTCACGCTCCGCACCGTGGGCGTGGCGGGGGGAGGGGACGCGGGGGGATCGCCCCCCCCGCCGCAGGCGGCCAGCGCCGCACCCGCCAGCAGCGCGCGCGCCACCGGGGGCACGGCGCCGCCGGCCCCCGCCGCGCCGGCACCGGCGCGGCCCCCGACCCCGCCGCCTCGGCGCACGGCTACCGCGCCTCGGGGACGGCGCGCGGGGCGGTCATCGCGGCCGGGTCGAGGATGGCGTCCAGCTGCGTGCGCGTGAGCAGCCGGCGCTCGAGCGCCAGCTCGGCCACGCCGCGCCCCGTGGCGAGCGCCTCCTTGGCGATCTCGCCGGCGGCCTGGTACCCCACCACCGGCACGAGGGCGGTGACCAGCCCGATGGAGTGCTCCACGAAGAAGCGCATGCGGTCGGCATTGGCGGTGATGCCCGTGATGCACCGCTCGCGCAGCACCGCGCAGGCGTTGCGCAGCATGTCGAGCGCGCGGAGCAGCCGGTACGCGATGACCGGCTCGAAGGCGTTGAGCTGCAGCTGCCCCGCCTCGGCGGCCAGCGTGACCGTGACGTCGCCGCCGATGACGTCGAAGCACACCTGGTTGACCACCTCGGGGATGACCGGGTTGACCTTGCCGGGCATGATGGACGAGCCGGGCTGCATGGGGGGAAGGTTGATCTCGCCGAAGCCCGCGCGCGGCCCCGACGAGAGGAGGCGCAGGTCGTTGCAGGTCTTGGAGAGCTTGGTGGCGGTGCGCTTGAGCACGCCGGAGAGCTGCACGAACGCGCCGGTGTCGCTGGTGGCCTCCACCAGGTCGGGGGCGGTGACGACGGCCACGCCGGAGACCTGCGCCAGGTGGCGCGCCACGAGCGCGGCGTAGCCGGGCGGCGCGTTGATCCCCGTGCCGATGGCGGTGGCGCCCAGGTTGATCTCGCGGATGAGGAGCTGCGCCTCGGCCAGGCGGTCCACGTCCTCGCGCAGCGTGTGCGCGATGGCGGCGAACTCCTGCCCCAGCGTCATGGGGACGGCGTCCTGCATCTGCGTGCGCCCCATCTTGAGCAGCGGCGCGAACTCCGTCCCCTTGGCGGCGAAGGCGTCGGCCAGGCGCCCCAGCTCGTCACGGAACTGCGCCAGGCTCGCGTGCAGCGCCAGGCGGACCGCGGTGGGGTACACGTCGTTGGTGGACTGGCTGAGGTTGACGTGGTCGTTGGGGGAGACCACGTGGTAGGCGCCCCGCGCCTCGCTCAGCAGCTCGAGGGCGCGGTTGGCGATGACCTCGTTGGCGTTCATGTTGGTGGAGGTGCCGGCGCCCCCCTGGATGACATCCACGAGGAAGTGCTCGTGGTGGCGGCCGTCGCGCAGCTCGCGGGCGGCGCGCAGGATGGCGCCGGCCTGCGGCTCGGGGAGCAGCCCCAGCTCCTGGTTGGTCAGGGCGGCGGCCTCCTTCACCGCGGCCAGCGCCTCGATGAGCACCGGGAACTCGCGCAGCGGGATCCCCGTGATGGGGAAGTTCTCCAGCGCGCGGAGCGTCTGGATGCCGTAGAGCGCCTCGGCGGGGACCTCGCGCGCGCCCAGGAGGTCGTGCTCGGTGCGGGTGCGGTGGCCGCCGAAGCCGAGGGCGCGCCCGCGCCCCACGAGGGTGGCGTCCGCGCGGCGCAGCCGCTCGGAGATGGCGCGGGCGGCGCGCGCGACCAGCGCGGCGTACAGCGCCGGCGCCTCGCGGATGACGTCGTCCAGCTGCGCGCGGGTCATCACCATCGCGGAGCCGGGCTGCAGCGTGCGTGCCGTGGTGCCGTGCGGCGCGTCGTCCAGCAGGAGCCCCTCCCCCACCGCCTCCCCCGCGCCCAGGGTGACCAGGCGGGTGGAGCGGCCGTCCCCGCGCTTCTCGATGGCCACGGCGCCGTCCACGAGGATCGCGAAGCGCTGCCGCGGCTCCCCCTCGCTGAAGAGGAGGTCGTCGGGGGCCAGCGCGAGGGGGGTGACGTGCCGCGCCAGCTTCCAGAGGTGGGCGTCGGTGAAACCGTCGAGGAAGGCCGTGCCGCGCAGGGCCTCGGCAATGGCAGCCGGAGTCGTCATGTCGTGGGGAGGGGAAGGGGTCCTGCGAGAGACAGATACTGGCGCCCGAAGGAAACAGGCGCCAGCCTACAGCGAGCTGGAGCCCTGGCCCGGCGGGCCCGCGCCGTCGCGCCGGGGCCGCCGATCCGTCCCGATACCCTTTGTGCGCAGGAGCCGTTCCGTGTCCGTGACCCGCCGCGACTTTGTCGAGCGCGCCGCCCTGCTGGCGGCCGCCGGCTTCGTGCCGCGCCAGCCGCTGGCCGCCCTCCCGCCGACGCCCCCGCCGGCGGGGTTCCGCGGGCGCCCCGTGGTGGTGGCCTCGGCCAACGGGCTGCGCGGGGTCAAGACCGCCTACGACCAGATCGTGGCGGGGACCGACCCGCTGGACGCGGTCATTGCCGGCGTGAACATCCAGGAGCTGGACCCCACCGACCAGTCCGTCGGGCTGGGCGGGCTCCCCAACGAGGCGGGGGTGGTGCAGCTGGACGCCTCGTGCATGCACGGCCCCACCAAGCGCGCCGGCGCCGTGGCCGCCCTGGAGGACATCGCCACCCCCTCCCTCGTGGCCAAGGCGGTGATGGACTACACCGACCACGTGATGCTGGTGGGGGCCGGGGCCAGGCAGTTCGCGCGGGCCATGGGCTTCCGGGAGCAGAACCTGCTCACCGAGCAGTCGCGGCAGGACTGGATGCGCTGGAAGGCGCGCCTCAACCCGACCGACTTCTGGCTGGACCACGACGACGACCTGAAGATCAAGTTCACCACCGGGACGATCAACATGAACGCCGTCACCGCGGCGGGGGACCTGGCGTCGGT
>JBILED010000109.1:0-8744 GCA_044352305.1 Gemmatimonas sp.
CCGCGCGCGGCGGCGGGATGGGTGGCCAGCTGGCGCGAGGAGCGCCCTGACGGCGGCACGGTGGTGCATGCGGCCCCGGTGCAAGGCGGGGGGATCGCGGACCCTGGGCTCCGCCTTGACGGGGGCGACGATCGGCTGTTCCCCGTGCGCCTCGGGCTGGCGCTGCTGGAGGAAACCGCGGCCGATCGCGCGGAGGCGCGTCGGCAGGGGGTGGTGCCCACCCCGGCGGGCGCGGTGCCGGTGTTGGGGCCCGAGCGGATCCCCATGACCGACGGCCCCTGGTCCACGGGGCCACTGCCCGCGGGAACGGCGATTCCCGTGGCGCTGCATTACGCGGATGGCGAGGCGATGCGCCTCGGCGCGCCGGGGCCCGGGGCTCCGCGGGCGCGGCGCCGCCGCGTGGGGTTGGACCGCTGGGCCGACGAGCCAGGCAGCGAGGGGGGCGCGGTGACGCGGGGGACCACGCTGGTCTTTCTCGCGGCGGCGGTGGTGGCCAGTGCGCTGGGATTCAGCGGCGTGGCCGTGGCGCTGGGGGCCGGGGCGGCCTTCATGGGGTTCGGGCAGGGGGCCAGCGCCCCCTCCGATTCGCGCACCCGGCGGCGTTAGATTCCGGCCGCCGCCGCGCGCTGGGCGCCGCGGCCGTTGTCGTCCCCCGTGCCACCGCTGCCATGGCTTCGTCCTCCGCCCCCGTCTCGGCGTTCCTGCGCCATCATTACCGGCACTTCAACGCCGCTGCCCTCATCGACGCCGCCGACGGCTACACGCGGCACCTGGAGCAGGGGGGGAAGATGATGGTGACCCTGGCCGGCGCGATGAGCACCGCCGAGCTGGGGCTGTCGCTGGCGGAGATGATCCGGCAGGACAAGGTGCATGCCATCACCTGCACCGGTGCCAACCTCGAGGAGGACATCTACAACCTCGTGGCGCACGACCATTACGCGCGGGTCCCCAACTATCGCGACCTGACGCCCCAGGACGAGCAGGCGCTGCTGGAGCGGCACATGAACCGGGTGACCGACACCTGCATCCCCGAGGGGGAGGCGATCCGGCGGATCGAGCACGCGATCCTGTCGGAGTGGACGCGCGCCGACCAGGCGGGGGAGCGGTACTTCCCGCACGAGTTCATGTACCGGATCCTGCTGAGCGGGGCGCTGGAGCCGTACTACCAGATCGACCCGAAGGACTCGTGGATGCTGGCGGCGGCGCAGAAGAACCTGCCGATCATCGTGCCCGGGTGGGAGGACTCCACCACCGGGAACATCTTCGCCGGGCACGTGATCGAGGGGGACATCACGAACGTGCACACGGTGCGCAGCGGCATCGAGTACATGATGTACCTGGCCGACTGGTACACCCGCGCCACGAAGGACACCACCATCGGCTTCTTCCAGATCGGCGGCGGCATCGCCGGCGACTTCCCCATTTGCGTGGTCCCCATGCTGCACCAGGACCTCAAGCGGGAGGAGGTGCCGCTGTGGGGGTACTTCTGCCAGATCAGCGACTCGACGACGAGCTACGGGTCGTACTCGGGGGCGGTGCCGAACGAGAAGATCACGTGGGGGAAGCTGGGGATCGAGACGCCCAAGTACATCATCGAGTCGGACGCCAGCATCGTGGCGCCGCTGGTGTTCGCGCTGGTGCTGGGGCAGTAAGCCGGGGCGAACCGTTGTGCTGTGCTGACGAACGGGCGTCAAGTGGCGCCCGTTTCGTTTGCCGGTCTTGCCAATGCGGATTGGCAGCCCCAGCTTTACCGGATGGCCCCCTCCGCTGCCGCCCATCGCGTCACCATCTACGACGTCGCCGCCCGCGCCGGAGTCTCCCAGCCCACCGCTTCCCTCGTCCTTTCCAACCACCCGCGCGCCCGCGTCGCTCCGGCCACCCGGCAACGGGTCCTCGACGCCGCCGCCGCCATCGGCTACCGCCCCAACGTTGTCGCTCGCTCCCTCACCCGGCGACGCTCCTTCGCCTTGGGCCTCATCGTCCCCGACTTCCGCAGCCCCTTCATCGCGGACGTGGTCGCCGGCGCCGAACGGGTGGCCGCCGAGGCCGGGTACGCCGTGCTCCTCTGCGACCAGTCGGCCCGCCCCCTGGCCAGTCACCTGGAGCTCCTCCGCGCCCGACAGATCGACGGGGTGCTCATTGATGCGGTGGGGGCGGCCACCCTCCCCGACGCCGCCCTGGCGGGGCTGCGCGTGGTACTCATCGATGAGCCCGCCGAACGGTGGCCCGGGGTGGCCAGTGATGCCGCCGCCGCCGGCCGCCTGGTCGCCGAACACCTGCTGGCGCTCGGGCACCGCGAGTTCGCCTTCATCGGCCCGGCCGTGGACAGCCATGCCTATCGCCTTCGCGAGCGCGGGTTCATCACCGCCTTGCGCGCCGCCGGCCTCACCGTCCCCTCCGCCCGCTGGCTCCGCGTGGCCTCGGCGGCCGTGACCGAGGGGCGCGACGCCATGCGCCGGCTCCTCGCCGCCCCCGGGCGTCCCACGGCAGTGTTCTGTGCCAATGACCTGCTGGCCATCGGCGCGGTCAAGCAGGCGCTCACCGCCGGCGTGACGGTCCCCGGCGACCTGTCGGTGGCCGGGTGCGACGACATCGAGCTGGCCCGCTATGTCACCCCCGAGCTCACCACGGTGCGCATCCCCGCCCGCGAACTGGGCGCCCGGGCGGCGCGCCTGCTGCTGCGCCAGGTGGAGGGGCGTCCGATGCGCCGCGAGGGGGCCGTGCTGCTGCCCGTGCAGCTGGTCCCGCGCGGGACCACGGCCCCGGTTCCGCCCGCCGCTCCCCTGGCCCAGGTGGCCTGACGCATGCGATACGCCACCATCACCGGCACGGGGATCGCCCTCCCCGCGCGCGTGGTCACCAACGCCGAGCTCGCCGCGCAGCTGGGCGAGGACATCCAGCCGTTCGTCAGCGGCACCCTGGGCATCGACGAGCGCCGCTGGTGCGCTCCGGACGAGTCCACCGCCGACCTGGCGGTCACGGCGGCCCGGCGCGCGCTGGAGGACGCCGGCCACCCCCCCGAGTCGGTGGACCTGCTCATCGTGGCCACCGACACGCCGGAGTATGTGTCCCCCGCCACCGCGTCGGTGGTCCACGGCCGCCTGGGGCTGCCAACGCACGCCGGCACCTTTGACCTCAATGCCGGCTGCGCGGGGTTCGTCACGGCGCTGGATGTCGCGTGGAAGTACCTCGCCGCCGATCCGCGCTACGCCCGCATCCTGGTGGTGGGGGTGTACGCCATGTCCCGCTATCTGGACCCGCGCGACAAGAAGACGGTCACCATCTTCGCCGACGGGGCCGGTGCCGCGCTGGTGGAGGCGACCGGCGCCACGGGGATCCTGGCGTCCGAGCTGTTTGCCGACGGCCGCTTCTGCGACGGCATGGGGATCTTTGCCGGTGGCACGCGCACGCCCATCACCGCCGAAGTGCTGGCCGCGGGGGAGCGCAACCGGCTGCGCTTCGTGCAGAAGTATCCGGCCAGCGTGAACGAAGAGGGGTGGCCCCGCATCGTGCGCACGGTGCTGGCGCGTGCGGGGGCCACCCCCGACGACGTGGACCTCTGGCTCTGGACCCAGGTGAACCGCTCCACCATTGTCACGGTGATGGAGACGCTGGGGCAGCCGATGGCGCGCGCGCACACGGTGATGCACAAGTGGGGGTACACGGGGTCGGCCTGCCTGCCGATGGCGCTGCACGACGCCGTGGAGGCCGGTCGCCTGCGCGACGGCGCGCTGGTGGTGCTCACCGGCTCCGGCGCGGGGTTGGCCATGGGCACGGTGGCGCTGCGCTGGCGCGCCTCGGAGGCCGGCGGGTGACCGCGTCGGTGGCCACGCGGATCGTGGAAGGGGCGCCGCTTCCCGCGTCGCCGCGCGGGCTGCTCCCATGGCTCTGGCACTGGGAGGCCGTGCGCCCGCACGCGCTCGCGTGGGCCGTGTATCCCGCGGGGAGCACCCGTCCGGCGAGCACGCTCACGTGGGGGGCGTGGGCCAGGGCGGTGGATGCCGCGGCCGCCGCCCTGGACGCGCAGGGGATCGGTGTCGGCGACCGCGTGGCGGTGTTTGCCGGGAATCGCCCGCTGTGGCCGGTGCTCGACCTGGCGCTGCAACAGGTGGGGGCGATCGGGGTGGGGGTCTACCCCTCCAACACCGCGGTGCAGGTGGCGCAGCTGCTGGCCGACTGCACGCCGGCACTGGTGATCGTCGACGGCGTGGCGCGGCTGGCGTTGGTGCTGGAGGCGCTGCGCATCAGCGGGCACCGGGCGGCGCTGCTGGCCGACCTGTCGGCTGCCGAGCTGACGGCGGCGGTGTCGGAGGCCGCCCGGCCGGCGGCCGCGCCCTCCCCCGCGGTGGGTCCGCTGGCGGCGTGGCTGGCCGGTGGCGCGGCGGCGCTGGCGGCGGACGCGGGCTTGGCGCCGCGGCTGCGCGCGCGCGCCGCCGCGCTTGATCCCGAGGGGGTGGCGGCGCTCATCTACACCTCCGGGTCCACCGGCGTCCCCAAGGGGGCGATGATCGCACACCGCTGCCTGGCCGCCACGGCGGCCTCGGTGACGGCGGCGCTGCGGCTCTCGGCGCACGATTGCGCGGTGTCGTTCCTGCCGTTCTCGCACGCGGCGGAGCGGATGTTCGGGCAGGGCGCACGGCTGGCCGCGGGGATGGCCACGGCCCTGGTGGAGGACCCGGCGGACCTCTTTGCCGTGTGCGCGGACTTCGCCCCCACGCTGGTGGGGGCGCTGCCGCGCATCTTCGAGCGAGTGTACGAGGCGGCCGAGGTGGCGCGACGTTCCGGCGGGGATCCGCGCGCGGCGTTGGCGGCGCGGCTGGGGGCGCGGGTGCGGCTCGCCACCTCCGGCGGGGCGCCGCTGTCGACCACGGTGGCCGAGGCGCTGGCGGCGCTGGGGTGCCCCATTGTGGGGGCGTACGGGCAGACAGAGCAGCTGTGCGTGGCGATGAACGCGCCCGACGCGCCGCGCACCGACGTGGTGGGCCCGCCCATGCCCGGCGCCGTCGTGCGCGTGGC
This sequence comes from Gemmatimonas sp., assembly GCA_044352305.1. Lineage (GTDB taxonomy): Bacteria > Gemmatimonadota > Gemmatimonadetes > Gemmatimonadales > Gemmatimonadaceae > Gemmatimonas. Next base: position 5,017 of record JBILED010000109.1, read on the forward strand.
CGAGGACGGGGAGCTGCTGGTGCGGCGTGGCCCGCTCACCTTCAGCGGCTACTGGGGGCGCCCCGACGAGACGGCCGAGGCTTTCACCGCCGACGGGGCATGGGTGCGCACCGGCGACCTGGCCGCACTGGACGCCACCGGGGCGCTGCGCATCACGGGGCGCATCAAGGAGGTCATCGCGCTCTCCACCGGGCGCAAGGTGGCGCCGCTCCCCCTGGAGGCGGCGCTGGCCGAGGCGCCCTTCATTGCCCACGCCGTGGTGCACGGCGAGGGGTGCAAGTTCCTCGTGGCCTTGCTGGCGCTGCGGCGTCCGGTGGTGGAGCAGTGGGCGCGCGAGCACGGCCTGCCGGGGCCGTGGGACGCGCTGCTGCGACACCCCGCCGTGCGCGCCCAGGTGGACGGGGCGGTGGCGGCGGTGAACGCCGCGCTGCCGCGCACCGATCGCGTGGTGGCGTGGGAGGTGGTGGACGGCGCATGGTCGGTGGCCGCCGGCGAGCTCACCCCCACGCTCAAGGTGGTCCGTTCCGTGGTCGAGGCGCGCCATGCCGCGCTGCTGGCCGCCCTGCATGCCCCGCACTCCTCCGTCGCATGACCCCGCATCCTTCGCCCGCTGCGTCCGCGCCTGTCCCCGCCCCCGGGGCGCGCCTCCGTGTCGCGGCCTTGCGGGGCGCGTCGGTGGGGACGCTGGCAATCGCCGTGGCCTACCTGTCGGCGTTCGCGCCGCCGCCGGTGGCCGCCTGGGGCCCTTGGCTCATGGCGGTCGCGCTGCCGGTGACCATGGTGGCCATCATGGTGCTGGGGGTGGCGCGCGACGATCGGCGCCTGGGGCGCCTGGCGGTGCCCATCGGCGTGGTGCTGGTGCTGGTGGCTGGCGGCTTCCTGCTGGCGCTGGGGCTCCCCGCCGACCGCGCAGACGGGCCGCTGTGGCTGGGGCTGCCCCCGCGGGCGGCGGTGATCCTGTACGGGGTGGGGCTGCTGCCGCTGTTCATCCTGCCGGTGGCGTATGCGCTGACCTTTGACGCCCTCACGCTGGATGATGCGGACCTGGCCCGCGTGCGGGCCGCGCGCGCACCGGAGGGGCCGGCGTGATCCCCGCGCTGCTGCAGGCGCAGGCGATGGCGCTCCCGGAGAACGCCCGGCCGGTGATCGGCGGGGTGGCGCTGGGATACTTCCTCGTGGTGGCCGTGATCGGATGGGTGGCGGCCCGGCGCACCCGCTCCGCCGCCGATTTCTTCGTGGCGGGGCAGGGGATCGGCCTGCTCACCCTGGCCATCGCCGCCATGGCCGCCACGCTCTCCGGCTTCGCCTTCATCGGTGGCCCGGGGCTGGTGTACTCGCTGGGGCTGGGGGCGGTGTTCATCGTGCTCCCCGCCGCGCTCACCAACACCATGGGGGCGTGGGTGCTGGCCAAGCGGCTGCGGCTGCTGGCCGAGGTGCGCGAGATGATCACCATCCCCGATGCCATCGGCGCGCGCTACGGCTCGCCGGCGGCGCAAGGGCTGGCGGCGGTGGCCATCGTGCTGGCGGTGGTGGGGTACATGGGCACCAACCTGCTGGCGCTGGGGATCGTCATCGACGCGATCTTCGGCACCGGCGTCGGCCCCGGCATCTGGATCGGCACGGCGATCATCCTGGCGTACTCGGTGTCCGGGGGGATCCTGGCCGGGATCTACAACGACCTGTTCCAGGGGCTGCTCATGGCGGTCGCCTCGGTGCTGGTGTTCCGGGCGGCGCTGGACAGCGGGGGCGGGCTGTCGGGGATCAGCCGCACGCTGCTGGCGCACGATCCGGCCATCCTGGCCCCCTTCGGCAAGCTCTCCCCGCTGGCGGCGCTGTCCTTCTTCTTCGTGTTCGGGGTGGGGTCGTTGGGGCAGCCGCACGTGGTGCACAAGTTCTTCATGCTGCGCGACCCGCGGAAGCTGCGCTGGTTTCCGCTGCTCATGACCTGCGCGCTGTTCCTCACGCTGCTGCTGTTCGTGGGGGTGGGGATCGCGATGAAGGCGCTGGTGGTGTCGGGGCAGGCGCCCGCGCTGCGCACGCCGGACGACGCCACGCCGGCGTTCCTGCTGCGCGTGGTGCCGCTGCCGCTGGCGGCGGTGGTGTTCTCGGCGGTGGCCGCGGCCATCATGAGCACGGTGAACTCGTTCATGAGCATCGGGGCGGCGGCGCTCACGCACGACCTGCCGGTGGCGTTCGGCCGGCGCGTGGGGGACGAGCTGTTCTGGGGGCGCGCGTGGACGGTGGCGCTCACCGTGCTGGCGGCCGGGGTGGCGCAGGCCTCGGGGACGCTGGTGGCGTTCCTGGGGATCTTCGGGTGGGGGCTCTTCGCCTCCACGCTGGTCCCGGCGCTGGCGCTGGGGCTCAACTGGCGCGGGGCCACCCGCGCGGGGGCCATCGCCTCCATGGCCACCGGGCTGGCGGTCACGTTGCTGCTGGAGACGCTGGCGTACCTCAAGTGGTTCAGCTTCCCCGCCGGCGTGACGGCCACGGCGATCGCGCTGGTGGCCTCGCTGCTGGTGTTCCTCGGGGTCTCGGTGCTCACCCGCGGCAGCGACCCGCCGCTTCCCGCCGACGTGCGCGCCGTGATGGAGGCCTGACGGCGTGCTCCCCCTGGCCAACCCGCCACCGCGCCGCCCCGAGACGGCGCCCCCGTTCCGCAGTGTCCTTCCTTCCTCCCTCCCTCCTGGAGCATTCATGTCCGTTCGCGTTCCCCGGATCGCCCGCCTCGGGCGCCGAGCGTTCGCCCTCCTGGCCCTGGTGCCGCTGCTCGCGCTCCCGCGCCTGGCGGCCGCGCAGGGCGGCACGCTGGCCGGCACCGTCACCGACAGCGCCAAGGCGCCCCTCCCCGGCGCGCAGGTGACCGTGGTGGGCACCCGCTTTGCCGGCACGTCGGGCACCGACGGCCGCTACCGCATCGTGGGCGTCCCCGCGGGCAGCTACACCGTGCGCGTGCAGCGGCTGGGCACCGCCGCCCGGAGCTTTGACAACGTGGCCATCACCGCCGGCGCCGAGGCGCGGCTGGACGTGGCGCTGTCGGTCACGGCGCTGCAGCTGGGCGGCTACGTGGTGTCCGCGTCGCGGCGCGTGGAGAAGATCACCGAGGCCCCCGCCACGGTCACCCGCATCGACGCCGAGCAGATCAAGTACAGCGTCGGGAACTCCTTCACGGCCGCGCTCAAGGACGTGAAGGGCGTGGACTTCTTCCAGACCGGCATCGCCGCCGCCGGCATCAACGCCCGCGGCTTCAACAGCGCGTTCAACAACCGCATGCTGCAGATGGAGGACGGGCGCATCGCGGTCCTTCCCGAGAACGGGCTGCCGGTGGGCGTGTTCACCACCATCCCCAAGATCGACATCGCCGGGGTGGAGGTGCTGGTGGGGCCGGGCGCCGCGCTGTACGGCCCCGACGCCTCCAACGGCGTGGTGACGCTGCAGTCCAAGGACCCGCGGCAGTACCGCGGGCTCACCATGGAGGCCTCGGCGGGGACCAATAACTCGCGCCTGGGGCGCTTCATGCAGGACGTGCCGGGCGCGGTGAGCACCACCGACTTCCAGATCCGCTACGCCAACGTGAAGGGGCGGCTGGGGTACAAGGTCACCGGCGAGGCGCTGCAGGGGTACGACTGGCGCAACAGCAACAACTACGCGGCGGTGGCGCCGCGCACGGTGCCGTCCCCCGAGGTCGGCGCCGACTGGTACACCAGCTACCGTCGTGCCGGCGGCGCGCT
>JBILED010000110.1:0-8740 GCA_044352305.1 Gemmatimonas sp.
CTGGGGATCGGCACCGTGGAGGTGGCCGGCCGGCGGGTGTGGCACGTCATCATCCAGGACGTCTCCGACCGGGTGCGGGCGGAGCGGCAGCTGCGCGCCTCGGAGGCGCGCTTCCGGGCGGTCATCCAGTCCATGCGCGACGGCGTGGTGGTGCATGATGCCACCGGCACGGTGCGCAGCTGGAATGCCGCCGCCGAGCGCATCCTCGGGCTCACCGGCGCGCAGCTGGCCGGCCTGGCCCCGTTTACCCGCGAGTGGGATGCGGTGCATGCCGACGGCTCGCCGTGGACCGAGGATACGCACCCCGAGATGGAGGCACTGCGCACGGGGCGGGCGCAGCCGGCGGCGATCATGGGGATCCGCCGCGGCGACGGAGTGCGCAGCTGGATCCAGGTCACCTCCGATCCGCTGCTGCTGGGCGACGCGGCGCGCCCGGCGGGGGCGGTGACGGTGTTTGCCGACGTGACGGCCTCGCGCGCCGCCGAGGAGCGGCTGCGGGAGACGCAGCGGCTTGAGGTGGTGGCGCAACTGGCCGGCGGCATCGCCCACGAGTTCAACAACCTCCTCACCGTCATCCGGGGCGGCACCGAGTTCCTGCAGCGCGCCGTCCCCCCGGACTCGACGCTGGCCGACGAGGTGACGGCGGTGGAGCGGGCCTCGGCGCGCGCCACGCAGCTCACGCGGCACCTGCTCACCATCGGCCGGCGGCAGTTCCTGGCGGTGGAGCCGATCGACATCGGGGCGTTCCTGGTCGAGGTCCTCCCCACGCTGGCGGCGGCGCTCCCCGCGGCGGTCACGGTGGTCCCCGTGCTGGCGGCCGAGCGGGTGGCGGCGGCGCTGGACCGCCGGGAGCTGCACGATGCGCTGCTGGCGCTGGTGGAGCACGCGTGCCAGCGCATGCCCGACGGCGGCACGGTCACGGTGCGCACCGACGTGGCGCTGCGCACGGCCCCCGGCGGGGGCGCCGCCGCGCCGTGGGCGGTCTTGGAGGTGCGGGACACCGGCTCGGCGATCAGCGAGGTGATGCGTCGCCGGCTTTTCGAGCCGTACTCGTCCACGGCGCGCGCGGGCGGGTGGCGCGGGCTGGGGCTGGCGGTGGTGCAGGGGATGGTGCACCAGGCGCGTGGCTTCATCGAGTGCGACTCGGCATCCGAGCAGGGCACCGCCATCCGCCTCTGCTTTCCGGCCGTGGCGTAGCGGGGGCGGGGAGCGGGGGGAGGCGGCGGGGGGCGACGGCGCGGCCCCCGGGCCATGGCGCGCGGTGTGGTGCGCCGGATTAACGGGGGCCGCCGGTCTGCGTCTGACCCGGCATGAACCCGTTTTCTGCGCTGACGCGTGTCCGCCATGGCGATCGGGGGGGCTTGGGCGCCCTCCACGGCACGCCGTGGATCGCCCACGTAACCCTCGCCTGGTGCCTCTCGGCGTGCGCCAGCCCCGGACCCGGATCCGGTGGCGGCTCCGCTCCCCCCACGGCGCCGCCATCGGGCCCGGTGCCTGCCGTCCCCATTCCGCCGCCTCCCGCCGTCAGCGGCTTCCTGACCCAGGTGACCGCCATGGACTTCAACGTCGTCCCGGCGCGCCCCACCACCACCGCGGCCACCCTCAGCCTCTACTCGGGGATCCCGCGCACCGTCACGCTGACGCTGCTGGGGGAGAACCGCGTCCTCACGCAGGAGCTGGCGGCCGGCGTGCCGGCCGCCGTGGAGCTGGGCGGGCTCGCCCCGGACCGCACCTACCGCTATCGCGTGGACGGCCCCGCGCTGTCGTACGCCGGGCAGTTCCGCACCGCGAAGTCTCCGGGATCGCCGTTCCGCTTCGTGATGCAGGCGGACTCGCACCTGGACACCAACTCCGATCCCGCCGTCTACACCAACACGCTGCGCAACATGCTGGCCGACAGCGCCGACTTCCTGGTCGACCTCGGCGACACCTTCATGTCGGACAAGTATCCCGCCTACGAGGACGCCGCGGGGCACTACTACGCCCAGCGGCACTACTTCGGGCTGGCCGGGACGCAGCTGGCGCTGTTCCTCGTGCAGGGGAACCACGACGCGGAGAACGGCTGGCTGTCGGCAAACGCCGCGTGGGCTGCGGGGCAGCGCCTCAAGTACTTCCCGCCGGTGGTGGCCAATGCCTTCTACCGCACCACGCCGGCGCTGCCACTGCCGCGCAACTACTTCGCGTTCCGGTGGGGCGACGCCCTGTTCGTGGCCCTCGACCCCTACCGCTTCACCGTGAACAAGCCCGGCAGCAACGGCTCACCGTGGGGGTGGACGCTGGGCCGGGAGCAGTACGATTGGCTGGCCGCGCTCCTGCGCGCCAACACGGCGCCGTACACCTTCGTCTTCCTGCACCACCTGGTGGGGGGGAACGGACCGGAGGCGCGCGGCGGAGCCGAGGCCAGCCGCTTCTTCGAGTGGGGCGGGTTCAACCTGGACGGGACCCCGGGGTTCGCCACCCAGCGCCCGGGCTGGCCTCTCCCCATCCACGACCTGCTGGTGCAGCATGGCGTGGCCGCCGTGTTCCACGGCCACGACCATCTGTACGTGAACCAGGTGCGCGACGGCATCCGCTACCACGAGGTGCCGCAGCCCTCCTTCGCCCGCGAGAACGCCACCGCCAGCGCCGCGGACTACGGCTACCTCTCCGGCGTGCTCCTTGGCAGCTCCGGCCACATCCGCGTCTCCGTCACCCCCGCCAAGGCCGTCGTCGAATACGTGCGCTCGCGCGTGGGCACCGGCAACGGCGTGGTGGCCGACGCGTACGACATCCTGCCCCGCCGCCCATGATCTGCTCACGCCCCTCCCCGACGCCGGGGACCGCGCACCGCGTCGCCGTCGCCGCCCTGCTGGCCCTCACCGCGTGCGGGGGCGCGCCAGAGGCTGCGCCCACCACGCCGCCCACCCCCACCCCCACGCCGCCTGCGGCTGGCGCGCTTGCGGTGGCGGTGAGCGGGGCGACCTCGGCAACGCTTCCCGTCACCCACACCTGTGACGGCGCCGCCACCTCGCCGCCGCTGTCGTGGAGCGGCGCCCCCGGCGCCACCACGCATTATGCCGTGCTCATGAGCACGGTCCCCGCGCAGGGCGCCACCAAGTACAACTGGGTGCTGTACAACATCCCCGCCGCGGTGACCTCCATCCCGGCGGGTACCAGCGCGGGGACGGTGGGGCAGGCCGACGACGGCGCGGGGACCAACTACGCCCCCCCGTGCTCGCAGGGCCCGGGGCTCAAGCAGTACCTCTTCACCGTGTACGCGCTGTCGGCGGCCCCGTCGCTGGGCTCGGCCACCCCCTCGCAGGTCACGGGCGCCGTGCTGGAAGCGGCGCTGGCCCCGCTCACCCTGGCCAAGGGCGTGCTCTCGCTGGGGGTGAACCGGACGGTGGCCATGATCAACTGCGCCCATGTGCGCGCCGCCTTCGAACCGTACCGCGTGGCCAACGGTGTGGGCGTGGCCTGCGACTCCACCTATGCCGCCGTCAGCGGCACGGGGATCCAGTCGCGGCACCCCATGATGCACGGCATCACCGCCACCAACCAGCAGGTCCCCATTCCGCAGGCCTTCACCGGAAGCAGCGCCTGGCGCATTCCCCTGGTGCCGGTGGTGGCGGCCGCCAAGGCCTCGGCGCTGGACGGACCCATCGGGATTGCCATCAATGGGGTCCCCATCTTCAACCCTTGCAAGCAGGGCGGGTGCAGCGGCCCGGGCGGCGGGGACACGAAGGTGCTGGGAGAGCTGGACCTCTGCAACGGCCACGCCGGACGCGCCGACGATTACCACTACCATGCCGCACCGGTGTGCCTCATGAGCGACCAGGGGCCCGCGTATTGGGACACGCATCCGCTGGGGTGGGCGCTGGATGGCTACGCCATCTTTGGCTATCGCAATCCCGACGGCACCGCCGCGCCGCGCGACGGGGGCTGCGGCGGCAACACGGCGCCGCACCCCAACGCTCCGTCGGGGTACGCCTACCACGTGACGGACCAGAGCCCGTACGTGCTCAGCTGTTTTCACGGCGTCCCCAGCCCCGACCTGGCACTCCAGTCCACCAAGTTCAGCCCCATCCGTCCGCCGGGCACGCCGATGCCGGCGAGCAACATGTCGCTGCAGGCCACCGCGCAGTCGCTGGCCGTGGGAGGGACCAGCACGCAGCAGTGGCAGAACGGCGGCAAGACCTACCAGATCCGCTACACGCGCACCGCCGCCGCCTGCTGGACCTTCACCTTCCTCACCGACGGCGCGGTCACCTCCACCAACGACTACTGCCGCCGGTGACGCGCCCGATGTGTCGCCGGGTCCGGGCGCTGCTGGCGTCGCTGCTGCTGCTGACGGCAGCGCCCGCGGCCGCCGCCACGCCCTCGCGGCACGAGCTGGAGGAAGCCAGCGTCACGCTGGTGGTGCGCGCCGACGGGCTGGTGGCGCTGCGCCTGCAGCTTCCATGGGCGGCCGTCTTGCAGCGGCGGCTGGCCCCGGGGCAGACCATGACCGCGCTGCTCACGCAGCTGGTGAACCAGCCGCCCGCGGCGTTCGCGCGGGTGGTGGGGCAGGTGGCGGCGCAGCTGGAGCGCGAGCTGCGGCTGCTGGAGCTGCGCGACGGCGCTCCGCCAGCGGAGCGCCGGTTCACGCGGTGGCGATGGCCCTCGGCCGCCACGGTGCAGGGGGCCCTCCGCGAGGAGCTCATGTCCCGGTTGGCGGAGGGGGACGCGTTCCGGCACGCCTCGCGCCTCCCGGTCACCGCCGAGCTGCAGGCGGGGCGGGGGCGTGGCTCGGCGCGGCTGGCCACCCCCGCGCTGCTGGGGCCGGTGCTGCTCACGGTCACGCACCCGGTGGAGCGGTTGCTCCCGGCGGGGGCGCTGTCCACGCCTTTTCCCCTGCGCGGCGGCTGACCAGGCCCGGGCCTGGCGCGCCACCGATGGAGCGGCCCCGCCGCCGCTACAGCAGCTGCTGCTGCCCCTCGTCGCGCCGCGGCACCTGATGGCAGGCGCGGCAGCGGGCCTCGTAACTGTCCGCCGCGCCCACCATGATCACGGGGGACTCGTACGGTGCGGGCTTGCCGTCGATCAGCCGCTGCGTCCGGCTGGCGGGCGCCCCGCACATCACGCAGATGGCGTGCAGCTTGTCCACCACCTCGGCGGCTGCCATGAGCTGCGGCATGCAGCCAAAGGGTTCCCCGCGGAAATCGGTGTCGATCCCCGCCAGGATGATGCGACGCCCCCGGTCGGCCAGGCTGGTGGCCACCGCCACCAGCCCGCCGTCCAGGAACTGCGCCTCGTCAATCGCGATCACCTGCGCCATCGGGTCCAGGCGCAGGAGGATCTGCGCCGAGGAGTCCACGGGGACCGCCTCGACGGTGCGCCGGTCGTGGCTGGACACCGCCCACACCCCGGCGTACCGGTCGTCCAGGTGCGACTTGAACACCTGCACCCGCTTGCGGGCGATGGTGGCCCGTCGCACCCGGCGCATCAGCTCCTCGGTCTTGCCGGAAAACATCGACCCGGCAATGACCTCCAGCCACCCGCCGGAGGTCACAAAGCCGCCGCCCAGGCTCATGCGTCCTTCCTCACGGCGTTACCCCTGGTCGTCAGCCCCGCGCCCGGGGGCGCGGCGGGGGGGAAACGGCCGCTTGCTGTGGGCCAGCCGCTCACCGCGCGCCTGCCACTCGCTGCGCCCTTCCACGCGCTCGCGCGCGGGACGGTCACCAAAGGCGCGGCGCTCCTCGTCAGCGCGTGGCGGACGCCCCTTGCCGCCGGCCCCGCCGCCAAACGATGGGCGCGACGGGCGCCCCTCGCGGTCGCCGCCAAACGACGGGCGCGACGGCCGCCCCTCGCGGTCGCCCCCGAACGACGGGCGCGACGGCCGCCCCTCGCGGTCGCCCCCAAACGACGGGCGCGACGGGCGCCCCTCGCGGTCGCCCCCGAACGACGGGCGCGACGGCCGCCCCTCGCGGTCGCCCCCGAACGACGGGCGCGACGGACGCCCCTCGCGGTCGCCGCCAAACGACGGGCGCGACGGCCGCCCCTCGCGGTCACCGCCAAACGACGGGCGCGACGGGCGCCCCTCGCGGTCGCCCCCCCCGCGGTTGAAGGGCCGCGACGGGCGCCCCTCGCGATCACCGCCGCGATCCGCACCGCCACGGAATCCAGGGCGCGCGGGGCGCTCGAACGGCTTGCCGCCGCCCCGTCCCTCCCCACGCCCTTCAAAGCGGCCACCACCGCGGCTTTCGCCACGGCTCTCGCGGGGCGCATGCTCGCGGGGCGCCGGCGCGGGCTCGTACGCCGCGGGAGCGGCGGCCGGGGCCGGCGGCAGCACCGGCGGCGCCGCCGCCCGCGCCGCCTGCACATCGCGGCGCGCGCTCTCGAGCAGGCGCAGCGCGGCGGCGGCGATCTCCAACGCGTCGTGCGTCTCCAGCAGCGGCGCCAGCAGCGCCAACTCGCTGGCCGTCGCGCCGCCCCCGTTCTGCAGCACCCCCTGCAGCACGCGGCGCAGCTGCGCCGCTTTCCCCTCGGCGGCCGCCTTGCGCGGGGCCGGGGTCCACGCCAGCGCCTCTCCCTGCGTGAGGCGACGGAAGGTGGGGAGCTCGTCGGGGAGGAGCAGCGCCACCGCCTGCGCGGGGCGCGTGGCCAGCGCCTCGGCCAGCGCCTCCGCGGTGGCCGGCGCCTCCCAGAACACCAGCAGCGTCACATGCGAGGCCTCGGCCTTCGCCACCACCTGCACGGCGCGGCCATCCACCGTCACCCCCACGCGCGCCAGCGCCTCCTGCGCCGCCGCCGCCCCGTCGGGGGAGGGGGCCACCACCACCACCGACGGCGGGTCCACCTCGTCCAGAAGCATGCGCAGCGTCTCGGCGCGCCCCGAGGCCGAGGTGAGCGCCACATGCGGCACCACCGCCAGCGGTTCCGACACGGCCGGCGCGGGCGCGATCCGCCGCGGACGCCGCAGCTGCGCCTCCACGAAGGCGGCCGCCGCCGGCGTCTCCTCCTCAATGGTCACCGTGCGGGACACGTCGTCCGGGCAATCGGCCAGCAGCGCCACCAGGGCCTCCTGGGCGCCAGCCGCCAGCACCGTGTCCAGCCCGCACACCACCACCCCCCGCAGCCCTTCCAGCGAGAGCCCCGCCGCGCGCCGCAGCGCCAGCAGCGTCTCCACGGTGCCCGTCACCACCCCCACCGGGGCGGCGAGCACGCGGCGCGCCCGGGCGACGGCCGTGACCGGCACCACGCGGGTCCCCGCGTCGGCCAGCATGCGGCGCGCCTGCTCGGCGGCCACCAGCGCCTGTTCAGGCGTGGGAGTGATGATCAGGCACGCCGGTGCGGCCACGCCCTGCGCCCCGCGGCTCCGCTCCACGGCCGCGCGCATGGCGGCCATCAGCATCCGCGAATCGGGCGGCCCCTGCAGCACCACGTGCTGGCTGCGCGTGGCGCCCGTTGACGGCGCCCCTTCCTGTTCGTGCTCCCCCACACCCCACCCCTTCGGTTGTTAGTCAGCGTCCAGCGATCGGCCCTCCGCGCCCGTGTGGCGTCTGGGGGCTGGCGGCGGTTAATTCCGGGAAGACCCGTGGGTCCGGTAGAACCGGCCAGTCCGGAAAGATAGCCCAATCCGGCCGCGATTCCCACTCCGCGGACGGCGTGGGCGTTCGGTCCCAGCCTCCCCCCCCTCTTCCGCGCCACCGCCATGGACTTCCGCCCCTCGGCCAACATCGCCCGCCTGAAGGAATCCGCCACGCTGGCCGTAGCCGCCAAGGCGCGCGCGCTCAAGGCGCAGGGGGTCCACCTGCTGGACCTGGGACAGGGGGAGCCCGACTTCGACACCCCGGCCTTCATCCGCGAGGCCGCCGCCGAGGCGCTGAACCGCGGGGCCACCCGCTACACCGCCACCGAGGGGATCCTCCCGCTGCGCGAGGCCATCGCCGCCGATGCCAACCGCCAGTGGGCCGCCGGGGACATCTCCCCCGCCGAGGTGATGGTCTCCAACGGTTCCAAGCAGTCGCTCTACAACGCCTGCGTCTGCTGCTTCGGCCCGGGCGACGAGGTGCTCATTCCCACGCCGTCGTGGACCAGCTACTACGAGATGGTCGAGCTGGCGCGCGCCACCGGGGTGCCGGTCATGGGCGACCCCGCCAACAGCCTCAAGGTGTCGGCGGCGCAGCTGGCGGCGGCGGCCACGCCGCGCACGAAGGGGCTGATGCTCAACTCCCCCAGCAATCCCACCGGGGCGGTGTACACGCGCGAGGAGCTGGCGGCCATCCTGGCGCTGGCGGCCGAGCGCGGGTGGTGGGTGCTGTCCGACGAGATCTACCAGCGCATCAGCTTTGACGGCCCCGCCCTCTCGGCGCTGGAGGTGGCGCCCGCGCGCGACAACCTCATCGTGATCAACGGCGTGGCCAAGGCGTACGCCATGACCGGGTGGCGCATCGGCTGGACCATCGCCCCGCCGGCGGTCACCAAGGCGATGAACGCCTTCCAGTCGCACACCACCTCCAACGCCGCGGCGGTGTCGCAGCATGCGGCGCTGGCGGCGCTGGCGCGGCGCGACGAAGCGGACGCCGCGGTGGCCGCCATGGTGGCCGCATATCACGCGCGGCGCGATGCCGTGCTCGCCGCCCTGCGCCCCTTCCCCTCGGTGCGGGTGGTGCACCCCGCGGGGGCCTTCTACCTGTACGTGCACGTCGGGGGCTTTGCCGGCGCCGCCGACGCCGGCGCGGCGTTCGCCGCGCGGCTGCTGGAGCAGGAGCAGGTGGCG
>JBILED010000111.1:0-8667 GCA_044352305.1 Gemmatimonas sp.
GCGGGGTGCGTCACGATGCTCCGCGTGTCCCCCAGGTTGGCCGACAGCGACAGCAGCCGCAGCGCGTCCACCACCTGCCGCGCCCCCGCCATCCCGCCGCGCACGGTGAGCGTGACGATGCCGCCGCCCATCGTCATCTGCCGCCGCGCCAGCGCCTCCTGCGGGTGTGATGCCAGGAACGGGTAGCGCACCTGCTCCAGCGCGGGGTGCCCCTCGAAGTGCCGCGCCACCGCCAGCGCGTTGGCGCAGTGCCGCTCCATCCGCAGCGTCAGCGTCTCCAGCGAACGCGACAGCAGCCACGCATTGAAGGCGCTCAGCGCCGGCCCCGAGTGGCGCGCCAGGAAGCGGCACGCCGCCACCAGGTCGCGCGCCCCCACGATGGCGCCCCCCAGCACCCGCCCCTGCCCGTCGATGTACTTGGTGGCCGAGTGCAGCACCAGCGACGCCCCCAGCGCCAGCGGGCGCTGCACCACCGGCGTGGCAAAGCAGTTGTCCACCAGCAGCGGGATCCCCCGCGCTCGCGCCAGCGCCCCCAGCATGGCCAGGTCCATCAGCTCCAGCCCCGGGTTGGACGGGGTCTCCACGTACAGCAGCCGCGTGGCCGGCGTGAGCGCCGCCTCCCAGTCGGCCGCCGCCGTGCCGTCCACATAGGTCGTGGTCACCCCCCACCGCGGGAACACCCGGGTGAACAGCTGGTGCGTGGAGCCGAACAGCGCGCGCGACGCCACGATGTGGTCCCCGCTCCCCGCCAGCGCCGCGATCGCCGTGAACCCCGCCGACATCCCCGACGCGGTCACGATGCCGTCCTCCGCCCCCTCCAGCTGGCACAGCTTGGCCACCAGCTCGTCGGTGTTGGGGTTGGCGTAGCGGCTGTACACCTGTCCCTCCACCTCCTCGGCGAACAGCGCGCGCGCGTGCTCGGCGTCGTCGAAGCGGAAGCTCGAGGTGAGGTACAGCGGCACGGCGTGCTCGCGGTGGCCGCTCACGGCGGCCTGCGTGCGGATGGCCAGCGTCTCGGGGTGCAGGGTGGCGGGATCCACCGGGGCGGGATTCCGCGGGCGGGACTCGGACATGGCGCTTGGAGGGGAAAGGGGGATGCCCCAAGTTAATGCGGATGAGCCGCCCCGACGCCCCGATGCCGCGCGTGATCCTCGCCTCGCAGTCCCCGCGCCGCCGCGACCTCCTCACCATGTTGCGCATCCCGCACGAGGTGCGCCCCGCCGACGTGGACGAGACGGTGCACCCGGGGGAGGCGCCGGTCCCCCACTGCGAGCGGCTGGCGCGCGCCAAGGCGGCCGTGCTGGGGGCCGCCGATCCCGACGCCGTGGTGGTGGCCGCCGACACCATCGTGGTGGTGGATGGCGACATCCTGGGGAAGCCGCGCGACCGCGCCGAGGCGGTGGCCATGGTGACCCGGCTGGCGGGGCGCACCCACACCGTGCACACCGCGGTGGCGGTGACGCACCGCGGCCGCACCGTGGCCGGCGTGGAGACGGTGGCGGTCACCTTCCGCCCGCTCACGCCGGGGCAGGTGGCCGCCTACGTGGGCACCGGCGAGCCCATGGACAAGGCGGGGGCGTACGGCATCCAGGGCTACGGCGCCGTGATCGTGGAGCGCATCGACGGCGACTTCTTCGCCGTCATGGGGCTGCCGCTGGGGCGGATGGTGGCGCTGCTGGCCGAGCTGGGGGTGGCCTATCCGTTCGGCGCGCTCACCGTGGCCGACAGCGCCGCCAACCGCGCGGGCGCATAGCGCTCCCGCCACCGCAGCAGCATGGCCGCCACCTGCTCCACGGTGATGCGCGCCATGCGCCCCGGGCGGTACACCATGTCCACCGGATACTCCTCGCCAGCGTCGCCGTAGGCGTCCACCAGCAGGTCCCGGGCGAAGTCGTACGGCCCCACGCGCTTGGGATTGGTGTAGCCCATCAGCCCGATCACCGGTGTGCGCAGCGCCACCGCCAGGTGCAGCGGCCCCGTGTCCGGCGACAGCGCCACCGCAGCCCCGTCCAGGATCCCCGCCAGTCCGCGCAGCCCGCTTCCCAGCGCCGAGTGCGCCATGGGGGCGATGCCGCGGATCACCGCCGCCGCCGCCTGCTCGCGTGGCGACACCCCCCCCACCAGCACCGGCTGCATCCCGTGCGCCTCCCACAGCAGGCGGCACACGGCGCCCCACCGCTCGGGCATCCAGTCCTTCTCCGGCTTGCTGGTGCCCACCACGATGGCCGCCACCGGGCGGTCGAACTGCGCGACAAACGCCCGCTGCGCCGCGCGCTCGGCGTCGTTCCACGGCCCCAGCGTCCACTGCGGCGCGCCGCGGGGCACCCCGAGCGCGTCCAGGAACTCGAAGTACTGGTCCTGGACGTGCTGCCCCGCGTGCGGCGCAATGCGGTGCGTGGTGAACAGCCAGTTGGCGTCGCGCGCCCGGGCGCGGTCAAAGCCCAGCTTCACCGGCGCCCGGGTGCAACCGGTCACCACCCCCGCCTTGAAGTACACCTGCAGCGCCAGGACCAGGTCGAACGGACGCGTGGCCAGCGCGCGCCGCACGTCGGCAAAGGCGCGCCAGCCGCGCCTGCGGTCGAAGGGGATCACCTCGTCCACCAGCGGATGCCCCCGCACCAGCGTGGCGGGGCCCGGCTGCAGCACCCAGCTGATGCGCGCCGCGGGGGCGTGCGCCTTGAGCGCGTGGATGACCGGCATCACATGCACCGCGTCGCCCACGGCGCTCATCATCACGATGCCGATGCGGTCCAGCCGCACCGGCGGGAGCGGCGGCGTGGTGGGAACCGGACGCGGCTCAGCCGACATCGGCGTGCGCCTCCCGCACCGCCTGCGCAAAGCCCGTGACCGCGGCGGGTGACAGCCCGCACCCGTGCCGCTCGCGCTGGCGGCGCATCGAGCGGGCGAGCCGCCCCAGATTGGCCGCAAGCACCCGCTGCGGCCGGCGGTGGGGCGTCCACCGCACCACGTCCACGTCGATCACCAGCGCCTCGCACCCGCCGCCATCCGCGCGGCGCAGCAGGATGTTCTTGACGTTGAGGTCGGGGTGCACCACCCCCGCCACCGTGAGCTGCCGCAGCAGCCGCCCCGCGGCCGCCAGCGCCTCGTCCGTCGTGAACGCCGGGGCCTCGGTGGTGGCGGGGCCCGCGTCCGTCTCCCCGGCCAGCACCGCGCCCAGGTCGCGGGTGGCCGGCTCGTAGCGCGACACCACGTCCACGGTACACCGCCACAGCGGCAGCGCGGTGCGCGCGAAGCCCAGCACCTCGGTGCTGGGGATCCCGGCGGCCCGCAGCGCCGCCGACTGCCGCAGCTCGTGCGGCGCCCGCGAGGGGCGCAGGAAGCGGTCCCGCGTGAGCGGCGCCAGCAGGCCGCCATGCCACGCATGCCGCACCACCACCACGGCGTCGGTCCCCGGCAGCGGCGCCACGTGCACCGGGGCGCGGCCGCGCAGCGCGCGCCGCTGCGGCACGGTGCCGGCCCACGCGTGCAGCGACCCGTGCCGCGCCACCTGCGCCGCCAGCGCGTCCGCCAGCGGCGCCACCGCCACCACCTCCACCGCCCCCACCTGCCGGGTGGCCAACGGCGGCGCCGCATCGCGGTGGTTCACGCGCGCGCCCCGCCGGCGGCGCGCACCCGCCCGATCGCGGTCAGCAGCGCCCGCGCCTTGTTCTCCGTCTCGGCCCACTCCGCCTCGGGGACGGAGTCATGCACGATCCCCGCCCCCGCCTGCACCGACGCCTCGCCGTCGGCGATGACGCAGGTGCGGATGGTGATGGCCAGGTCCATCCGCGCGTCCCCCGCCGCCACGTAGCCGATCGCACCGGCGTAGGGCCCCCGGCGCTCCGGCTCCAGCTCGTCCACGATCTCCATCGCCCGCACCTTGGGCGCTCCGGTCATCGTTCCCGCGGGGAACACCGCGCGGAACGCGTCCATCGCCGACACCCCGGCGCGCAGCGTCCCCTCCACCTGGCTCACGATGTGCAGCACGTGCGAGTAGCGCTCCACGGTCATCAGGTCGGTCACCCGCACCGTGCCGTACGCGGCCAGCCGCCCCACGTCATTGCGCCCCAGGTCCACCAGCATCACATGCTCGGCGCGCTCCTTCTCGTCAGCCAGCAGCTCGTCGGCCATGCGCTGGTCCTCCTCGGGGGTACGCCCGCGCGGCCGGGTGCCGGCAATGGGGCGCACCGTCAGCCGCCCGTCGGCCACCCGCAGCAGCAGCTCGGGAGAGCTCCCCACCAGCTCCACGCCGTCCAGCACCAGGTGGTACATGTACGGCGAGGGGTTGAGCGCGCGCAGCGCGCGATAGAGCGACGCAGGCTCGAAGTCCAGCGGCACCGTCATCCGCCGCGCCAGCAGCACCTGGAAGGCGTCCCCCGCCACGATGTAGTCCTTGATGCGCGCCACGTCGCGCAGGAACGCCTCGCGGCCGTAGCGCGACGCCGCCGCCGCCGGCGGGGCCGCCGCATCCAGCGTCAGCGGCGGCAGCGCCTCGGGGGCGTGCAGCCGCCCCACCAGCGCGTCGATGGTGGCGCAGCCCTCCGCGTGCAGCGCGGCCAGCGCCGCCGCGTCCGCCCCCGCGGGGACGGGCACCGACACGATCACCCGCGCCTGCCCGCGCCAGTTGTCGATCACCACCAGCCCCCGCGTGAACAGGAAGCAGGCGTCGGGGACCGACGTCGTGCGTGGCGGCGCGTGCGGCAGTCGCTCGATGTGGCGGACCACGTCGTAGCCGAAGTACCCCACGGCGCCGCTCCAGAAGGGGCCCAGCTCGGGGCAGGGGACCGGGCGCATCGCCGCCACCCGCGCCTGCAGGTCGGCCAGCGGGTCGGCCACCCGGTGCGCCCCGTGCCACCCCGCCTCCGGGCTCCACAGCTCCACCACGTCGTCCACCAGTCGCCACGCCGCGCGCGGCTCGGTGCCCAGGAAGGTGAACCGCGCCCACGCCTCGCCCCCGGCGGGCGCCGACTCCAGCAGGAAGGCAAACGGAGGGCGACGCAGTCGCGCAAACGCCCCCACCGCCGTCACCTGGTCCAGCAGGACGTCCCGCCACACGGGGACCAGCCCGCCCGTGTCCCGGCACGGGGCGGCGCGCGCGAGGAAATCGGCCAGCGTGTGCATCCCCGGAAACTACCGGGCGCCGACGGAAAGTTCGACCGGCGCGCCCCGCAACGTGCGCTCGGCCTTGGGGACGCCCCCTCGCGGGACGCCGTTGCGCGGCACTACGATTGGACGATGACGCTGAGCCCCCACCCCGCGACCCCATCCCCGGAACCCACCACGCGCGTGACCGTGGGGGTGGTGGATGTGGTCGTGCTGGCGCCCGCGGCTGCCGGTGTCCGGCCCCGCTGGCAGGTGCTGGCGCTGCGCCGAGCGCCCGGGGTGCGGTGCCCGGGCGCCTGGGAGATCGTGCACGGGCGGCTGGAGCCCGGCGAGCGCCCCGCCGAGGGGGCGCTGCGCGAGGTGCGCGAGGAAACCGGGTTGACGGTGACCCGGCTGTACAGCATTGGCGTGAGCCCCTTCTACCTCCCCGCCCCCGACACGCTGCAGCTGGCCACCGTGTTTGCGGCGGTGGCGGAGGCGCCGCGCCCGCCGCGGCTGGGCCCCGAGCACGACCGGGCGCGATGGTGCGCCCCCGGCACCGCGCTGCGCACGCTGGCGTGGCCCCGCGAGCACGAGGCGGTGCGCCATGCGCTCCATCTGCTGCGCACGGGCGATGCCGGCGCGGTGGAGGATGTGCTGCGCGTCCCCCTCCCGGTCGGGTGACGCGCGAGGATCAGGGGACGGCGGGGGGACGCTTGGCCGCGGAAGCCGCCCGCGACCGCACCAGCGTGCGCTCGCGCTCCACGCGCTGCAACACCGTGCCCCAGTCGGTCACGGACGTGGTGCTCTCCATGATCGCGGTGATCGGCTGGTTGAGCTCCAGCTGGCCGTCAAACACCAGCAGCCCCGACTGCACCTCGCGCTGCCGCAGCCGGAAGGCCCCGAACCCCGGCGTCAGCGGCAGCACGTCCAGCGGCCGGAAGTCCCGCCCGCTGTTGCTGAGGATCAGCTCCTGCGGGGAGAAGCGCGTCTCCCCCTGCTCCAGCGCGAAGAAGCTCACGTACCACACCGCATAGGCCGGGAGGCGGTTGCGCTCCTGCACCTGCCGCAGCGCCGCCTCGTTGCGCACCACCAGGTCGCGCAGCGCGCGGTAGGAGTCGGGGGAGAGCAGCCGGATGAACCGCTCGTCCAGCGGGATGGCGCGCACCTGCAGCCCGTTGGCGGGGGACACCTTGATGGCGATGTCGTCCTGCCGCAGGGTGCCGAAGCCGGCGGGGACCCAATTGGGATCGAGGGTGTCCCCCGCCACCTGCTGCGGCCGCGGCGCCCGCCCGCCCTGCGCGTGGAGGGGCGCCGCACGCCCCGGCGCGGCGGGGGTCATGGCCATCGCCGCCGCCAGCAGCGCGGCCGCGATCCGCCGCCGCCGTGTGCCCGGCGCCGTCACTCCGCCCACGGGGGCCGTCATGGGGCCGTCCTCCAGTCCGGTTGGGTCACGAGCATCTCAACCGCCTCCCCCAGCTCGTCGCGCCCCGCGCCCGTGCGGGCGCTGAACGGGATCACCTGCTCGGGGTCCAGCCCCAGCTGCGTGGTCAGCTCGGCCACGCGGGCCGCGGCCTGCAGCGGCTTGATCTTGTCCACCTTGGTCACCGCCACGATCACCGGCACCCCCAGCTCCGCCAGGAAGTCCAGCATCACGTGGTCGTCACCCGTGGGATCATGGCGCACGTCGAGCAGCTGCACCACCCCGCGCAGCTGCGGGGAGTCGGCCAGGTAGCCCTCGATGAGCGGGCGCCACTCCGCCTTGCGCGCCTTGGAGATGCGCGCATAGCCGTACCCGGGCAGGTCCGCCAGCACGAAGGCGTCGTTCACGCGGAAGAAGTGCACCTCGCGCGTGCGCCCCGGGGTGTTGCTGACGCGGGCAAACCCCTTGCGCCGCATCAGGCGGTTCAAGAGCGACGACTTCCCCACGTTGGAGCGCCCCGCAAAGGCGACCTCGGGGAGCTCTGCGGGGGGGCGCCACCCGCCGCGCGTGGCCATCGGGCCCAGGTACTCCAGCGAGCGGATGATCATCGCGTCTCCTCGGGGGTGGCCAGCGCCAACGCCAGCACCTCGTCCATGGTGCGCACGGGGTGCCACGCCACGCCGTCGCGCACCTCGGCGGGGAGCTCGTCCAGGTCGCGCGCGTTCCCCTGCGGCAGCAGCACGCGCGCCACGCCGTGGCGCCGCGCGGCCATGGCCTTCTCGCGGATCCCCCCCACGGGGAGCACGCGCCCGCGCAGCGTCACCTCGCCGGTGAGCGCCACGTCACGGCGCACCGGCACGCCGGTGAGCGCGCTCACCAGCGCCGTGGCCAGCGCGATGCCGGCGGACGGGCCGTCCTTGGGGGTGGCCCCCGAGGGGAGGTGGATGTGCAGGTCGCGCGTGCGCACGAAATCCTCGGGGATCCCCAGCGCGGTGGCGCGCGCGCGCACCCACCCCAGCGCGGCCGACGCCGATTCCTTGAGCACGTCCCCCAGGGTGCCGGTGAGCTGCAGCCGCCCGCGCCCGGGAACCACGCTCACCTCGATCTCCAGGCGCTCCCCGCCCACGGCGGTGTAGGCGAGCCCGGTGGCCACCCCCACCATCCCCTCGGGGTCCAGCGGCTCGTCCTGGTAGCGCGGCGGGCCCAGCAGCGTCGGGAGCTCCCCCACCGTCACGACCATCGGCGGGGCGCCCTCCGCGACCGCGGGACGGCGCGCCAGCTTGCGGGCCAGCCGCGCCACGCGCCGCTCCAGTTCGCGCACCCCCGCCTCGCGGGTCCACCCGCGAATGATGGCCGGGAGCACGTCGGGGGCCAGCGCCACGGAAATGGGAGGGACGCCGTGCGCCGACAGCTGCCGCGGTACCAGGAACCATTCGGCAATCCCCACCTTCTCCTGCTCCAGGTAGCCGGGGATGCGCACGATCTCCAGCCGGTCGCGCAGTGGCTCCGGGATCCCCGCCAGCGTGTTGGCCGTCGTCAGGAAGAGCACTTGCGACAGGTCGACGTCCACGTCCAGGTAGTGGTCGCCGAAGGCGTGGTGCTGTTCCGGGTCCAGCACCTCCAGCAGCGCGGCGGCGGGGTCGCCCCGCCAGTCGTGCCCCATCTTGTCCACCTCGTCCAGCAGGAACACCGGATTGAGGGCGCCGGCGCGGCGCATCCCCTGCACGATGCGACCCGGCATCGCCCCCACGTAGGTGCGGCGATGCCCGCGGATCTCCCCCTCGTCGCGCACGCCCCCCAGCGCCACGCGCACGAACGGGCGCCCCAGCGCCTTGGCGATGGACCGGCCCAGCGAGGTCTTTCCCACCCCCGGCGGCCCCACGAGGCACAGGATGGGCCCTGGCAGCCGTCCCGCGCGCGCCAGCACCGCCACATGGTCCAGCAGCCGCTCCTTCACCTCGCCCAACCCGAAGTGGTCGCCGTCCAGCACCAGCCGCGCCTGCTCCACGTCGGTGTGCTCGGGGGCACGGTGCGCCCACGGCAGCGCCAGGACCCATTCCACCCAGCCGCGCACCACGGCCCCCTCGGGGGAGTGCGCGGGGGTGCGCCGCAGCTTCTGGATCTCCCGCCGCACCCGCGCCGCCACCGCCTCGGGGAGCCCG
>JBILED010000112.1:0-8649 GCA_044352305.1 Gemmatimonas sp.
TGGTACCTGCGCCTGGGGTCGCTGGCCAACGTCAACGCGCGCTACCTCAAGGGGAGCATCCCCACCTGGAACGACTACGTCGCGCACCCCGACTGGGACGCCTTCTGGCAGGCGCAGACGGTGCTTCCGCACCTGCGCGCGGTGCAGGTCCCCACGCTGAATGTGGCGGGCTGGTGGGACCAGGAGGACTTCTGGGGGCCGCTGGCCATCTATCAGGCGCTGGAGAAGACCGACACCAAGGGGATCAACTACCTCGTGGTGGGCCCGTGGAACCATGGCGGGTGGTCCAACGGCGAAGGGCGGTCGCTGGGCCCCATCAGCTTCGACTCCGCCACCGCCACGCACTTCCGCGAGCGCGTCCAGGCCCCCTGGTTCGCCTACTGGCTCAAGGACAAGGGCACGCTCGACCTCCCCGAGGCGCTCACCTTCGAGGCGGGGAGCAACCGCTGGCGCCGCTGGGACGCGTGGCCCGCGCGCGCCGGTGTGACGTCGCGTCCCCTCTATTTCGGCCCGGGCGGCACGCTGGGATTTGCCAAGCCCGCCGCGCCGCGCGCCGCCGACCGCTTCGTCAGCGACCCCGCCCACCCGGTCCCCTATCGGCAGCTCCCCATCGAACCCACCTACGGCCCGCATGCGCGCCGGTGGCCCACCTGGCTGGTGGAGGACCAGCGTTTCCTCAACGGGCGCCCCGACGTGCTCATCTACGAGACGGAGCCGCTCACCGAGGACGTGACCATCGCCGGCGAGGTGGTGGCGCAGCTCTACGCCGCCACCACGGGCACCGACGCCGACTGGATCGTCAAGCTCATCGACGCCTACCCCGAGCAGCACCCGGAGAACTGGGCCATGGCCGGCTACCAGCTGATGGTCTCCAACGAGGTGTTCCGCACCCGCTACCGCAGCAGCCGCGAGAAGCCCGCGCCGCTGGTGGCCAACACGGTCACCCCGCTCCGCTACAGCCTGCACACGCAGAACTACACCTTCCGCAAGGGGCACCGCATCGTGGTGCAGGTGCACAGCAGCTGGTTCCCGCTCATCGACCGCAACCCGCAGCGCTTCGTCCCCAACATCTTCCTCGCCAAGGACAGCGACTTCGTGGCGGCCACGCACACGCTCCACCGCTCGGCCCCCTGGCCGTCGCACGTGGTGCTCCCCATCGTCGCGCGCTGACCGGCCCCCTGCCATGACCCCCTCCCGACGCGACTTTCTGGCCCGCGCGGCGCTCGCCGCCGCCGGCGCCGCCCTCCCCGCCCCGCTCGCGGCGCAGGAGGCGGCCGCCACCCAGCCGGCGCGCGCGGCCGGCACCACGCTGGACCCCGTGCTGATGGCGGCGCTAGGGGACGCCGTGCTCCCCGAATCATTGGGGGCCGCTGGGCGCCGCCGCGCCGTGGGCCGCTTTGCCACGTGGCTGGCGCGCTACGAGCCCGTGGCCGAGGCGATGCACGGCTACGGCGACGCGGAGATCACGTATACGCCACCCGATCCGGGGCCCGGGTGGCAGGCGCAGCTGCGCGGCGTGGACACGCTGGCGCGGCGCTCTCGGCGGAAGGGCTTTGCGGCCCTGACCGTGGCCGAACGGCGCGCGGTGCTGGAGGTGGCGCTGCGCGGTCACGGCGGCACGCGGCTGCCGGCCAATCCGCTGGAGGCCTCGCACGTGGCGGTGGCGCTCATGGCGCACTGGGCCGCCTCCACCGAGGCCACCGACCTGGCGCACGGCGCGCGCATCCTGGCGGGCGAGTGCCGCGGGCTGGCCGGGGTGTCGCGCCTGCCGCTGCCGCTGGCCGGGGAGGGGCGGCCATGACCGCCATGCACACCGTGGCCGCGCGCGACCTGGAAGCCGACATCTGCATCATCGGCGCCGGCATCACCGCCGCCATGATGGCCGAGCGACTGGCCGCCACCACGTCGGCCAGCATCCTGGTGGTGGAGGCCGGCGGACACACCACCCCCTTTCGCGAGCGGGCGCTGCGCCGCGTGCGGTGGCAGCAATACGGCGAGACGCCGTGGGCCGCCGACCACCTGCACGACCAGAACATCACCGGCACCGCCTACGGCTATTCCCCCAGCATGCACGTGGGGGGGCTGGCCATGCACTGGGGGGGTGTCACGCCGCGCTACTCGCCGGAGGACTTCCGCCTCAAGACGCTGTACGGCGTGGGGGACGACTGGCCCATCAGCTACGACGACCTGGACCCCTTCTACCAGGAGGCCGAGGAACGGATGGGGATCGCCGGGGAGCAGGGGCCGCCGGAGATGGACCCGCGCGGGAAGCCGTTCCCCATGCCCGCCCTGCCGCTGAGCCCCACGCTGCAGCAGCTGCGCGAATGGACCGCCAAGGCGGGCATCACCATGTGGAGCCAGCCCAGCGCCAAGAACTCGGTGCCGTACCAGGGGCGTGGTACCTGCCAGCGGTGCGACACCTGTTATCCCATCTGCCCCAGCGGCGCCAAGTATTCGCCGGACGTCACCTTTGACGCGCTGGTGCGGGCGGGGCGCATCCGGCTGGCCACGCACACCCTCGTGCGGCGGCTGGTGGCCGACCCGCGCACGGGGCGTATCACGCTGGCCACCGGGAACGCTACCACCGGGGCCGGCGAGGCGGTGCGCATCAAGGCGCGGCAGTACGTGCTGGCCGGGGGCTTCGTGTGGGCGCCGCACCTGCTGCTGCTGTCGGCCGATGCCAAGCACCCGGATGGCCTCGCCAACCGCTCGGGGCTGGTGGGGAAGTACCTGTGCGGGCACCGCAACGTGGCGGCGCAGATCCGGCTCCCCATGAAGCTGTACCCCGGCGTGAACGCGCAGCACTCGCTGGTGACCAAGCAGTTCATGCGCCCCGGGAAGCTGGACCGCTACATCCGCCACGATCTGCGCGTATGGGAGTCCAGCTACGGGCAGGAGCCGCGGCTGCGCGACGGCAACGGCGGGCTGCTGTTCGGCGACGCCATGCTGGCCGAATGGCGGTCGCGCACGGCGCAGGGAACGGCGCGGGTGCGCGCGTACTACGACGTGCTCCCCGACCGGGAGAGCAAGCTCACGCTGAATAGCGCGTCACGGAACCGGTGGGGGGACCCGCTGCCGCAGGTGGCCTTCCGCGACGCCCCCGAGTCGGTGGCGCTGCGCGGCTATACCGAGGACACCATCCGCGCGCTCTTCGCGCGCATGGCCAAGGCGGGGGACGGCACCATCATCTCCAACGCCTCGGCGGCGGGGGACATCGGGCAGGAGCACCCCGGCGGCGGCTGCCGCATGGGGAACGACCCGGCCACCAGCGTGGTGAACCGTGAGGGGCGCGCGCACGACCACGAGAACCTGTGGGTGGCCGGCGCCCCCACGCACGTGAGCGCCAGCTGCTGCAACGGCACGCTCACGTTTGCGGCCATGGGGCTGTGGACGGCGAACGGGGTGGGAGGGGCGGTGGGCACTTGAATCGGCGCCACGCTGTTTCCCTGCTGCTCCTTCTCCTCGGTGCAGCCCCCCGTCCCACCCCACAGCCCAAGACCATGCCCGTCACCCTCTTCACCTTCGACCGCACCGACGAGGCCGACTGGATCGTCGTCAACGACGGCGTGATGGGCGGCCGCTCGTCGGGGTTCGTGGCGGTGCAGGAGGGCACGCTCCGCTTCACGGGCACCCTGGTCACGCAGGGGGGCGGCTTCACCTCGGTGCGCGCCCGCCGCGAGGCCGACCTGTCGGGGGAGGACGGACTGGAGCTGCGGGTGCGGGGCGGCGGCCGCCCCTTCGAGGTGGAGCTGGACGACGGTACCCGCGGCTACGGGCGCACCGTCTCGCGCCGCGCGCCGGTGGCCACCACCGCCGAGTGGGCGGTGGTGCGCGTGCCGTTCTCGGCGTTCCGCAGCAGCATCTTCGGGCGGCCGGTCAACGCCCCGCCCATGGAGCTATCGCGCATCCGAAGCGTGGGGCTGTACCTGCTGGACGGCCGCGACGGCCCCTTCCGGGTGGAGGTGGACTACATCCGCACCTACCGGGGCGGAGCGGCGATTGGGCCGGCGTCGCCATGACCGGCCCGCTCGCGGCCCAGCGGGCTCGCACGGCCCGCCTGCAGGCGCAGGCCGACGGCATCGCGGCCGGGCGCAGAGGCGCGCACCCGGGCGATGCGGCGCCCGCGCCCGTGGTGCTGGTGCCGGCCAACATGCGGGGGCTGGTACCGCTGCCGGCGGCCGCGCGCGACGGCTTCCGCGCGCACCTCGCCACGGTGGTCGCCGAGGCCTTTGTGCGGCCGCTGCGCGACAACGCCGCGCCCATGAGCGCCCAGGAGGCCAGCGAGCGCGACGATGCCGGCGAGACGCTCAGCCGCGATCCGGGGCTCCCGGCGCACATGGTGCAGGGGAGCTGCGCCACCTGCCGCGGCGACTGCTGCACGGCGGGGGGCACGCGTGCCTTCCTCACGGCCGACGCCGTGCACCGCGTCCGGGCGCAGCGGGTGACGCTGGGGGAGAACGCCCCCGCACCCGCCGTCATCACGGCACTCTACGAGAGCGCCCTGCCGGCGGAGCACTACGAGGGCTCCTGCGTGTTCCACGCGCGGATGGGGTGCACGCTGCAGCGCACCCTGCGCAGCAACCTGTGCAACCGCTACCAGTGCGGCGAGCTCACCCAGCTCTCCCGCGCCCTGCAGGCGACTGGAGCCACCCGCGCAGTCGTGGGCGCCGCCACCGGAGACCGGCTGGAGCGCATGGCGGCCGTCGGGATCGAGGGCATCGAGGCGATTCCCGTGGAGCCGTGGAGGGGCATCCCCGAACCATGAACCTCCTGAACAGGCTCCGCCGCGCCTTCACGACGCCCTCTCCACAGCGCCTCCACGGCGTGCCGGTGCAACTCGTGAACGCGCGCCCCGACATCGACAGCGCCGCCGTGCTGGCGCGGCTGGACGAGGCGCTGGCGCTGATCGCGCAGTACGCCCCGCACCGGTTGCGCCACCTGCAGCGCGACATCCGCGGCATCCGGGTGGAGCGCTTCCCCACCCGCGGGGCCTATTTCCCCGACTCACGCACGGTGCTCACCGAACTCACCTTCCTCGCCCGCCGCGACATCTCGGCGGCGCCGGTGGCCTCCAGCATCCTGCACGAGGGGGTCCACGCCCGGGTGCACGCGTTCCGCACCCGGATGCGGGGACCCGGTGGCGCGCCCGTGAACGCCCGCGAGGAACGGCTGTGCCGGCGCGCCGAACTGGCGTTCGGGCGCGCCCTCCCCGCCGAGCTGGGCGCCCCGGTGATCGAGCGGGCGCTGGCCACGCTCGCGCTGGCCGACGCCGAGGTGGCGCCCGCGATTGACTGGAACGAGGCGATGGGGAAGGTGCGCGAGGGGTAGCGCCCCGCTACATCACCGGCGCCCGCGGCAGCACGATCCCCCCCAGCCCCAGCCGCTTGAGCAGCTCGTTCAGCGCCGCCACATCACGCTCGATGATGGTGCGCAGCCGCCCCGACACCGGCGCCAGCTCCTTCCCCAGATCGTTCAGGCGCGCCGCCGCGGCTGGCGCGGGGCGTCCCTTGGGGCCGCCGGCGATGTAGCCGTCGCTGCCGGTGACGAAGCCGTACAGCTCCATCAGCTGGTTGTCCAGCTTGCCGGCAAAGCGGATGGGGTCCTGCCCCGACTGGCTCTTCACCTGCGAGAACTCCAGCTCCACGCCGCCCAGCTTGCCGGTCAGCGAATCCACCGCCGGACGCACGACCCCCTCCTGGCTGATCCGCGCCGCCTGCTCCACGGCGCGCTGCGCCTGCTCGCGCACCGCGCGGATGGTCTCCAGCGCCTGCTGCACCACGTTGATCGAGTCGCGGATCGCGCTCCCCAGCCGGAACTGCTCCTCGTAGTCCGCCTGCGTGAGGGTGGTGAGGCGCGGATCGGCCAGCAGCCGGAAGGCATGCGCCATGGTGACACCGTTGGCAGTGAGACGCACGGTGTACTCCCCCGGCGGCGCCTTCACGCCGCCCGTGTACCCCCACACCACCTGCCCCTTCACCGGCGTGGGGCCGGCATACGTGAGGTCCCACGTGACCCGGAACATCCCCGCCTTGGTGGGGAGGGGCGGGAGCTGGCGCTGGCGCGCCTTGGCGGTGTCGCTAGTGAAGGCCCGCACCACCCGCCCGCGCGCGTCCACCACCTCCAGCGTCACCTCGGCGGTCGCCGCCTGCCGCAGGAAGCCGAGGATCAGCGCGCCGTTGGGGAGCGGGTCAGGCGCATGCTCCACCCCTCCCGCCCCGCCGCCCCCCACCTGCACGCGATACGCATCGCGCGGCTTGTACAGGTGGGCCGCGGCGGTGCGCGCCACCGTGGCAGCCTGGTGCAGCGGCGTGAGGTCGTCCAGGATCCACAGCGACCGCCCCTGCGTGGCCACCACCAGGTCGTTGCGGTGCACCCGCAGGTCGGCCACCGGCGTCACGGGGAGGTTGAGCTGCAGCGACTGCCACGACGTACCGCCATCGAAGGTGACGAAGAGGCCGTGCTCCGTCCCGGCGTAGGCCAGCCCGTCCTTCACCGGATCCTCGCGCACGGCGCGCACGGGGGAGCCGGCCGGGAGCCCGGCGGTCACCTGCCGCCAGCTGCGGCCGTAGTCGTCGGTGCGGAAGATGTACGGACGCGGGTCGTCCAGGCGGAACTTCTGCACCGCCACCCACGCGCGGCCGTCCTGATGCGCGGAGAGGTCGATGTTCTCCACCGTCCCCAGCGCCGGCATCCCCGGAGGCGTGATCTCCTGCCACGAGCGGCCGCCGTCGCGGGTGATGTGCAGCCGGCCGTCGTCGGTCCCCGCCCACAGCGTCCGCGCGTCCTTCGGGTCCTCGGCGATGGCGAAGATCGTGTTGTAGATCTCCACGCCGGTGATGTCGTTGTTGATCGGGGCGCCCGAGGCCTCCTGGTGCGCCCGGGTGTTGGTGGTGAGATCGGGGGAGATCTCCTCCCACGTCATCCCGCCGTCGCGCGAGCGCAGCACCAGCTGGGCGCCATGGTACACCACGTTGGGATCGTGCCGCGAGACCACGATGGGCGCCACCCACTGGAAACGGTACTTGAGGTCCTTGGCCGCCTGCCCCAGCTGCAGCTGGGGATAGGCCACCATGTTGCGCCGGTCGTCGGTGGCCTGGTCCCACCGGTTGATCGCCCCGCCGTAGCACCCGCCCCACACCACCTCGGGGCGGTCGGGGTGCAGCGCCACCGGGCCGGTCTCGCAGCCGGAGGCGTAGCGCCACTCGTTCATCGGGTGCAGCACGTTGGGCCCGCTCCAGGCGGGGAGGCTGATGCTGGTGTTGTCCTGCTGCGCCGAGTACACGCGATACGGGAAGCCGTTGTCCACCGCCACGTCGTAGAACTCGGCGGTGGGCTGCGCGTTCATGGAGGACCAGCTCCGCCCGTGCGTGAGCGAGACCACGGCGCCGCCGTCGTCGCCCAGCACCATCAGCCGCGGGTTGGCGGGGTTGATCCACAGGTCGTGCGTGTCGCCGTGCGGCACGTCGATGGGCGTGAAGGTCTTGCCGCCGTCCACCGAACGGTACAGCCCCGTGTTGAGGGCGTAGACGGTGTTGTCGTCCTGCGGATCGGCCTCGATGCGGGTGTAGTACCAGGCGCGCTGCCGCAGGCTGTTCTCGCTGTTGGTGCGCGTCCACGTCTTCCCGGCGTCGTCGGAGCGGTACACGCCCCCCTCGGGCTCGGCCTCGATGATGGCCCAGAGGCGGTCGGGGTTGGCCGGCGACACCGTGAGGCCGATCTTGCCGGTGAGGCCGGACGGGAGTCCGCCCCCCAGCTTGCTCCAGCTGTCGCCGCCGTCGATGGACTTGTAGACGCCCCCCTCGCGGCTGCCGGAGATCATCGTCCACGGCTTCCGCTCGGCGCGCCACATCGCCGCGTACAGGATGCGCGGATTGGCGGGGTTGACCACCACGTCCGAGGCGCCGGTGGAGTCGTTGAGGAAGAGCACCTTGTCCCACGTCTTGCCGCCGTCCTTCGTGCGGAAGATCCCGCGTTCGGCGTTGCGGCCGAACGGATGCCCCAGGGCGGCGAGCCAGACGACGTCCGGGTTGGTGGGGTGGATGGCCAGGCGCCGGATGGCGCCCGATTCCGGCAGCCCCGTGAACGCCCAGCTGCGCCCCGCGTCGGTGGACTTCCAGACGCCGCGCCCCTGTGACGCGTTGCCGCGGATGTCCGCCGAGCCGGTGCCCACGTAAAGGACATTGGGATCGGAGTCGGCCACGTCGATGGCGCCGATGGAGCCGCCGAAGAAGCCGTCGGAGAGGTTCGTCCAGCGCGTGCCGGCGTCGTCGGTCTTCCAGACGCCGCCGCCGGTGCTCCCCATGTAGTACAAATGGGGCTGCCCCGCCACGCCGGTGACCGCGGTGGAGCGGCCGCCGCGGAAGGGGCCGATCATGCGGTACGTCAGCCCGGCGTAGAGGGCGGTGTCCACCGTGACCGCGGGGCGCGGCTGCGCAAACAGCGACGCGGAGAGCGACGCGGACAGCAGGGCGGGGAGCAGGGCCGGCAGGGCGACGAGGGGGCGCATGGGTCGCAGGGAGGCGGGGTTGCGGGGCGCGCGTCACCGGGCGCGCGCGGGGGCATGCCCGAAACTAAGGGTGGCGCCACGCGAGCGCCCTGTGCGTGGTGCCAGCCCGTCTTCCCGCAGCCAGGGCCCCGGCCGTATGCTAG
>JBILED010000113.1:0-8615 GCA_044352305.1 Gemmatimonas sp.
CCCAGACCGGATTCCCGTGTTACCGGGCGTCGATCAGGAGATCGCTTGCCCAGGCCGGGCCGGCAAAGGGACTGGAACTAGACAATTGATCACCTCCTCGCGTTAGGGTGGGACATCGGGCAGACTTGCCTGTGGAACCTGCGATCGGCACGCGTGAAGGCGCCGGCTGGATGCCGGACCCGCGGACGTGCGCGAGGGTACGCGGCCGCTCCTCCGCGTGACGGGATGTTACGGGTGCGCACGGTCCTCGGCAAGCACCCCGGGAGAGCCGGGGCGAACCGTGACGCCCCGCGGTAGCTTCCGCTCGGGTACCGGTGGGGGCCC
This sequence comes from Gemmatimonas sp., assembly GCA_044352305.1. Lineage (GTDB taxonomy): Bacteria > Gemmatimonadota > Gemmatimonadetes > Gemmatimonadales > Gemmatimonadaceae > Gemmatimonas. The sequence goes on from JBILED010000113.1 coordinate 325, forward strand.
GTCCCCCACGCCGGCGCGGATGCTCGTCCGCGATATCACGAACCTGAACTATTGCGAGGTTTTCCCCATGGCAGGCCGTTTCCTCACGTTCTCGGCCATCCCGGTGCTGGCGGGTGCCCTGCTCCAGCTGGCGGGGGGCGCGTCGCTGGGGGCCCAGCCCGCGTCCACCGGGCGGGCCATGGCGCTGGGCGACTGGTATCGCGTGGTCACGGTGGGAACCCCCGCCGTGAGTCCCGATGGCAAGCGCGTGGCCGTCACGGTCACGCGCGCCGTCGAGGCCGAGAACCGGCGCCACAGTGAGGTGTGGGTGGTCCCCACCGAGGGTGGGGCACCGGAGCGGTGGACCTCGCCCGGCACCGAGAGCAGCAATCCCACCTGGTCGCCCGATGGCCAGTACCTGTTCTTCACCTCCTCGCGCCCCGGCGGCCGGGGCAATCGCTGGGCGTTGCGACTGGACCAGCCCGCGGGCGAGGCGGTGCAGCTGCCCGGGTATCCCGCCGGGGCCATGCCCGCCGACGGGCGCTTCATCGTGACCGCCGAGGCGGCGCCGGCCGACAGCGCACCCGAGTCGGCGGCCACCGATCCGTTCGCCCGCATGCCGGCGATGGCGCGCCCCCCCTTTGACGCCGTCACGCGCCCCGCCGAGCCCGCGCGCTTTGACGGGCGGCACGTGGTGGAACTCGTCTACAAGAACAACGCAACCGGCTTTGTGCCCGGGCGGCGCACCCCGCGTCGCTGGCGGCCTGCGCAGCTGTGGCGGCAGGCCGCAGGGGACACGGCGCGCACCGCCCTCACCCGCACCGCCTACTCGCATCGCGCGCCCGTGGTGTCCCCCGACGGGCGGTGGATCGCCTTCGTCGCCGACGCCCGGCTGCGTCCGGACTCCGTCGTGGAGCGCGAACGCGACTCGCTGGCCACGCTGCCGTACAACAAGGCGCGCGACGAGGCCCCCCGCAACGAGACGGACCTGTACGTGATCGGCGCCGACGGCGGCGCCCCGCGCAAGGTGGCCGACTGGATGGGGAGCGAGTCCGACCTGACCTGGTCCCCCGACAGCCGGCAGCTGGCCTTTGTCGGGCGCGCCACGCGCACGGCGTCGGCCCGCCTGTACGTGGTGGATGCCGCCGGCGGCGCCCCGCGCAACCTGCTGGGCGATTGGCGCTACGAACCGGCGGGGGTGGACTGGCTGCGCAGCGGGGCGCTGCACATCACCGCCGAGATCGGCGGGCGCACGGCCATCCTGCAGGTGGACCCGGCCGGGCAGGGGGCGCCGCGCGAGCTGGTGGGCGGGCGGCGTGTGCTGCGCGGCACGTCGTACGACGCCGCCGGCACCCGGGTGGCGTACGTGGCCTCGTCCATGACGCGTCCCACCGAGCTGTTCGTGGCCAACGCCGATGGCACCGGCGAGCGGCAGCTCACCCGCTTCAACGACGCGCTCAACGCCGAGGTGGCATGGAGTGACGCCGAGCGCTTCACCTACCGCAGCGTGGGGAACCTGGAGATCGAGGGGTGGTTGATGAAGCCATTCGGCTACCAGCCCGGGAAGAAGTACCCGGTGGTGCTGTACATCCACGGCGGTCCGCACTCGGCGTACGGGGAGGGGTGGTTCGACGAGTTCCAGAACCTCGCGGCGCAGGGGATGTTCGTGCTCTTCACCAACCCCCGCGGCTCCAGCAACTATGGCGCCGCCTTCACCTACAGCACCCGCGGGCGCTGGGGGCTGGAGGATTACGAGGACCTCATGAAGGCGGTGGAGCTGGTGGCGGCCCGCCCCGACGTGGATGCCACGAAGATCGGCGCCTCGGGTGGGTCGTACGGCGGCTTCATGACCACGTGGATGGCCACGCGCACGCGGCGCTTTGCCGCCATCCAGACCGACCGCACCATCACCGACTGGACCTACTGGTATGGGTCCAGTGACGCGCAGGGGCTCACCGAGTTCGAGTTCTACGGCAAGCCGTGGGACAACCAGGCGCTGTACGACACCTTGTCGCCCATTCGGTACGTCCAGAAGGTGCGCACCCCCATGCTCATCGTGCAGAGCGAGGAGGACCACCGCACGCCCATGGGGAGCGCCGAGATGTGGTTCATGGCGCTCAAGAAGCAGGGGGTGCCGGTGGAGCTGGTGCGCTATCCTCGCTCCAACCACGACCTGTCGCGCACGGGCGAGCCGTGGCTGCTGGTGGACCGCCTGGGGCGGCTCCGGCAGTGGTTCGGGCACTACCTGCAGGGGGCGTCGGGCGGCGGGGCGGCCACCGGCGGACGCTGACGCGGGGCCGCGCGTCCGGGGCATGACGGCGGGGGGCGGCGGAGACGCCGCCCCCCGCCGTGTCTCCACCCCTTAGGGCCGCAGGGTGTCCACCACCGCCGCGCGGGCGGCGACCGCCGCGGGGGAGTAGGGGAGCGGCACGTACCGGTTGGTCGCCCAGAGCGGGAACAGGTTGGCGTACCACGGCGAGCGTGGATCGCCCGACTGGCCAGGGGTGTTGCTGGCAATCGCCCGGTCCCAGTCCGCCAGGTCGATCACGACCCGCAGGCTGGGGCCGGCGGTCTGGTTGTCGCCGTTGCCGGTGGCATTGAGGGTGTTGGCGTACCCGCCCCGCGGCAGCGGCCCGGGGGAGAGCCACGGACGCAGCGAGTCGCGGACCAGGGGATCGAACACATGGGCAATGCGCGCATGGTGGAAGCGGGCGTCGCCGTAGCGCCACCCGCCGATGTCGCGCCCGAAGCGGCGCCCGAGGTCGGCCACGGCCGCCTCGAACGCCTGCCGCACGATGGAGTCCCGCACCGGCACTGGATCCCACCCCAGCACGGTGTCGGCCGCGGTGAGCCACTGCACCGTGCGCGACAGCGCCACCGTCCGCAGCGGCGCGCGCACCGGCCCCGGGAGCGCCCGCTCGGCGGTGCGGGTGAGCAGTTGCCGCTCCCACGCCGCATACAGCGCCCCGCCGCGCGAGTCGGCCCGCAGCACCCCGTCCCAGGCCAGCACCGTGTCCCGGGCCGCCGCCACCGCCCGGTCGGCCAGCCGCACGCCGCGCAGCAGCGGCACCAGCGCGCGCGCGGCCAACGGCACCTCGTCGTGCTGCAGCGCCGCCATGGAGGCCACGTCGGCGCGCCGGGTGGTGTCCAGCACCTCGTGCAGCCGATCGTGGCGCCAGGGCTCGGCCCAGCTCCGGGCCAACGCGTCGTGATGCGGATAGGCGGGGTCCACGTTGTACGCGTTGGCCGTCCCCACGTAGCCGTGCGCCGGGTTGGTCACCGTGGGCAGCTGCGGGATGGGGAGAAAGCCCGCCCATTCGTAGCGTCCGTCCCCGGGCACCGGCGTGAGCCCGTCCCACCCCACGCGGCGCGGGGCGATCCCCGCCGCCTGCCAGCCGATGGTGCCGCTGGTGTCGGCCCAGATCCAGTTGAGCACCGGCATGCGCGCGTAGGCCAGGGCGGCCCGCGCCTCCGTCCAGTTGCGCGCCTGGTCCAGCCGCAGGCTGGCCAGATACGGCGCCCCGCCAGGCTCCAGCCACGCCGCCCGCACCGCCACGGCCACGCGCCGGGTGCTGTCGGCATACAGCACCGGCCCATGCCGCGTGTAGCGCAACGTCACGGCGGTCGCAGCGCCGCCGCGGACCCGCACGGTGTCCACCTCCGTGGTCATCGCCAGCCACTGGCCGCGATAGCGGTACCGGGTCGGGTCCCCCGCGGCCAGCTCGTACACGTACAGGTCTTCGGTGTCGATGCCGAAGATGGTGAGCCCCCAGGCGCCGTGGGCGTTGTGGCCGATGGCCACCCCCGGGATGGCCGGTTCCCCCCCGCCGATCACGTCCCAGCCCGGGGCGGTCAGGTGCACCAGGTAGCGCAGCGACGGCGTTGTGATGGCGCGGTGCGGGTCGTTCGCGACGATCGGCTTTCCGCTGGCCGTGCGGCGGCCGGCCACCACCCAATTGTTGCTCTCCCACCGTTCCACTTCGCGGGCCGCCGATTCCAGCCCGGGGGCCGCGTCCGGGCGCCGCCAGGCGGCCGCCAGCTCGTCGGCCCGAAAGACCGGGGCGGAGCGCGAGCCGTTGTAGTCGGCCAGCAGCGCGTCGTCGCCGACCGTCTCCAGAAAGGCGGCCACGGCGGAATCCAGCGGCAACCGCGCCGTGCCGGGGTAGAAGGGGACGCGCCGCCGCACGGCCGCCTCCCCCACCGCGCGCACGGCGCGGGCCAGCGACGGCTCGCTGCTGGCGTTGCTGGCCAGCGCGTTGTGGCGCGACACCACCACCTCCGGCGTCCACCGCCCCGGCAGGATCCCCAACGCGGCCAGCTCCGGCGGCAGCAGCGCCGGGGTGCCCCGCACCTCCGCCACGCGCGCATTCACCCCGGCCACGAAGGCGGTGATGATGGCCGCCCCGCGCGGATGATAGTGCGCCAGCTCGGTGGCCATGCTCCCGCGATAGCGGAGCAGGCGCGCCGCCCGGTCGCGCGCCACCCACCGCGCCCCCAGCGCCTCGGCCATGGTCCCGGTGGCCTGGCGGCGCCACAGCTCCAGCTGGAACAGCCGGTCGCGCGCGGCGCTGTACCCCTGCGCAAAGAACAGGTCGTGCTCGTTGTCGGCGCGGATGTGCACGATCCCCGCGGAGTCGCGCGTGAGCGTGACCGGGGCGCGCAATCCCGGGAGGCGGAGCGGCTGCGCCCGGAGGGGCGCCGCCGCGAGCGGCAGCGCGGCCAGGGCGGCCAGCCCCGCGAGCGCGGCGCGCGTCCCGCGACGGGCCCGGCGCGGGGCGTGGGGGGGGACTCGGGTCATGTGACAGGCTCCGTGGCGGCGTGAGCGGCGGTGAGGGCGTTGGCAAAGGCATCCACCACCGACGCCGCGGGCACGAGGTCGGTGATCGTGTCGACACTCTGCCCCGCCTGCCAGTAGTCGGAGGCGGTGCCGTCGATGCTGGAGCGCTTGAGGGCGCGCAGCGACCGCAGCGCGTACCACGTGCGGATCCAGTGCTTGGTGCGCCGGCCGCGGAACATCCAGCGGGCCAGCGGACCCACGCGGGTGCCCAGGCGGTCGATCGTCGGCGTGCGCACCACCGACACCGGCACGCCGGTGAGCCGCTCGGTGAGCACGATGTCGCGCGCCGTGGCCGCCAGGATCGCCGCCTTGTAGGCCGCATCGGCGGTGCACTCGACGGTGGCGATGAAGCGGGTCCCCAGCTGGACCCCCGCGTACCCCATCCGCATCAGCGCCACCCCCTGGGCCGCGTTCCCGATCCCCCCGGCCGCCACCACCGGTACGCCAAAGCCGGCCAGCTCCTCCAGGAGCGCGCGCGGATCACGGTTCCCCGTATGGCCGCCCGCCTGGTTGTTCACGGCCACCAACCCGTCCACGCCGCCGTCCAGCCCCTTCTGCGCCCAGCGGGCGGTGGTCACGTCGTGGTACACGACCCCGCCGGCGGCATGCACCCGGTCGCACACCCACCGCGGGTTCCCCAGCGACGTCAGGAAGAAGCGCACCCCTTCCTCCAGTGCAATCTCCACCCACCGCACCATGCGATTGTGGTACGTGCGGGAGGAGGCCTCGATGAGTGCGTTGAGGCCGATGGGCGCCCCCCCGGCCAGCGCCCGCGTGCGCTGCAACCCCGCGCGATACTCGTAGCCGTGGACGTAGGTGAGGGAGATGGGCTGGACGATCCCGAGCCCCCCGGCCGCGCTCACCGCCCCGACCAGCTCGGGGTTGCTGCAGGGGTACATCGGGCCGCACACCAGCGGCACCCGGATCCCCGCGTGGCGGGTGAGCGGCGTGTCCAGCGATGGCAAAGGCAGGTCGGTCATGGCAGGGCGCCGGGAAGGGGGGCAGAGGGCGCGAATCCGCCCCGCTCCAATCGTGCGCCAGGCCCCGCGCGGCCGCCAGCCCGCGGCGTCCCCCCGGGCCGTCCGGCCACCGCGCCCCATCGCCCCGCCGCCCGGTTTGGGATACGTTCCACGGGTCGATGGGACCGGTTGGTCCACCTGCGCCTCCACCTCCGCCCCCGATCGCCGTCGTGACGCTGCTGCTGGTGCTGCTGGTCCGCCTCCTCCCGGGGCGCACTCGGCGGCCCCCGGTCCCGCCGCGTCCGGCCCCGCGCACCGACACCGCGGTCACCGTGCTGGTGCCCACCTTCAACGAGGTGCGGCGGATCGGTCCCTGCCTGGAGGGGCTCATGGCACAGGGCGCACCGCTGCACGAGGTGCTGGTGGTGGACAGCGGCTCCACCGATGGCACGCGGGCGTTGGTGGAGGCGGCCGCCGCGCGCGATCCGCGCATCCGCCTGCTCACCGACCCGCCGCTCCCCCCGGGGTGGATCGGCAAGGTGTGGGCGTTGGAGGCGGGGCGGCGCGAGGCGACGGGGGCGTGGCTGCTGGGGATCGACGCCGACACGGTGCCGGCGCCCGGGCTCGTGGGCGCGGTGGTGGATGCGGCGGAGCAGGACGGCTACGACGTGGCCAGCTTCTCGCCCCAGTTCCGCGACATGACGCCGGCGGAGCGGCTCGTGCAGCCGGCGATGCTGGTCACGCTGGTGTACCGGTGCGGGGCGGCGGGGGCCACGCAGCCGCCCCCCGACCGGGTGCTGGCCAACGGGCAGTGCTTTCTCGCCCGGCGGTCGCTGCTGGAGGCGCAGGGGGGCTACGCCCCGGCGCGGAGCTCCTGGTGCGACGACGTCACGCTGGCGCGCCACCTGGCGCGGCAGGGCGCGCGCGTCGGGTTCCTGGACGGGTCGCGCATCATTCAGGTGGCCGCCTACACCTCGCTGGGACAGATGTGGCGCGAATGGGGGCGGAGCTTCGACCTGGCCGACGCCACGCCGGGGTGGCGGCGCGCGCTGGACGTGGCGCTGGTGTGGCTGGTGCAGGCCCTCCCGCTGTGGTTCCTGCTGGCGCTGGCCGCATGGACGCCGGCGTCAGCTGCGGCGCCGTCGCTGCATGGGGCGCTGGTGGCGGTGAACGGGGCAGCGCTGGCCGTGCGGCTGGGGATGCTGGCCGCGCTGCGCGGGAGCTACGCGCAGCGCGGGGCGCCCTACTGGCTGTCGTGGCTGTTCGACGGGGCGGCGGCGTGGCGCCTCACGCTCAGCACCCTCCGCCGCCCCACCGCGTGGCGCGGGCGGGGCTACACGCCGTTGCCGGCGTCCTGAGCAACGGCGGGGGCGAGCGCCACGCCTCCGTCACCTCCGAGGCCCCGATCCCATGGGCGGCCGATGGCCGCGATCTCGGCGCCGGCGGCGCGGCAGTGGGGATGGGTCAGCAGGATCCGTCCCGGTGCTGCGGGAGCCCGGCGCTACGGCAGCGTGGCGAGCACCGACAGCATCGCCTGCCCGAACGCCGGCAGGTCGCCCGGCACGCGCGCCGACACCAGGTGGCCGTCCACCACCGCGGCCTCGTCCACCCAGGTGGCGCCCGCGTTGGTGACGTCGTCGCGGATCCCCAGCGAGGAGGTGAGTCGGCGGCCCCGCACGATCCCCGCCGAGATGAGCACCCACGGCCCGTGGCAGATGCTGGCCACCATCCCGCCACGCTCGAAGACGGTCCGCACCAGCGCCAGCACCGCCGGATCTCGCCGCAGCTTGTCGGGGGCCCAGCCACCGGGGGCCACCACCCCCAGGAGCGTCTCGGCGTCCAAATCACCCACCTGCCGGTCCACCCGGCAGGGGTACCCCCACTTGCCGGTGTACGCCGCGGCACCGTGCCCCACGAGCGGCGCGTGGAACCCGGCCTCCTCGAGGCGCAGCTTGGGGTACCAGACCTCGAGTTCTTCGTATTCGGGGCCGACGAGGATGGCGATGGTGCCGGCAGTGGCCATGGGGGGAGGGGGCTGGGGGGAGGGGGGCACGGGGAGCGGGCGGCCGGAACCGCCCTCCCGGCAATATCGTTGGCTTCGCGGTGCGCGCCGTAGCCCTGTTCCCCCACGCCCTGCCCCGCCATGAAGCTCATCGTCGCCGTCATCCGTCCCGAAATGCTCGCGGAGGTCAAGCGGGCCCTGTTCCAGGTGGGGGTCACCGGGATGACGCTCTCCCGGGTGAGCGGGCATGGCGGGGAGCGGGACGTGGTGCAGCAGTACCGGGGCGAGTCGGTGGTGCTGGAGTTCCACGAGAAGGTGCGCATCGAGATGGCGTGTTCCGATGCGTATGTGGAGCGCACCATCCAGGCCATCTGCACGGCGGCGCGCACCGGCGAGGTGGGCGACGGGAAGATCTTCGTGCTCCCCCTGGAGCGCACGGTGCGCATCCGCACGGGGGAGGTGGACACCGCGGCGCTCACGGCCGTCAACGCCGAGGCCATCATGCGGGCCTCGC
>JBILED010000114.1:0-8593 GCA_044352305.1 Gemmatimonas sp.
CGCCCAGCGACGCGGTCACGCGGTAGGTCCCGCGCTCGTACCCCACGAACGCGCCGTCCGCCTCGATGAGCCCCTGCCCGGGGCTCATGCTGAACGACGGCGCCACGCCGGCGAGCACCGTGCCGGCGGCGTCCTTCGCCACCGCGGTGAAGCGCACCACGTCGCCGGTGCGCGCCGACGACGCCGACGGCGCGAGCGTCAGCGACGCCACGCGCGCCGCGGCCACGGACACCGGCACCGTCACCGTGGCCGCGTCCACCCGCCCGGTGAGCACCGCGCGCCCCGCGGTGCGCGCCTCCACCAGCCCCTCGGCGTTCACCCGCGCCACCGCGGCGTTGCTGCTGCTCCACTGCACGCGGTCGTCGCGCCGGTCCCCCGCCGCGCTGGTCACGGTGGCCGCCAGCAGCACCCGCTGCCCGGGCACCAGCCGCTGCGGCAGCGGCGCCACGGCGATCGCGGCCGCCGGCCCCGGCACCATCTGCACCTCCACCCGCTGCGTCAGCGGCGGACGCCCCGGCAGCTGCGCCACCACCGTCACGGGGATCGTCCCCGTGGACCCCGACCGCACCAGCCCCGTGGGGTCCACGCTCCCCTCAAAGCGCCCCCCTGCCGGCACGAAGCGCACCTGCGCCCCCGCGATCGGTTGGCCGGCGGCGTCCAGCACCCGCGCCCGCAGGCGCAGCGTGTCCTGCGCCACCACCACCGGCACGGCGGGGGTGACCTCGATGCGCGCCGCCGGCGGCGTGGCCGGCTGCGCCCCCGCGGTGGGCGCGACGACGGCCAACGCCGTCAGGAGGAAACTGCTGTGACCGCTGCGACGCCCCATGAGATCTCTCCGTTCAGGCCATGCCTTGGGTGAACACCACACCGCGCCCGCCATCCCCATCCCTCGTCGTGCCCCTGCCCCGACGCCGCGCGCTACGCCGCCAGCCGCGCCAGCGCCCCGCGCAACTCCTCCAGCGCCGCCGCCGCGGCGCCCGCGGCCGCCAGCCGCTCGGCGACCGCGCCGAACCACGCCACCGTCCCCTCGCGCCCCAGCGCCTGCCGCCCCCAGACGGTCTCGGGGAACGCCGTGCGGCGGAGGTCGGACCACACCACGTTCACCTGGTGCACCGCGTCAGCCGCGGCCACCCACTGCGCGCCGGGAGACGCCGTCCCCAGGCGGTACAGCCGGTCGGCGCGCCGGTCGTCGGCCGACAGCTCCACCCCGTCGTCGTCATGGCGCCGCTCCGCCACCTCCAGCGCCAGCGCCAGCGACTCGCCGCCGAACTTCCCGCCAATCCGTTCGGCCAGCACCGCGGCGTCCACGCCGTCGCGCACCCAGTCCTCCACGACGTCCAGCAGGATCCCCGCGACCACCACGTCGTCGGCGCAGCCGTAGCGCGTGAGGATCACCGCCAGGTTGGCCGCGTGCGTGGTATAGGGCAGCCGCGTCCCCTTGCGCACCTGCTGGTCGTGGTGCTTGGCCGCAAACGCCAGCGCGTGGTTGATGCGGTCGGAGTAGCCGAGGAGGGGCATCGTCAGGCGGGGGAAGGGGAGGGGGCGGGTGGGCGCCGGGCGAACCACGCCACCAGCGCCTCCACACCGGCCACGTCGTCGGCACTGAAATCATCGGGGTGCGACGAGTCGATGTCCAGCACCGCCACCAGCGCCCCGGTGGCGTCGCACACGGGGACCACCAGCTCGCTGCGCGAGCGCGCGTCGCAGGTGATGTGCCCGGGGAAGGCGTGCACGTCGGGGACCAGCACCGGGCGGCGCTCGGCGGCCGCGGTGCCGCAGACGCCGCGGCCGAAGGCGATCTCCTGGCACCCCAACGTCCCCTGGTACGGCCCCACCCGCAGCCGGTCGCCGGGGGGCACCACGCGATAGAAGCCGGTCCACAGGTGATCGAAGGCGTGGTGCAGCAGCGCGGCGGTGGTGGCCATGCCGGCGATGGGGTCGTCATGCCCCTCCAGCAGCAGCGCCTGCAGCGCGAGCAGCTGCGCGTACGCCTCGGCGCGCGGATGGCGGCGCAGGTCGGGGATGACGGGTTCCATGTGGGGCGCGAAGGGAGGAATCGGGGTGGACGGTCAGCGCACGGGGCCGATGAGCGCGATCAGCCGGAGGTCGAGCAGCAGCAGCGCGAGCCCCTGCACCAGCACGCCGGCGCCGGCACCCAGGGCGCCCGGGCGCCGCCCCCACCGCCAGCCGGTGAGGGCCAGGGTGAGCCCCACCGCCATGTAGCCGGCATCGAGCCCGACATTGAGCCAGAGGAACTGCACGAGCCCCTGGGCGCCGGCAAAGTCGCGCAGCGCGAGGCCGCGCCACGCCCAGGCCACGATGGCCAGGTCCACGGCGCCCCAGGCGGCGCACTGGATGGCGAAATGGCGCAGCACGGGGGCGGCACGGCGCCCCAGCGTCAGCCATGCCAGCAGGGCGGTGCCGGCCAGCACGCTGCCGCCGCCCCACAGCGCGAGGCGCAGCAGGTGCCCCCGCTCGAGCGCCAGAAGGGTGTCGGCCCACATGCGCGAAGGCTAAACCTCGCGGGCGGCGCGCGCCACGACGGCGGTGGGGAGGGGGGGCGGGAACGCACGCGGGGGCGGAGCCGCAATCGGCTCCGCCCCCGCGCCCATCGTCCCGAGTTGGCCGGACGCCGAGGCGCCCGAGCGGCTTACTGGACGGTGATCTTCCCCTTCATGTTCATGGCCAGGTGCGGCGTGCAGAAGTAGTCGTACGTGCCCGCCGGGACGCCCGCGAAGGAGACCGTGTAGCTCTCGCCGGCGTTGATCATCATCTTGCCGGAGAGCTCGCCCATCTGCTCGGGCATGTTGGCCACGAGGGCCGCCTTGGCCGCGCCGACGGTGGCGGGATCGAAGGCCACGTTGTGCGGGCCGCCGGAGACCATCTCGAACTTGATGCCGTCGCCGGCCTTGATCGTGAGGTCGGCGGGCTCGAAGCGGTAGCCCTTCTCGTCGCCGTACATCTTGATCGTGTGCGTGGTCCCCGTGATGGGGGCCATCGCACCGGGAGCCGCCGCCGCCTCAGGCGCGGGCGCCGCCTCCGCCGCAGGCGCCGCCGCGGCCGAATCGGCCGCCGGAGCCTCACCACCACCGCACGCACCCAGCACGATCGCCGCGCCGGTCACCGCCACAAAGCCGAGGAACCGCATGTGAAGAGGCCTCCAGAGCCTATTCGGGAATGTCTGAACGATCAGGGCGGTCGCCGTGGCGCCGCGCCTGCGACTCGCAGGGCCCTGCGAGTCATGTGAATATATTCACAAGCACCCCGGACGCCATCCCTCCCCCCCTGCTCCCCGCCACCTCCCTCACGAAACGCCTTGACGCCACCCCGGGAATCCGGTAGCGTCAACAGATGCGTCCGCGCGCGCTCCAGACCCATCATCAGCACCATCGCCACCACCCCGCGGCACGGGCCGCCGGGACGGAGCGATAGGGCAGCCGCACGCAGTCAGGCGATGGTCCACGGGTCCCGGCGTCACCGGAGCCGTCCCCCCTCGCCACCAACGCCCGCTCCATCCTCGGCCCGTCCCCCCGGACGGGCTTTTTCGTGCCCGGCGGGCAGCGCGCCCCCTCCCCTTCGCCATGCTCCGAATCGCCCTCCCCAACAAGGGCCGCCTCGCCGAAGAGACCCGGGACCTCTTCAACGACGCCGGCCTGGAAGTCCGCACCGCCGGCGAGCGCGCCCTCACCGCCTCCCTGGGGGGCGAGTTCGAGGCCATCTTCGTCCGCGCCCAGGACATCCCCGAATTCGTCGCCGACGGCGCCGCCGATGCCGGCGTCACCGGCTGGGACCTGGTCCAGGAGTCCAGGCGTCCCCTCGCCTCCCGCCTCGACCTGGGGTTCGGCCGCTGCCGCCTCGTGGTCGCCACCCGCGACGACGGGACCCCCGCGTCCCTCGATGCCTTGCGGCTCGCCACGACCAGGACGCGGGTCGCCACCGTCTTTCCCCGCATCACCCGCGCCTTCTTCGACGAGCAAGGGATCCCCGCCGACATCGTCCCCGTCTCCGGCGCCGCCGAAATCGCCCCCCACCTCGGCATCGCCGACGTGGTCGTCGACCTCACCTCCACCGGCTCCACGCTGCGCGTGAACGGGCTGCGCGAGGTGGCCACCGTGTTGCCCTCCAGCGCCCACCTCGTCACCGCCACGGAGGGGCCCGGCGGCGCCAAGGCGGCCGACCTGGAGGAGCTGGCCAGCGCCCTGGGCTCGGTCATCCGCGCCCGCGGCCAGCGCTACCTCATGGCCAACGTCCCCCGCCACACCCTCCCGCAGGTCCGCAGCATCCTTCCCGGGCTCAATGGCCCCACGGTCATCGACCTCGCCGAAGGAGGGCCCTACGTGGCCGTCCACGCCGTGGTCTCCGCGACCGCCATCTTCCGTACCATCGCCCAGCTCCGGGCCCTTGGCGCCGAGGGCATCCTCGTGACCCGGATCGAGAGACTCGTGCCGTGACCGCTCCCGCCTCCGTCCGCCCCCCCGCCTTCCGCTACCGCGGCCCCATCAGCGAGCTGGACGCCCCGACCCGCCGTCTCCTCATGGAGCGCGCCGGGTCGGCGGCCGATCCCGCCGTCCGTGATCGGACCGCCCAGATCCTCGACCGTGTGCGCCAAGGGGGCGACGGCGCCGTCCTCGCCCTCACCCGCGCCCTCGACAACGTCGCCGTCGAAAGCTTCGAGGTGCCGCGCACCCACTGGACGCGTGCCCTCAACGCGCTCGAGCCCCAGTTGCGTGGGGCCATGGAGCGCGCCGCGCGCAACATCCAGGCGGCCCACGAGGCCTTCAAGCCGCGCCCGGTGGAATTCTCCCCCGAGCCGGGGGTGGTGGTGGGACGCCGCCCCGATCCCCTCCCCCGCGTGGGGATCTACGCCCCCGGCGGCAAGGCCGCCTACCCCAGCTCGCTGCTCATGGGCGTCATCCCGGCGCGCGTGGCCGGCGTCCCCGAGGTCATCGTCTGCTCCCCCCCCACCCCCAAGGGGTTCCCGTCGGACGTGGTGTGCGCCGCCGCCGCCCTGGCCGGCGTCGACCGCCTCTTCGCCGTGGGCGGCGCGGTGGCGGTGGGTGCCATGGCCTTCGGCACCCGCACCGTCCCCCGGGTCTCCCGCATCGTGGGCCCCGGCAACGCCTACGTGGCCGAGGCCAAGAAGCAGGTCAGCGGCTTCTGCGGCATCGACTCCCCCGCCGGTCCCTCCGAGCTGCTGGTCATCGCCGACTTCACCGCCCCCCCGGCCGCCATCGCCCGCGAGTTGCTGGCCCAGGCGGAGCACGACGCCGACGCGGCGGTGATCGCCATCTTCGTGGGCGACGGCCCGCAGGCCAACGAGCAGCGCCAGCGGGTGGAGGAGGAGCTGGCGCTGCAGGCGCAGCGCATGCCGCGCATCGAGGTCATCCGCAAGGCGTTCGCCACCCGGGGGGCGCTGCTCACCGCCCCCGACTACGTCGACGCGGTGACCTTCGCCAACGCCTGGGCCGCCGAGCACCTCACGCTCATGGTCATGGAGCCGGTGCGCGCCGACCTCCTCGCCGCCGTCCGCGGCGCGGGGGCGGTGTTCGTGGGCGAGCACAGCGCCGTGGCCTTCGGCGACTACCTGACGGGGAGCAACCACGTCCTCCCCACCGGCGGCGCGGGGCTGCTGCATTCGGGGCTCTCCACGCAGGACTTCGTGCGCTGGACCAGCTGGCAGACGGTCACGCAGGAGGCCGCCATGCGCATGGCGCAGGACGTGGCGCTCTTTGCCGACGCCGAGGGGCTGCCGGGGCACGCGGCCGCCGCGCGCAGCTTCCTCCCCGAGGGGATGGCGTGAGCGCTCCGGCGCCTCGGCACCGGCTGGCCCGCGCGGCCTTCGCCGACGTGCCGCTGTACGACCCGCGGCGCGCGCCGGTGGCGCTGGACCTGACCGACAACACCAACCGGTGGGGCGTGCCGCCGCATGCCGCGGCCCTGCTGCGCGCGCTCGACAGCGAGGCGGTCACGCGCTACCCGTCGCTGTACACCGCCGAGCTCAAGGGCGCGCTGGCCCGCCGGCTGGGCGTCACGCCGGACATGGTGGTCACCGGCTGCGGCAGCGACGACCTGCTGGACTGCGCCTTCCGCGCGGTGGCCGAGCCGGACATGGTGGTGGCGGCCCCGGTGCCGTCGTTTGCCATGGTGCCCCTCTTTGCGCGCGGCAACGCGCTGCGGTACGTGGGGGTGCTGGAGGACGCCGGGCACCAGCCCGACCTGGACGCGCTGCTGGCAGTGCGCCCGCGCATCCTCTATCTCTGCTCTCCCAACAACCCCACGGGGGTGCCGGTGGCGCGCGCGCGGCTGGAGCGCGCGGTGGCCGAGGCCCCCGGGCTGGTGGTGGTGGACGAGGCGTACGCCGAGTTCGCGGGCACCTCGGTGGTGGACCTGCTGGCGCACGCCGACAACCTGCTGGTGGTGCGCACCTGCTCCAAGGCCTACGGGCTGGCGGGGCTGCGGGTGGGGTACGCCGTGGGCGCCCCGGCGCTGGTGCACGAGGTGGAGAAGGCGCGCGGCCCGTACAAGGTGTCGGCGCCGGCCGAGCGCGCCGCGCTGGCCGCGGTGCGCGACGACGCCGCGTGGGTGGACGACCACGTGGCGCTGGCGGTGGCGCTGCGCGAGCGGCTGGCCGACGCGCTGCGCGCGCGCGGGCTGGCCCCGCTGCCATCGGGGGCCAACTTCGTGTGCGTCCCCGTGCCGCAGGCGGTGGCCATGGGGCAGGCGCTCCGCGCCCGCGGCGTGGCGGTGCGCCCCTTCGAGGGGCTCCCGCACGTGGGCGACGCGCTGCGCATCAGTGTGGGCCCGTGGGAGCAGATGGAGACGTTCCTGGACGCCTTCGACGCGGTGCGCGCCGGCGCGGCCGAGGCGGCGGCATGAGGGCCGGCGTGCTGCTGCCCGGCCGCCCCGTGCGCGTGGGGTGCTTCGACTACGGCGCCGGCAACCTGCACTCGCTGGTGAAGGCGCTGGAGGCCGGCGGCGCGGTGGTGCGCGTGGACACCGACCCCGTGGCGGTGCTGGCGCAGGTGGATGCGCTGGTGCTGCCGGGGGTGGGCGCCTTCGCCCCCGCCGCGCGGCGCCTGGCCACGGGGCGGGCCGTGATCCGCGCCGCCGCCACGGCCGGCCTCCCCATGCTGGGGATCTGCCTGGGGATGCAGCTGCTGTTCGACGGCAGCGACGAGGGCCCTGGCGAGGGGCTGGGGCTCATCCCCGGGCGCGTGCAGCGGCTGCGCGCGCGGCAGGTGCCGCAGATCGGGTGGAACCGGCTGGAACAGGTCACCGACCCGCTGCTCATGACGGCCGGGCTGGACACGGCGTACTACGCCAACTCCTTCGTGGCGCGACCGGACCCGGGGGCGGAGGACGCCGTCACCGCCGTGAGCGAGCACGAGGGGGACCGCTTCCCCGCCGTCGTCCGCACCGGCGCGGTGGTGGGGGTGCAGTTCCACCCCGAGAAGTCCAGCGCCCCGGGGCTCGCCTTCCTGCGCGCCTTCCTGGCCATGGCGGCCACCACGATCGTTTCCCGAGAGGAGGGACCGGCATGATCGCCATCCCGGCGGTGGACCTGCGCGCGGGGCGGTGCGTGCAGCTGGTGGGCGGTGACTACGCGCAGGAGCGCGTGCGCCTGGACGATCCCGTGGCGGTGGCGCGCGACTGGGTGCGCGCCGGCTTCGCGCGGCTGCACGTGGTGGACCTGGACGCGGCCACGGGGCGCGGCGGCAACCGCGCGCTCATCGGCGAGCTGCTGCGCGAGGTGGCGCGCGAGACGGGGGGCGCGGTGCCGGTGCAGGTGGGGGGCGGCGTGCGCGAGGGGGACGACATCGCCGCCCTGCTGGACGAGGGCGCCGCCGCGGTGGTGGTGGGGACGCGCGCCGTGGAGGACGCGGCGTGGCGCGAGACGATGGCGCTGCGCTTCCCGGGGCAGCTGGTGCTGGCCGCCGACGTCCGCGGGCGCCAGGTGGTCACCCGCGGCTGGAGCAGCACGTCCATGCTGGACGTGGGCGACCTGGTGCGCGACTGCGCGGGGCTGCCGCTGGCGGCGCTGCTGGTCACCGCGGTGCAGCTGGAAGGGCGCATGGAGGGGACCGACCTCCCGCTGATGGAGGAGATCGCCGAGCAGGCGGCGGCGCCGCTCCTCGCCTCGGGCGGAGTGGCCTCGGCGGACGACCTGCGCGCCCTCGCGCACCGCGGCGTCGCCGGGGCGGTGCTGGGGATGGCGCTCTACACCGGCGCGCTGGACGCGCGCCACACGGCAGAGGAGTTCGGCGCATGACGACGGTCCGGCGCGAATCGCGCGAAACCACGGTGCGGCTCACCCTGACGGCGGGGACGGGTGCGGCCCAGGTGGCCACCACCGAGCCGTTCCTGGACCACATGCTGGTGGCGCTGGCGCGCTACGCCGGCGTGGACCTGGCGTGCGAGGCCACCGGCGACCTGCGCCACCACCTCATCGAGGACGTGGCCATCACGCTGGGGCACGCGGTGGCGGCCTACCTGCCGGCGGGGTGCGCGCGCTACGGCGAGCGCACCGTCCCCATGGACGACGCGCTGGTGCAGGTGGTGGTGGACCTGGGGGGGCGCCCGTATTTCCGGGGCC
>JBILED010000116.1:0-8460 GCA_044352305.1 Gemmatimonas sp.
CATCCTTGCGGATCCCCTCCACCTCCTGCGCGTACCAGAGCGGGAAGGTGTCGTTGTCCCCCACCGTCACCAGGATGCCGTAGGGCTCCACCGAATTCAGCAGGTCCCGCGCGAAGTCCGCGGTGTCCGTCTGGTTGGAGCGCGAGGCCTGCTCCCAGTTCCCCACCAGCGGGACGAAGGCGATGGCCAGCAGCGGCGACGCCAGCGCGAAGCTGCGCGCGCGGGGCTCGCTCACCACCGTCTTCCCCACCCGCCCCTCGGCGCTGCCGAAGAAGCTCGCCACGCTCTCCCACAGTGCCACGAACCCCAGCGCGGCCCACACGCTGAGCGCCGAGAAGCTCCACAGGTAGAAGTAGTCGCGGTCGCGCACCTCGCGGTCCACCGAATCCCCCAGCTCGGGCGCCTGGCTGTGCCCGTACTTGAAGTTCAGGTAGTAGATCAGCGCAAAGGTCATGGTGAACACCAGCGGTCCGAAGAACCAGAAGCTCCGCCGGTCCTTGCGGTAGTGCATGACCCCGCCCAGCAGGCACAGCAGCAGGTACAGCACCGCCAGCCCGTTCTGCGCCCCAGGGTGCTCGCCGTAGGCGTCGCGCAGCCACTGCCACCGGAAGTACAGCCAGTACATCCCCACCTGCGCCGTGAACGGCGCCTGCCGCTGGCTCAGCTCGGGCTTCCCGTACTGGCCGCGGTTGAAGTTGTACATGAACCGGTCGTACGTGAGCTTGCTGAAGGTGCAGTCCGCCTTGATCTCGGTGACGCACCCCGTGGGCTCCCCCTCGTTGATGGCGGGGAAGTGCGCGGCGCGGATGGGCTGCGTGGCAAAGGGGGTCATCCCGAACACCAGCGCCGCCGCGCACGCCACCAGCAGCTTCCAGCGGAACACCGTCTGCCACCGGCGCACCAGCACCGCGAAGCCCACCGCGGGCGCCGCCAGCATCCCGGCCATGTGGTTGGCGTACCCCAGCCCCAGCAGGTAGGCCACCAGCACCAGCAGCCGGTCGGCCACCGGGCCGTCGGGATCGTCGCACCACCGCACCGTCAGCCAGCAGATGACGGCCAGCCCCACCAGCGACACCGTGTACACCTTTTCGTTCACCACCGACTGGTTCCACACGGTGAAGGCGGTGGCGCCGATGAGCGCCGCCAGCGCACCGCCGGTGATGCGCAGCCACCGCTGGGTGAACCATCCCACGAGGACCCGTTCGGTCACCAGGAACCACATCGCCGCCGACACGGCGCTGGAGAGCGCGGCCAGCACATTGATGCGCATCGCCACCGTGGGGGCGATGGGCAGGATGGCGAACACGCGGCCGATGAGCACGAACAGCGGGTTGCCAGGGGGGTGCGGCAGCCCCAGCACGTAGGCGGCGGCGATGTACTCGCTGGTGTCCCACATGGACGTGGAAGGCGCCAGCGTCACGAGGTACAGCAGCAGCACCACCAGGCCGGTGATCGCCGCGGCCAGATAGGACGGGCGGAGGTCGGGCTCGACGGAGGGGCCCTTGGCGGGGGCGCCTGCGACGACGGAGGCGACGGAGGTCATCGGGAAGGCAGGAAAGGGAGCGTCCCGCGGCACACCGCGGCCCGGGACGGGTGGCCCCGGAACACTCCCGGGACCCACGCGCAAAAGCTCGCAGGGGGGCCCCGGGAGGGCAACCGGCGCCCCCCGGAACCCGGCCGGTCGCACCACTAGTGCCGGAAGAGCCGTTCCCCGGTGAACACCATGGCGATGTCGTGGGCGTTGGCGGCCTCGATCACCTCGGCATCCCGCACCGAACCGCCCGGTTGGACGATGGCGCGCACGCCGGCTGCCGCCGCCTGGTCCACCCCGTCGCGGAAGGGGAAGAACGCGTCCGACCCCAGCGCCGCGCCGGCGGTGGGGTGCCCCGCCGTGCCGGCCTTGTGCACGGCCAGCATGCTGGCGTCCACGCGCGACATCTGCCCGGCCCCGATCCCGATGGTGGCGCCCTCCCGCGCGAGGACGATGGCGTTGGACTTGACGCTGGCCACGGCCTTCCACGCGAAACGCAGGTCGCGCTCCTCCTGGAGGGTGGGGTGCCGGGCGCTCACCACCTCCCAGCGGGCGGGGTCGGCGGCCACCGGCGGGCGGTCCTGCACCAGCAGCCCCCCGCGCACCCGCTTGTAATCCATCCCGCCAGGTGCCACCGGCACCCGCCCCTCCAGCACCCGCAGGTTCTTCTTGCGCCCCAGGATCTCCACCGCCTCCTCGGCGAACGCCGGCGCCACCACGCACTCCACGAACAGCGCCGACACCGCCTCCGCCGCCGCCGCGTCCACGGGCACGGTGAAGGCGATCACCCCGCCGAACGCCGACACCGGGTCGCACGCCAGCGCCTTGCGGTACGCCTCCAGCGCGTCGCGCCCCACGGCCAGCCCGCACGGGGTCGTGTGTTTGATGATCGCGCACGCCGCCTCGTCGGCAAACGGCTCCACCGCCAGCAGCGCCCCCTCGAGGTCCAGCAGGTTGTTGAAGGACAGCTCCTTGCCGCCGCGCTGCACCAGCGCCCCCAGCCCCGCGCCGGGGTGCTCCACGTAGAACGCCGCCCGCTGCTGCGGATTCTCGCCGTAGCGCAGCGCCTGCTGCCGGACGAACGCCAGCGGCAGCTGCGCCGGGAACGGCTCCCCGCGCTGCGCCGCGAACCACTGCGCGATGGCGGCGTCGTAGCCGCTGGTGTGCGCATACACCTTCTCGGCCAGCAGGCGCCGCAGCGCCGGCGGGTCGCCGTCGCCGTCCAGCGCCGCCAGCACCGGGGCGTAGTCCGCCGGGTCCACCACCACGTAGACCGCCGCGAAGTTCTTGGCGGCCGAGCGCAGCATGGACGGGCCGCCGATGTCGATCTGCTCGATGACCTCGTCCGGGTGCACGCCGGCCCGCGCCGCCGTCTGGCGGAAGGGGTACAGGTTCACCACCACCAGGTCGATGGGCGCGATCCCGTGCTCGGCAATCGCCGCCATGTGCTCGGGGAGGTCGCGGCGGGCCAGCAGCCCCCCATGCACCGCCGGATGCAGCGTCTTCACCCGGCCGTCGAGCATCTCGGGGAAGCCGGTCACTTCGGCCACGTCCCGCACGGCGAGCCCGGCGTCACGGAGCGTCCGGGCGGTCCCGCCGGTGGAGAGCAGCTCCACGCCCCGCTGGGCGAGGGCGGTGGCGAAGGGGACCAGGCCGGTCTTGTCGGAAACGGAGAGCAGCGCGCGCATGGAGGACGGGACAGGGAAGACGAGGGAGACGTCGGGGCTACGACACGGACGGGGAGGGCCGCTCGGTCCAGGCAAAGCCGGGCGTGAGGCCGGCCGTGGCCGCCGGGGGGAGGCTCGGGGGCGTGCCGCGCACGCGCCCGTCGGCATCCAGCCAGAGGGCGCCGGCGGCCAGCGCGGACACGGTGGCCGGCAGCAGCTGGTGCTCCACCGCGAGCACGCGCGCCGCCAGGCGGTCGGGGGTGTCGCCAGGCAGCACCGGGACCGGCCACTGGGCCAGGATGGGGCCCGTGTCGTAGGCCTCGTCCACCAGGTGCACCGTGACGCCGGTGACGCGCACCCCATGGGCCAGCACGGCTGCGTGGATGCGGGACCCGTACATCCCCGCGCCGCCAAAGGCGGGGAGCAACGCGGGGTGCACGTTCACCACCCGTCCGCGGTACGCGTGCACCACCTCGGCGGGGAGCAGCCGCAGGTATCCCGCCAGCACCAGCAGGGTGACGCCGCGGGCGCGCAGCCGCTCCACCAGCGCCGCGCCGTCCTTGGGCGACGCGATGTGCTCGGCCGCCACCCCGGCGGCGCGCGCCCGGTCCAGCGCGCCGGCCGCCGCGCGATCGGACCCCACCCACACCACGCGCCCGTGGGCCGCCTCCGGGCCGGCCAGGTGGTCCAACAGGGCCTGCAGGTTGGAGCCGCCGCCGGAGGCCAGCACGCCGATGGCGGCCGGCTCGGGCGGCGAGGCCGGAGCCCCGGCACATGCCGCCAGCGCCACGGCGACCGCCTCGGCGATGCTGCCCGCCACCCGCACACGGCCGGCGGGCGCGGCATGTGCCTGCGCGACCTCCTCGGCCGGCGTGTCCGGGCCGGGGACGAGCACGCCGAACCCTCCCGTGGCCAGCGCCGGGAGCACGTCGTGCCACCGGTCGCCGATGTAGGCGCTGGCGCCCAGCGCCAGCCCATGCCGTCGCGCCGCCGCCTCGTAGAGCGCCAGCCCGGGCTTGCGGCAGGCGCACGGGCCCGAGAGCGACGGGTGGTGCGGGCAGTGCAGGGTGTCCAGCACCGCGCCCCCGGCCTCACGCAGCAGGGCCTCGGTACGGGCCCGCACGGCCTCATAGGCGGCCGGGGACACCAGCCCCCGCGCGATCCCCGACTGGTTGGTCACGATCACCACGGGGACCCCGGCGGCGGCCGCCCGGGCCACCGCCGCGCCGGCCCCCGGGAGCAGCACCACTCGCGCCGGGTCGGCGAGATACGGACCGTCCTCGATGAGGGTGTGATCCCGATCGAGGAAGAGGGCCGACCGACCGCTGGCGCCCGTCACGACCGGCGCCGGAGGGCCATCGAGTCGGGCCTGGCAGGGCGTGCCCCCGATGGCAAGCTGTCTCCGCGGACGGCACTGTCGCGGGGAGCGCCCGACGGACGCCGGACGGCCGCGGAGTCGCGCCGGGTGGCGCTGTCGCGCGCGGCCCGCGGGGTGGTGAAGGTGCGCGACGGCGTGCGCACCGTCCCCGACAGGCTGCGCACGGCGGCCAGCTCCACCCGGTACTGCGTCTGCGGGGCCAATGGGGCCTCCAGGGTGAGCACCACCTCGGCAGTGAGAGCGGGGCGCTGCATCTTCGGGGCGGGGAGGGTGTCCACCCGCCGCGGAGGGCGCCCCGTGCGCCGGGCCTCGCGCCGCTCGGCTTCACGGGCGGCCCGTTCGGCCGCGGCCACGCTGTCGGCGCGGCGCACGCGCCCCACCGAGTCGGTGCGCGCCCGCTGGGCCGGAGTGGAGTCCGCTGCTGCCACCGCCCGAGCGGAATCGGCCTTGGCCCGGGCCAACAGCGAGTCGGCCCGCAGCTTCTCCAAGCGCGTCTGCACCCGGCGCACCGCCACGCGCGACGAGTCGGGGCGCACCACGCGCACCAACTCCAGCGGGAACCGCTGCTCGGGCACGAAGGGCTTGTCAAACGTCACCCGGACCGCCCGGTTGCTGTCCTCCACGGCCACGGACGCGATGCGTACCCCCACCGTGTCGTGCGGAAAGGCGTAGAAGTCGGCCTGGGTGCGGGCGCCCACCGTGACCGACACGCTGTCCCACGCCTCCAGCGGGTCGATGGTGCGGCTGCCGTTCCGGTCCACGAAGGCGCGCAGGAGGTACGGGCCCGGGGGGAGGTGGCGCAGGGTATACCGTCCGCTGGAGTCGGCGGCCACCTGGTAGATGGTCGAGTCCTTCCCGACCACCGGTCCCAGCGCCTCCACGATGGTGTTGGGCGCCCCCTCGCCGGCCACCCAGTCAAACGCCACCCCGGCCACCTCGGTGTCGGGGATGGGGCCGCCGGTGCTGAACACCAGGCGGATCGTCGTGTCCAGCCCGTTGTTGCGCAGGTCCTGGATGCCGGGCTTGATGACCACCGTGTACACGGTGCCGCGGCGCCAGTCCGTCCCGGGGCGGATCTCCAGCCGACGGCGCTCCCACTTCACCCGCGGGGTGCCGCTGCGCGGGCTGATGAACACCAGGTCCCGCAGGTCGCGGGCGCCACGCGGTGTCTCGCTGACGACCTCGTCGAACTGCACCACCACGGCCCTGGGGACCGATCCCACGCTGCTGTCGCGGGGGGTGATCGCCAGTACGAGGGGGGGGGAGAGGTCTGGCGGGCCGCCCGGGGGCATGGCCTGATTGGCGCACCCCGCGCCCAGCAGGGCGAGCCCCACCAGCACCCCCGCCCGACGGCCCGCCGCCTGCGCGCCGCGTGCCGTCACGCGCCCAGCGCCGCCAGCTTGGCGGCCAGCTGGGCGCACCGTCCGCGCCACTCGGCGGCCTTGGCGCGCTCCGCCTCAACCAAGGCCACGGGGGCCTTGGCCACGAACTTCTCGTTGGCCAGCCGCCCCTCCAGCGCCGCCAGATGGCGTTCCAGCTCGGCCAACTCCCCCGCCAGGCGCGCCCGCTCCTTCTCCACGTCCACCATCCCGGCCAGCGGGATGACCACCTCCACCCCGTCGCGCAGCAGCGCCTGCGCCGCCGCCCCGCCCGGCGCCGCCTCGGCCACGAGCAGCCGCGCGCGCGCCAGCGCCGCCACCATGGGGAGCTGCGCCGTGAGGGCCGCCGCGAGCGCCGCCGGCGCCACCAGCACCCCCTCCACCCAGCTCCCGGCGGGGACCCCGTACTCGGCGCGCAGCTGCCGGATGGCCACCACCGCCTCCCGGGCCAGGGCGAAGGGGGCGCCATCGCCCGTCGCCTTGGCACGCGGCGCCGGCCAGGGCGCCTGCGCCAGGAACGTCCCGGCCGTCGTCCCGGGGAGCTGCTGCCACAGCGCCTCGGTGATGAACGGCACGATGGGGTGCAGCAGCCGCAACGCCCCGTCGAAGGCGTGCGCCAGCACCGCCCGCGCCACCTCGCGATCCGCCCCGTCGGCGGCCAGCCGCGGCTTCACCGACTCCAGGTACCAGTCCGCCAGCTCGTTCCACACGAACCGGCGCGCGGCCTCGGCGTACTCCGACAGGCGGAGCCCCCGTCCGCGCTCCGCCTCCGTCCACGTGCGATCGGCCGCCGGGCGGGCGGGGCCCAGCGCCGCGTCACACTCGCGGATCGCCTCGTCCAGCCGCGCCAGGATCCACGCATCCGCCGCCGAGAGCGCCTCGGCGGGGAGCGCGGCCACCGGCGTCACCGGCTCCGCGCCCACCCGCGAGAGCAGGAAGCGGCCGATGTTCCACAGCTTCGTGCAGAAGTTCCGCCCGGGGGCGAACGACTTGTCCAGGTCGGTGGGGTCGAGCATCACGTCCACCCCCAGCCCCAGCCCGGCCACCATCGTCCAGCGCAGCGCGTCGGCGCCGTACTGCCGCACCACGTCCAGCGGGTCGATGCCGTTGCCCAGCGACTTGGACATCTTCCGGTGCTGCATGTCGCGCACCGTGCCGTGCAGGTACACCGTGTGGTACGGCGTCTCCCCGAGGAACCAGCACCCCGCCATGACCATGCGCGAGACCCAGAAGAACAGGATCTCCGGCGCGGTCACCAGCACGTCCCCGGGATAGTACCGGCGCAGGTCCGCGTGGCCGGCGTCGGGCCACCCCAGCGTGGAGAAGGGCCACAGCCAGCTGGAGAACCAGGTGTCCAGCACGTCGGCGTCCTGCCGCACCGCGCCGCCGCACGCGGGGCACGCCGCCACGTCGGTGCGCGACACCACCGGCGCCTGCCCGCACCCCGGCGCCTCGCAGTACCACACCGGCACCCGATGGCCCCACCAGATCTGGCGCGAGATGTTCCAGTCGCGGATCCCCTCCAGCCAGTTCACGTACACCGCCTCCCACCGCTCCGGCAGGATGCGCAGCTGCCCGCCGCGCAGCGCGGCCAGCGCCTTGTCGGCGAGCGGGCGCATGTGCACGAACCACTGGTTGGAGAGCCGCGGCTCCACCACGGTGTCACACCGGTAGCAGTGGCGCACGCTGTGCGGGTGGGGTTCCACCTTCACCAGCGCCCCCGCCGCGCGCAGCTGCTCCACGATGGCGGCGCGCGCCGCGAAGCGGTCCAGCCCCGCCAGGGCCGCCGGCACCCGCCCCGCCGCGTCCTCCCCCTCGCGCACCACCCCCTCGGCGTCCAGCACCACCGGCATGGCCAGCCCGTGGCGCTTCCCCACCTCGAAGTCGTTGGCGTCGTGGGCGGGCGTGATCTTCACCGCGCCCGACCCGAACGCCGGGTCGGTGTAGGCGTCGGCCACCACCGGGATCCGCACGCCGGTCAGGGGCAGCGCCAGCGCCCGGCCCACCAGCGCCCGGTAGCGGTCGTCCTCGGGGTGCACCGCCACCGCCACGTCGCCCAGCATCGTCTCGGGGCGGGTGGTGGCCACGGTGATCCCCTGGGCCGGGTCGTCGGCCAGCGGGTAGCGCAGATGGTACAGCGACCCGGCGGTGTCGGTGAACTCCGCCTCCTCGTCGGACAACGAGGTGCCGCAGCGCGGGCACCAGTGGATGACGCGCTTCCCCCGGTACACCAGCCCGTCCTCATGCAGGCGCACGAACGCCTCGCGCACCGCGGTGCTGAGCGCGGGGGAGAACGTGTAGGCCGTGCGCGACCAGTCGGCGCTGGCGCCGATGGCCTGGAGCTGCTCCAGGATGGCGCCGCCGGTGCGGTCCACGAACTCCGCCACCCGCGCCACGAAGGGCTCCCGCCCCAGGTCGAAGCGGGTCAGCCCCTCGGCGGCCAGCTGCTTCTCCACCACGTTCTGGGTGGCGATGCCGGCGTGGTCGGTGCCGGGGACCCACAGC
>JBILED010000117.1:0-8401 GCA_044352305.1 Gemmatimonas sp.
CCCCCACTCGTACAACTTCTCGGGGCAGCTGTACGTGGCGTCCGCGGCGCAGGTGCGCCCGCTGGACATGGCCAGCGCGGATGCGATGGCGTTCGTGGTGTCGGGCGGGGTGACGGGGCTGGTGCCCTCGGCGCAGTCCACCGGCGAGTTCGCCACGGTGCGCCTGTGACCCGGGCGCCGGGCACGCGCGGCCGCGGCGCGCGGTGGAGGGCCGGGATGGCGGGGCTGGCCATGGCGGCAGGGGTGGCCCCCGGAGTGCCGGCGCAGGGCGCGCCGCCGGCGCCCGCGCGGGTGCTGGTGCTGGAGCCGGATGCCGTGTTCGACGGCACCTCCGAGGCCCCGCATCGCGGGTGGGTGGTGGTGGTGCGCGGCGACCGGATCGCGGCGGCGGGGCCGCGGGCCGCGGTGACGGTGCCCGCCGGCGCGGAGCGGATCGCCCTCCCCGGCACGACGCTGCTCCCCGGGCTCAGCGACCTGCACAGCCACGTGCTGCTGCACCCGTACGACGAGACCCCCTGGAACGACCAGGTGCTGCGCGAGTCGCTGTCCCTGCGCACGGCGCGGGCCGTGAACCACCTGCGACGCACGCTTGAGGCCGGGTTCACGCTGCTGCGCGACCTGGGGACCGAGGGCGCGGGCTACGCCGACGTGGGGCTCAAGGAGGCGGTGGATCAGGGGATCATCCCCGGGCCGCGCCTCCTGGTGACCACCAAGGCCATCGTGGCCACCGGGTCCTACGGCCCCAAGGGGTTCGGATCGGAGATTGGCGTGCCGCAGGGGGCCGAGGAGGCGGACGGCACGGAGGGGGTCACGCGCGTGGTGCGCGACCAGATCGGCCACGGCGCCGACTGGATCAAGATCTACGCCGACTACCGGTGGGGCCCCCGCGGTGAGGCGCGCCCCACCTTCACCGAGGCCGAGTGGGAGGCGATCGTGCGCACCGCCGCCAGCAGCGGCCGCCCGGTGGTGGCGCACGCCAGCACGGTGGAGGGGATGCGCCGCGCCATCCTGGCTGGCGTGGAGACCATCGAGCACGGCGACGCCGCCACGCCGGCGCTGTTCGCGCTCATGAAGGAGCGCGGCGTGGCCTTCTGCCCCACGCTGGCCGCCACCGAGAGCACCACCCGCTACCGGGGCTGGACGAAGGGGACGGACCCGCTCCCGCCGGGGGTGGCGCAGAAGCAGGCGATGTTCCGCGCGGCGCTGGCCTCGGGCGTGACGATCTGCAACGGCAGCGACGTGGGGGTGTTTGCCCACGGCGACAACGCGCTGGAGCTGGAGCTGATGGTGGAGTACGGGATGCGCCCGGTGGACGCGCTGCGGGCCGCCACCAGCGTGAACGCGCGCGTGGTGCACCGCGAGGCGGAGCTGGGGCGCGTGGCCCCGGGGCTGCTGGCCGACCTGGTGGCGGTGCGCGGCGACCCCACCACCGACATCCGGCGCGTGCGCGACGTGCAGCTGGTGCTCAAGGGCGGCGCCATCGTCGTGCGCCGGTGACGGAACCGGTGACGGGGATGGCCGCAGCCCGGCTGCTGGCGGCGCTGCCGGAGCCGCTGACGGAGCGCATCACCACGCACGGTCCGGTCACGACCGCCCCCGCCGCCGGGGCCTACGTGGTGTACTGGATGCGCACCGCGGTGCGCGCCCACGAGAACCCGGCGCTGGACACGGCGCTGGCCGCGGCGGCGCAGCTGGGGGTGCCGGCGTTCGTGTACCACGCGCTGTCGGAGCGGTACCCGTACGCCTCCGACCGCCACCATCGCTTCATCGTGGAGGGCGCGCGCGACGTCGCCGCGGCGTGCGCGGCGCGCGGCATCGGCTACGCGTTCCATCTGGAGCGGCCGGGGCATCGCGGACCGGTGCTGGCGCAGCTGGCGGCGCGCGCCGCGCTGGTGGTGACCGAGACCATGCCCATCCCGCCCCTGGCGGACTGGACCGCGCGGGTGGCGGCCGCGGCCCCCTGCCCCGTCTGGAGCGTGGACACCGCGTGCGTGGTGCCGATGCCGCTGGTGGGGAAGGCGCACACGCGGGCCTTTGCCTTCCGAGACGCCACCGAGGAGGTGCGACGCGACCGGCTGTCGCGCCCGTGGACCGACGTGGCGCCGCCCACCACGCCCTACCTCCCCGATGCGCTCCCCTTCGAGCCGGTGCAGCTGGCAGAGGCCGATCTGGCGACGCTGGTGGCGGCCTGTGCCATCGACCATGGCGTCCCGCCGGTGCCGTCGTATCCGGGGGGCAGCACCGCCGGCTACGCCCGGTGGGACGCCTTCGTGCGCCGCGGCGCGCTGGACCGGTATGCCGCCGACCGCAACGACCCGGTGCGTGACGGCGTGAGCGGGATGTCCCCGTACCTGCACTACGGCATGGTGTCGCCGTTCCGCCTGGCGCGGGCGTGCGCGGCGCGCGGCGGCGAGGGGGCCGCCAAGTACCTGGATGAGCTGCTGGTGTGGCGCGAGCTGGCGTGGAGCTTCTGCCATTGGCACCCCGCCCCGGCGTCGCTGGAGGCGATCCCGGCGTGGGCGCGCGACACGTTGGAGGCGCACGCTGACGATCCCCATCCCGTCCTGTCGTGGGAACGGCTGGCGCGCGGGCGCACGGGGGACCGGCTATGGGACGCGGCGCAGCAGGCGCTGGTGCGGCACGGGATGCTGCACAACAACCTGCGCATGACCTGGGGGAAGGCGATCCCCGGGTGGTCGGCCTCGCCGGTGGAGGCCCTGGCGCGGCTGGAAGACCTCAACCATCGCTACGCGCTGGACGGGCGCGACCCGGCGTCGTACGGCGGGCTGCTGTGGTGCCTGGGGCAGTTCGACCGCCCCTTCACGCCGCCCGTGCCGGTGCTGGGGACGGTGCGGCCGCGCCCCACGCGGGCGCATGCCGCGCGCATGGACGTGGCCCGCTACGAAGCGCAGGTGCGGCGCGCCGAAGCCGGCCGTCCAGCACGGGTGTTGGTGGTGGGCGCCGGCATCGCCGGGCTGGCGTGCGCCCGCACGCTGCACGACGCCGGGGTGCCGGTAACGGTGCTGGACAAGGGGCGCGGGGTGGGGGGGCGCACGAGCACGCGCCGCGGGGCGGCGGGCGCCTTTGATCATGGCACCCCGCACTTTGCCTCCACCGATTCGCGGCTCACGCCGTGGCTGCAGGCGTGGTGCGATGAGGGGGTCCTGGAAGCCACCGCCGACGGCTACACGGGACGCCCCGGCATGAGCGCGCTGGCGCGCCACCTGGCCGCGGAGCTGTCGGTCACGGTGGGAGCCGCCGTGCAGCAGGTGCGACAGGCCGGCGCCGGGTGGGAGGCGCTGGACGCGGAGGGGCGTTGCTGGACGGGCGACCGCCTGCTGCTGGCAATGCCGGCCCCGCAGGCCGCCGCGCTGCTGCGCACGGCCCACCACCCCGACACCGACGCCATGGCCGCGGTGTTGGACAGCGTGGTGATGGCGCCCTGCTGGAGCGCGATGGTCCGGCTGGACGGCCCGTTGCCCGTGCGGGCGCTGCAGCAGTGGGCCGATGGGGCGCTCCATGCGGACGGCGGGGACGCCGAGGCACCGTTGGCCCGCGTTGTCCGCGAGGCTGACAAGCCGGGGCGCGCCGCGGCCGAATGCTGGACCGTACAGGCGGCCGCGGTGTGGAGCGCGACGCACGTGGACGCGGAGGCGCCCCGCGTGGCGGAGGAGCTGGGCAGCGCCTTGGCGCGCACGCTGTCCCGCGCCCTGGGCCCCGGCGTGCCGGGCGTGGCGGAGGTCACGGCCCACCGCTGGCGCTTCGCGCGGGTGACTCGGGGACTGGACGTCCCGTGCCTCTGGGCGGGAGATGCCGGCGTGGGGGCGGCGGGTGACTTTGGCGCGGTCGCCGATGTGGAAGGGGCCTGGCTCAGCGGGGTGGCCTTGGCCGGGCGCGTGCTGGGCGGCTAGTCCGCCGGTCCCACCCACGCGTCACCGCACAAGCCCCCGCGCCGCGGGTGCCGCGCGTCACGCCCCCGGCGGCGGGAACCCCGTCAACAGGGTGTCCTCGCCGCTGCGCAGCGAGGCAATCAGCTCTTCGGCGAATGCCACCAGCTCGGCCATGGAGGGGGCGTCAAACACCAGGCGCACCCCCGCCGTGGCGTACAGCTCCGGCAACGGCCGCGTGCCGCCCAACGCCAGGAACCGCTTGTAGTCGGCCACCGCCTGGCGCGGATCACGCAGCGCGCGCCGCAGCACCTGCAGCGCCCCCAGCTGCGCCAGCCCGTACTCGATGTAGTAGAAGGGCAGCTCGAAGATGTGCAACTGCCGGTACCAGCGCGCCACCCGCTCGCGCTCCAGCCCCGTCCAGTCCACCCCCACGTCGAACTGCGACCGGATGGCGAGCCACTGGCGGTCGCGCGCGTCGCGGTCGGCGCCCTCGGGGTTGGTGTAGATCCACGCCTGGAAGGCGTCCACGCTGGCGATGTGGGTAAGGCTGCCCAGCACGTCCTCCAGGTGCTCCAGCCACGCCACCCGCGCCTGCTCCGGGGTGTAGTACCCCACCGGGCGCACCAGGTACGGCATGGCCAGCAGCTCCATGCTCATGGACGCCAGCTCGGCGGCCTCGTGCCCCGTGCGCCGCTGCCAGCCGTATGGCAGCGCGTAGGTGGCGAAGTCGTGGAAGCAGTGGCCCGCCTCGTGGAGCAGCGTCTGCACGTCGTCGGGGACCCCGACGGCGTTCATGAAGATGAACGGCCGGCGCCGCACCGGGAGGTCGGTGCAGTAGCCGCCGGGCGCCTTGCCGGGACGGCTCTCCAAGTCCAGGAGTCCCTCGTGAGCCATCAGGCGGAACTGGCTCCCCAGGTCGGGATCCACGCGCTCGAAGATGGCGCCGGCGCGCGCCACGAAGCCGTCCACCGTCTCGAAGGGGCGCAGCGGCTCCCGGCTGCCCAGATCCACCGAAAGATCCCAGGGACGGAGTGACGGGACACCCAACTCCGCCTGCCGGTGGCGCATCAACCGCATCACCGCGGGGGTGACCGTCTCCAGCACCGCCTCGTGGAAGCGGGCGGTGTCCTCGGGGGTGTAATCGAAGCGGTGCTTGGCGGCGAAGGCGTAGCGCTGGTAGTCGGCGAAGCCGGCCTCGTGCGCGATGGCCTGGCGCAGCGCGCGCAGCCGATCGAACTGGTCGGCCAGCTCGGCGCGATGCGCCAGATAGGCCCCGGCGCCCAAGCGGAAGGCCCGCTCCCGCTCCGGTCGGTCGGGCGACTTGAGGTGCGTCTGCAACTGCGGGATGGTCTTGGCGGTGCCGTCCCAGTCGACCGACAGGCCACCGGTGATCTTCTGGTAGGCCGCGGTGAGCTCCTCCACCTGCGACATGCGGGCCACGTTGGCCTCGCGGAAGATCGTGACGTCGGTGCGGAAGCGCTGCAGCGTGGTCTGGAGATCCTCACGCGGAGAGCCGATGGCCAGCAGGCGCCGCGCGAGGCGCACCTGCTGCTCGTCCACCTGCGGGAAGATGTCCATGGTGAAGCGCAGGTACGCCTCCTCGGCGGCCCGGTCGGCGGTGTTGCCGGTGTAGGCAATCATGGCCTGCGTGCCGGCCTCCCCGATGAGCGCGTCCAGCCGCGACCACGCGGCCATCCACGGCTCCAGATTGCCCCCGTCGTCGGCCAGCGGTGCCTCGGCCAACTGGTCGTACCATGGACGAATGTCCTCCCACCCCGCGTCGCGGAACGCGTCGGGGGCATCGGGGAGGGGGCGCGCCAGCGCAAGGCCGGGCACATTGGCGGTCATCACTCAGGCTCCGTAGGGAATCCAGACATTCTTTACTTGCACGGCCCGGCGGAGGAAGGCACGGCCCTCCCCCTGCCTCGGGTCGAGCCACTCGCG
Organism: Gemmatimonas sp.; assembly: GCA_044352305.1. GTDB lineage: Bacteria > Gemmatimonadota > Gemmatimonadetes > Gemmatimonadales > Gemmatimonadaceae > Gemmatimonas. The sequence continues at coordinate 5,835 of JBILED010000117.1, forward strand.
CGGGCCCCACTCGGTCCACGTCCGCTTCAAGTTGCCGGCCGAGGCGCGCTCGACGGCGGCGGCCCCGTCGCGGGTACCCACATACCACAGGGCGTCCACGTCGTCATGGTCAGCCAGCACGCGTGCCAGGGGCTCGCGCGCGCCGGTGACCAGGTTGAGCACCCCCGCGGGGATGTCCGACGTCTCCAGCAGCGCATACAGCGCCGGCGCGACCAGCGGGAAACGCTCCGACGGAATGGCCACGACGCGGTTGCCGGTGGCCAGCAGCGGCGCCACCAGCGAGACGAGGCCGAGCAGCGGATACGGGTCGGGGCACGCCACCCCCACCACGCCGATGGGCTCGTGCATGGCCAGCGCCACGCCGCGCAGAGGCACGTCGTGCACCGCGCCGTCGTGCTTGTCGGCCCACGCGGCGTAGGAGAACAGGCGGGAGACCGTGGCCTCCACCTCGCGGGCCGCCGTCACCTCGGGCGTCTCCGCTGCGGCGGCCTCGCCGCCCCGCGGGGCCAGGGCCAGCAGCGCCACCAGCTCCGGGGCGCGGGCCGCCAGGTTCTCCGCCAGGTAGTACAGCAGCTGGGCGCGCTGGTGCCCGGACAGCGCGCGCCATCCGGCCGCGGCGTGCGCCGCTTCGACGGCGTTGCGGAGGTCCTTGCGGTTGCCGTCGCCCACCTCGCCCGCCAGCCGGCCCAGGTGGTCCAGCACCGGCCGACTGTACCCCGAGTCTGGGCGCGCCTGCTTGCCGCCGATGAACAGCTTGGGGGTGCGATCCACGGGCGGGAGCGCGTGGGCGTCGACAGGTGGCGGGGCTGCGGGGGTGGGCGCCGGCAGCACCGGCGGCGGGGCGCCCTCGTCCACCACGGGGCTCACGAGGTATTCCGCCATCCCCTCGCGTCCCCCCTCCCGCCCGAACCCCGACTCCCGGTAGCCGCCGAAACCGGCGGCCGCGTCGAACAGGTTGGTGCTGTTCACCCACACCACCCCGCACGCCAGGCGCGGCGCGATGTCCAGCGCCAGGCTGATCGTCTCGCTCCACACGCTGGCCGCAAGGCCATAGGGCGTGTTGTTGGCCAGCGCCACCGCCTCGGCGGGGGAGCGGAACGTCTGCACCACCAGCACCGGGCCGAAGATCTCCTGCTGGGCGATGGCCGAGGCGGGGGCCACGTCGGTGAACAGCGTGGGGGGGAAGAAGCACCCCTCGGCCGGCACCGTCCACGACGGCTGCCAGCAGGTGGCCCCCTCCGCGACGCCCTGCGCGCAGAGGGCGCGGATGCGCTCCAGCTGCACGGGGGCCACGATGGCCCCCATGTCGATCGCCTTGTCCAGCGGGTGTCCCACGCGCAGCCGCTCCATGCGCGCCTTGAGCCGCGCCACGAGGTCGGCGGCGATCCCCTCCTGCACCAGCAGGCGCGATCCCGCGCAGCACACCTGCCCCTGGTTGAACCAGATGGCGTCCACCACCCCCTCGACGACGCTGTCCAGGTCGGCATCGTCGAACACCAGGAAGGGGCTCTTGCCCCCCAGCTCCAGCGACAGCGCCTTCCCGGAGCCCGCCGTGGCCACGCGAATGGCGCGCCCCACCTCGGTGCTCCCCGTGAAGGCCACCTTGTCGATGTCCGGGTGCGCGACCAGCGCCGCCCCGGTGGTGCCGTCCCCGGTGACCAGGTTGAACACCCCCGGCGGCAGCCCCGCCTGCGCCACCAGCTCGGCAAAGCGGAGCGCGGTGAGGGGGGTGAACTCGGCGGGCTTGAGCACCACCGTGCAGCCGGCCGCCAGCGCGGGCGCCACCTTCCACGCCAGCATGAGCAGCGGGAAGTTCCAGGGGATCACCTGCCCCACCACCCCCACGGGGTGCTGCCCCGGGAACTCCGCCTCGCGCAGCTGCGCCCACCCCGCATGATGGGTGAAGTGGCGGGCCACCAGCGGGAGGTCGATGTCGCGCGTCTCACGGATGGGCTTGCCGTTGTCGAGCGACTCCAGCACTGCCAGCTCGCGCGCATGGCGCTGCACCAGGCGCGCCAGCGCGTACAGGTGGCGCGCCCGCGCATGGTCGTCCAGCGCGCGCCAGGCGGGGAGGGCGGCGCGAGCCGCTGCCACGGCGGCGTCGACGTGGGCCGCCGAGCCCTGCGCCACGTGGGCCAGCAGGCGTCCGGTGGCCGGCTCGACCACCGGGAACGCCTCGCCCTCGGCCGAGGTCCACGCGCCGCCGATGAAGTGCCCGAAGCGGCCCCCGTGCCCTGCCAGCCAGGCGCGCACCGGAGCGTCGCCCTCGGGGGCCGGTCCATACGCCATGGTCTCGTAGATCGCGCGCACCGACGGGGAGGCGGAGGGGGACGTGGCCATCAGACCATCGGCTGGCGGTGGGCCGCCGCGTAGCGCCCGGTCACGTAGTGCTCCACCTGTCGCTCGATGTCGGTCAGCAGGCCGCTGGCCCCGAAGCGGAAGAGGTGCGGACGCAGCCACCGGTCGCCCAGCTCTTCCTTCATGAGCACCAGCCACTCCAGCGCCTGCTTGGCGGTGCGGATCCCGCCCGCGGGCTTGAACCCCACCTCGTGCCCCGTGTGCTCGCC
>JBILED010000028.1:0-23237 GCA_044352305.1 Gemmatimonas sp.
ATCGAGGTGGGGCGGTTGGCGGGGTTGCCGGCGCCGGTGATTGCGCGGGCGAAGGAGGTGCTGGCGCTGCTGGAGGGGGAGGGGTCGCAGATGGCGTCGCGGTTGACGGCGGCACCCGAGGGTGGGGGGAAGGCGCCGGGGCGTCGGGGCCGTCCGGGTCCTCGTCTCAAGGGGCACGGCCCTGGGGCGCAACTGGGGTTTTTTGGTGGGGAGGATGGCGGGGCGGCCGGTGGTGCTACTGGGGGGGTGGACCCGGCGTTGCAGGCGTTGGCAGACCGGGTTGGGGCATTGGATCCGGATCAGATGACGCCGTTGGAGGCGTTGACGGTCTTGGCGGGGCTGAAGGATCAGTTGCGAGGGGACTGATGACTGTCGCTTCACTGGTGCATTTTGGGCTCTACAGTGTTGCGATAGTCTGATTTCATTTATAGCACATCAACGAAACATTTACGCGTCATTCCATAAAAGGAGCATCACGATGTCGCCGCTCATGTCGCCGCGGGCCACCCGAGGGATGGCCGTCATGCTGGGGGTCGTGCTACTCGCCGGGAGTGCGCTCGGGGCGTTGGGCAGCTGCGGCGGTGACCGAGCGGGCGCGGAGCAGGGGGGCGCCACCGCCACGCCGGCGCCCTCCACCCGGACGCCGACCGCCGAGGTGGAGGTGGTGGCCCGGCATCCGCATGATCGCGGGGCGTTCACGCAGGGGCTGCTGTTCCACCAGGGGCGCCTGTTTGAAAGCACCGGGCAGGTGGGGACCTCGGGGATCCGCGAGGTGGAGCTGACCAGCGGGCGCGTGATGCGCGAGGCGGCGCTGGAGCGCCCGCACTTCGGCGAGGGGATCGTGATCGTTGGCGACCGGCTCTTCCAGCTCACCTGGCAGAGCGGGAAGGCGTTCGTGTACGACTGGAAGACCTTTCGTCGCACCGGGGAGTTCCGGTACGACGGCGAGGGGTGGGGGCTCACCACCGACGGTTCCGCGCTGATCATGAGCACCGGGGGCTCGTCGCTGCTGTGGCGCGACCCGGCGACCTTTGCCGTGACGCGCACGCTGCCGGTGACCGACCACGGGCTGCCGGTCTCCAACCTGAACGAGCTGGAGTGGGTGGAGGGGGAGATCTGGGCCAACCTGTGGCAGAGCGACCAGCTGGCGCGGATCAACCCGGCCACGGGGGAGGTGACGGGGTACGTGAACCTCGCGGGGATCCTCCCGCCCAGCGAACGGCATGGCGACGAGGACGTGCTCAACGGGATCGCGTATGACCCGGCGACCAAGCGGCTGCTGGTGACCGGCAAGCTGTGGCCAACGGTGTTCGAGATCCGGGTGCGGTAGGGGTGGCGCGTCGACGTCGGCCGGTGCGGGGGGCGACCCCGGCGGCTGGGGCGGTGGTGCCTGCTGACGCTCCGGACGGGGCGGTGCAGCTGCGGGCGTGGCAGCTGACCGACGGGCGGAGCTTCACGGCGCTGGCCGATCCCACGCCGCAACGCGCCTGGAGCGGCGACCGGCAGCTGCGGTGGGTGGATGTGCAGACCGGGGACCCGGCGGCGTTTGCCCGGGTGCTGGTGGCGCTGGGGGCGTCACCGGCCTTGGTGGGGCAGGTGGCCGACCTGGAGGCCGACCTGTCCGATGCCGGGGCCGAGCGCGAGGCGGCGTGGCTGCGGGTGCCGGTGCCTACGGCGCTGTCGGAGGAGGGGCCGCGCTTCATCACGCTGGTGGCGCTCCCCAGCGTGCTGGTGACGCACCATCGGCGGCCGCTCCCGGCGCTGGAGCAGCTGGAGGCGCTGCTGCTGCGCGCGCTCCCCGAGGGGACCGGCGCGTCGGCGCTGGTGCTGGAGGTGGTGGAGGAGTTTGCCGCCGAGGAGCTGCGGACGTACATGGCGGCGCGCCGCGAAATGGACGGGTTGGCGCGGCGGCTGGACGAGACCCCCGAGCTGGTGACGCTGGAGCAGGTGAGCGGGCTGATGCGGCGGGTGGACCGGCTGAGTGCCGTGTGTGAGGACCACCTGCTGGCGCTGTCGCTGCTGCCGCAGCTGGAGAGCCAGGCGTTTGGCGCCGTGGCGGACCGCGAGCAGCTGCAGGAGGTGACGCGCACGCTGGAGCGCTACCAGTACGGGCTCAAGCGGCTGGAGCGCCGGCTGGAGGGGGTGCGGGCGCTGTACAGCGCGGGGCTGCAGGAGCGGGCGAACCAGCGGCTGCGGGTGCTGACGGTGATGAGCACGGTGTTCCTGCCGCTGACGCTGCTGGCGAGCATCTACGGGATGAACTTCGCGCACATGCCGGAGCTGCAGTCGCGGCTGGGGTACCCGCTGGTGCTGGGGGCGATGGTGGTGATTGCCGCCGCGCAGGTGTGGTGGTACCGGCGGCGGGGGTGGTGGGGGTAGGCCTTCCGACTTGCCCATTCGCCGTGCCCCGCTCCGTCGCGCCCTCTCGCTCCCCTCTTCCCCCTGCCCACCGCCATGCACCTCGCCGACATCCCCTTCACCATCACCGATTGGTCCCAGGTGGAGCCCACGGAACACCCGGGCGAACAGGGGGTGGCCACATGGCGCACGCGGCACTTCGGCGCGATCCGGGTGCGGATGGTCACCTACTCCCGGGGATACCTGGCGGATCACTGGTGCGCCAAGGGTCATATTCTCCTGTGCCTGACCGGGGAGGTGCACACGGCCCTGGAGGACGGACGCACCGTGGTGCTTCGCCCGGGGATGAGCTACCAGGTGGCCGACGACACCATGCCACACCGGTCTTTCGCGCCGTCTGGGGCCACACTGTTCATCGTGGATTAGCCGGCTCGGCGCCGTGGCGGCCCCCCTGTCTTCCCCGTAGCTTCGCCGCATGACCACCCGCCGCGACTTTCTCCGCACCGGCGCGCTCGCGTCGGCCGCCTCCGCCGCTTCGCTGACCATGCCGGCCTTCTCCGCCGCCCAGGGCGCGGTCGATGCGGCGGGCGCCGGCGCCCCGCTGCCGCCGCCCCCGGCCGGACCCCCGGAGCAGGTGGCCCAGGATGAGGCCTACTGGCGCGAGGTGGCGGCGCAATACCAGGTGGCCGAAGCCCCCACCAACCTGGAGGCGGGGTTCTTCGGCATGATGCCCATGCCGGTGCTGTCGGCGTATCACCGGCACATCGACCGCGTGAATCGCGAGAGCTCGCACTTCGCCCGCCTCGCGTATCCGGCCATGGCCATGGAGGCGCGGCGGCGCACGGCGCAGGCGCTGGGGGTGACCCCGGGAGAGATCGCCTTCGCGCGCAACGCCACCGAGGCGCTGCAGACGCTCATCGGGCAGTACAACCGCGTGCAGGCGGGGGACGCGGTCATGTACGCCGACCTCGACTACCCCGCGATGCAACAGGCCATGAACGCGCTCGCCGCACGCCGCGGCGCGCGGGTGGCCACGCTGGACATCCCCGAGCCGGCGTCGCTGGACGGCATCCTGGCCGCCTACACCGCCGCCTTCGACGCGCATCCGCGCACGCGGCTGCTGCTCCTCACGCACGTCAACAACAAGACGGGGCTCATCCACCCCGTGCGCGCCATCGCCGACCTGGCGCGCGCGCGCGGGATCGACTGCGTGGTCGACGCGGCCCATGCCTTTGGCCAGGTGCCGCTGTCGATCCCCGAGCTGGGGGTGCCCTTTGCCGCGGTCAACCTCCACAAGTGGGTGGGGGCGCCCGTGGGGGTGGCGGCGCTGTACATCCGCCCCGACGCCCTCGAGCGGATCGACCGCGCGCACGGCGACGAAGGGCCGCTGGATCGCATCGACAGCCGCATCCACACGGGGACCACCGACTTCGCCGCCATCATGACGATCCCCGACGCGCTCGACTTCCAGGAGCGGATCGGGGTGGCGCGCAAGGCGGCGCGGCTGCGCCTCCTGCGCGACGCGTGGGCGGTGCCGGCGCGCACGATCGCCGGCGTGGACATCCTGACCCCCGACGTCCCCGGCATGGTGGGCGCGCTCACGGGGTTGCGCCTGCGCGGTGACGGGAGCGCGGCGGGGAACGCCGCGCTCACCAGGACGCTGCTGCAGGAGTTCGGGATCTTCACCGTGGCGCGCTCGGGGCTGGCGCGCGGTGACTGCGTGCGCGTGACGCCGGCGCTGTACAGCACCCCTGCCGACGGCGCCAAGCTGGTGGCCGCGCTCAGGGTGCTCGCAGCGCGGGGGTAGGGCGCCTCGGGGCAACCTGGCAGGCCGGGGGCGTCGCCACGCGGCCTGATGCCAGCGGCCTCTCTCATGTTCGCGCGTCGTCCGGGCGATCCTGCCGCTCCCGCAATCCCTGCCGCTCCCGCACGCCCCGTCGCCCCCCGCATGCGGATCACCGTCATACCAACGCTGGCCCACATGGCCGCGGTGTACGCGCTCCCTCGCGACGGCGGTGCCGCCTCCCCGCGCTTTCGCGCCTACACCGAGGCCGCAGCCACCACCTGGGCGCTGTCGGCGTACAATCCCATGGCCGGCGCGCACGCCGCGGCGGCCGTGCAGGCGCTGCTGGCGCTGGATGCCGAACGGCTGGTGGCCGAGGCCGCCGCAAAGACGGCCGCCCGGGTGGACGCGCACACCTTTGTGCCGCCACACGACCCGCCACGGCGGTTGGCGGTGGTGGTGCTCAGCGCAGGGCTCTGGACCGAACGGCTCACCACCGACAGCCTGCATCGCACGCACGGCGCGGGGGGATGGCACCGCGGGCTGGTGCCGAGCTGGTCGCACGAGCCGGTCACCGAGGCCCTGGTGCACGCGCAGGCGGTGCGTGAGACCGCCCGAATGCTGTGGGAAGCGGTTCACGGTCCCGCCCGATCGGTGCGCGGGGTGCTGGCACGCGAAGGGGTGGCCGAGGCGTTGGCCCACATCACCCTGGCTTCTGCTCCCGAGCCGCCTGATGCGGTGGATGACCCGGTGCGGGAGGCGGTGGCCGTGCTGGGGGAGAGCACGGCGCTGGCCGATGTGGTGGCGGTGCTGCTGGGGGACACCGTGGCCGAGGCGCACGGCTGGCGCCCCCTGGGGATCGCGGCTGACGGCGGGGTGCAGCTGGCGCGGTCGCTCGCCCGTTCGGCCATCGCGCAGCGCGGGGCGCGCGCGGTCCTACTGGACGGTGCCGCCTCGTGGCTCGACGCGCGGCCGTGACCCGCGCGCCCGCGGCGCTGCCGCCCTACGCCACGTCGCTGTCGCCGTCTGGCAGGAACAGCGGGCGCGCCAGCCCGCCGGTGTCGTCGTAGAAGCGCACGGCGCCGTCGGGGGCGGCGCCCTTGGCCAGCAGGATGAGCTGGCCGGTGTGCCCGGCGAAGTGCTCCACCACGTGGTACACCGCGGCAAACACGGTGGTGGTCCGCCCCTGAATCCGGCGCGGCGCCAGCAGCGCCTCCGGGTCCAGCGCCGCGAGCACCGCGCACGCCTCGGCGCAGGTGACGTCCAGCCGGTCCAGGAGCGCGGTCAGGGGGGGCCCATCCTGTGCCGCGAATTCCGCGTCACGCGTGCGCACGTCGGGGGCGCCCCCCACACCGCTCACGATCCACTGCCGCACGTTCCCCGCCAGGTGCAGCAGCAGGTTCCCCGCGCTGTTGGAGGAGGCGTTGGGGCGCCACCACAGGCGCTCCGGGGGCAGGGCGGCGAGCGCCAGCCGGATCTTGCGCGGGTACTCGACGCCCAGGTAGTAGCGCGACCGTTCCAGGAACGCCGCGCCAAGCCCGTGGGCATCGCGAGGGGTGGAGTCGCTCATCCTCAGGTCTCCGTCAGGGGGCGCCGCTTCCCGGCGCGGCCTCCACCTGCCGCCGCACCACCTCCAGCAGCAGGTCGGCGGAGAAGGGCTTGGCCAGGAAGTTGACGCCCGGCGTCATCTGCACGTCGTGGTCGCCGTAGGCGGGGTCGTAGCCGCTGGTGTAGATCACCCGCACCCCGGGGAGGCGCGCGCTCACCTCGGCGGCCAGCTCCACACCGCCCATGCTGCCGGTGAGCACCAGGTCGGTGAGCAGCACGTCCACCGCCGGCACGGTATCCCAGCGGCCGAACAGCTCCTGCGCGTTTTCCGCGCTGATCACGCGCCACGCGCCGCGCTGCAGGATGCGCTCCACCATGCGGCGTACCCCCGGGTCGTCCTCCACCAACAGCACCGTGGGGAGCGCGCCGGGCTCGCCGCCGTCCTGGTTGTGCGGCGTCTCCGGCTGCACCACGGGGGTGGCGGCGGCGGCCGCCGGCGGCAGGGGTGGCGCGGTCGGCACCGCCAGTACCGTGCCCGTGGGCGCCACCTCGTCCACGCGCCCTGCGGGATGTCCAGTCACGGGCGTGTCGGCCGCCGCATCGCCGGCCAGCGCGGGCATGCCGAACTCGAACACCGTCCCCGTGGGTCCCGACGTCACGAGCCGCACGAAGCCATGGTGCTGCCGCGCCACCCCGAACACGGTGGACAGCCCCAGCCCGGTGCCGCGCCCCGGTTCCTTGGTGGTGAAGAAGGGCTCGAACAGCTGCCCCTGGTGCTCCGGGGCGATGCCGGTGCCGGTGTCCTCCACGCGAAGCAGGGCGTACACGCCGGGCTCCACCGTCAGGGCGCCTGGCGCCACGGCCCGCACGGCGTCGGCGTCCAGCGCCTGCTCCCTCAGCGTGACGGTGATGGTGCCACCCCGGGGGAGCGCGTCGCGCGCGTTGACCACGAGGTTGAGGAGCACCTGCTCGAGCATGGAGGGGTCGCCCTGCACGCGCACGGGGCGTGTCGGGGGGATCACGGCGAGCCGGACCGACTCGGGGAGCAGCCGCGTGAGCATCTCGCCGAGCGAGGCCACCAGCAGCCCCAAGTCCACCGGACGGTCCTCGCGCACCTGCCGCCGCGAGAAGAGGAGCAGCTGGCGGGTGAGTGCGGCGGCGCGGCGGATGGCGTCCTGCATCTCCCCCACCGTGCGCGCCTCGGCCGGGGCCAGTCCGGAGGCCAGGCGCAGCTCCTGGGCCTGCAGCGACATGGCCGCGAGGATGTTGTTGAAGTCATGCGCCACGCCGCCGGCCAGCTGTCCCACCGCCTCCATTTTCTGCGCCTGCTGCAGCCGCCGCTCGCTGGCGAGCATCGCTTCCACCGCGCGCGTTTCGGCGGCGGCGGCGGCGCGCTGCTCGGTGAGCGCCGCGGCGAGCAGCAGCCCGGTGACGGTCATGAAGGCGAGGAACAGCTGGAGCCGCAGCAGGCGGATCTCGGGGGTGTCGCCCCCCAGGACGTTGCCGTCGGGGAGGAGCTGCAACGGCGCCGCGACCACGGCCACGAGGAGCACGCCCAGGGAGACGCCGCGCACCCCGAAGCGGAGGGCGCCCCACAGCAGCGGGCCGATGAGCGCGTAGGGGGGGACGTTGAGGACCGCGGAGAGGCTGAGGTCGCGGAAGGCGGCGTAGGTGACCAGCAGCGTGAGCGCCACTGCCATCCCCGCCTCGAGGCCGCTGAAGTCGCGCGAGGGGTCGGTGGCGTCGCGGGGGCGGATCCAGGCCACCGCGAAGGGGGTGACCATGAGGATCCCCAGCCCGCCACCGATGGCCCAGTTGAGGAATCCCTGCCGAAAGGCCTCGAAGGAGTCGGCCCGCACCATCCCCGCCGCGGTGCCGCTCAGGGTGACGGCCACCAGCGTCCCCAGGAGGAGCCCCAGGATGTCACGCACGCGCGCAAAGCGGGTGGGGCCGCCGCTCACGTGGTGGATGACCAGACGGGCCAGCCACCCTTCGACGCAGGCGGCACCCACGAGGATGAGGGAGGCGACGCTGGGGATCGCCACCGGGTTGACGCTCAGGCGTTGCCCGATGAACGCCGCCAGGAACACCATCCAGAGCGGGGTGGTGTCGAGGAGGAGGAGCCCGGCGGCCATGACGCCGGCCGGGGGCCAGAGCGGCGTCATGGCGGAGTTGCTGCTGACCACCCGCAGCGACAGCCCCGACAGCACCGCGTAGGCGAGCGCAAAGGTGAGCAGCCCGCGCCAGGAGCGCCGGAAGGCGGCTCGCGTGTGGTCCACCCAGCGGTGCCACGCCTCGCGTGGCAGGGGGGCGGACGCCGGGGGCGCCGGGGAGTGCGGCGCGGACGGCGGGGATGAGGGCGGCGCGGGGGCCATGGGAGGGCAAATGTAGCGCCCCGCAGCCGCATGCGGCGTGTGGGCGCACGGGTGGGTGCGCCGGTGTGCGGGCGCCGGGGCCGGGGGCGACGCTATGTTCCGCGGATGGCCCCCCTCCTCCCCACCCCGCTGGTGCGCCCCGACTGGGTGGCAGCGCACCTGGACCATCCGGCGCTGTGCCTGGTGGATGCCAGCTACCACCTGCCGTCGGCCGGGCGCAACGCCCGCCAGGAGTACGCGGCGAAGCACCTGCCGGGGGCGGTGTTTGCCGACCTGGACGTGCTGAGCGACGAGACGGCGCCGTACCCGCACACCCTCCCCGCCCCCGAGGTGCTGGCCGCTCGGTTGGGGGCGCTGGGGATCGGGGACGACCAGCTGGTGGTGGTGTACGACGGGTCGGGGCAGCAGTTCAGCGCGCCGCGGCTCTGGTGGATGCTGCACACCCTGGGGCACCGGCAGGTGGCGGTGCTGGACGGCGGGTTCCCGGCGTGGGAGCGGGCGGGCTATCCGGTTACGGCGGCTGCGTCCGCGGTGACGCCGGCGGTGTTCACCCCGCGGTGGGACCGGTCACGGTGGCGCGACCTGGCGGCCATGCGCGCCGTGGTGGCAGATGGCGGGGCGCAGGTGGTGGATGCGCGGTCCCCCGGGCGCTTTGCCGCCACCGAGCCCGAGCCGCGCGCGGGGGTGCGCGGGGGCCACCACCCCGGGGCGCGGTCGGTGCACTATGCCACGCTGGTGGGGGAGGACGGGTTCACGTTGGCGCCGGAGGCGCTGCGGGCGCGGTTTGCGCAGGCGGGGGTGCGGCTGGAGGCGCCCATTGTGGCCAGCTGCGGGAGCGGGATCACGGCGTGCGCCGTGCTGCTGGCGCTGGAGGTGGCCGGGGCGCAGGCGACGGCGGTGTACGACGGGAGCTGGACCGAGTGGGGGAGCCAGGGGGACACGCCGGTGGAGACGGGGCCGCCCGGTGCGGCGGGGTGACGGTGTCCGCTTAGCGGGTGAGCCTCCAGCGACCATTGGCACCGTGGGCGGTGCCGGCGTGCTGGAGGTGGAGGAGGTGGGCGAGCAGCGATCTGGCGGCCAGCGGGTACAGCTCGGGTGGTACCTCCTGATATACGACGGGCACCAATGACTCTACAGTGGCGCTCTGCTGTTGTTGTAATGCAGCAATAACTTTGGCTTCACGAGCCATTCGGTGGCGGATGACGTGGCGAAACAGCTGGGGCGGATCGCCCAGCAGGAAACCGTGTCCCGGCGCCACCCACGTCAGCGCACGATCCGCCAGCCCTTCCAGTGTGCGCAGGTAGACGCCCAGGTCGCCATCCGGGGGGTCGATGACCACGGTCCCCCCTTGCATGACCAGGTCGCCGGCCAGCAGCAGCTGCTCCTCCTCGAGCACGAAGGCGAGATGGTCGCTGGCGTGCCCAGGGGTGTAGAGCACCGTCAGGGTGGCGTCCGGCCCCAGCACGATCTGTTCGCCCCCAAACAGTTCCTTATACGGAATATCGGTGTCGGAGAGAACCGCCGCAGGGCGCATGGCCCAGATGGGCGCGCCCGTGGCGATGGCCAGCGCGGCGGCCCCCTCGGCATGGTCCGGGTGCGTGTGGGTGAGGAGGATCCGCTCAATGGGGCCCGGCGCCGCCGCCTGCAAGGCGGCCCGATGGCCAGGATCATCGGGACCGGGGTCGACCACGGTCCAACGGTTCACCGCCGGATCACCCACCAGGTAGCTGTTGGTCCCGGCGCCGGTCATCATGCCGGAATTTGGCGCTGTAACGCGCCATACACGCGGCGACAACGCAACAGCACTTCCGTAATCAAGCTCCGCTGACAGCTGTCCAGCGCCATCAGGGTCCAAGCGGGCCACCTCCGCGTACGCCGGCGCACCCGGCAGCAGCACCGTACCGCGTGCCCGCTCCCCCGCCCCCACGCGGGCCAGCCGCGGCATGATGCACGGGACGGTGGCCTGACGGCGGGCGGCCTCCACCGCCTCCTCCACCGACCGGTGGGGCGCCAACCACTCCAGCAACGCCCGCGTGACCGGGAGCAGCACCATGGGGCGCGGAGACGCACCGCCGCCGGCCAACGCCTCGGCGGGGGTGCACCAGAACGCCTCCTGCGCCTCCCCCTCGTCGGCCACTGGCTCCTGCCCCTCGGGCGCCGGCGCGATGAAGAAGCGGGTGTCGAACCGGCGGGGCATCCCCGGCGGGGTGACCCAGTGCGCCAGATACGCCCAGGAGGCCACCGGAAGCCGAACCCCCAGCGCCTGACACGCCTCGGCCAGCGACGCACGCCCCTCCTGGAGCGGGGCGCGCCAGCGGCCGTGGGCCTCGCGCTGCGCGGCCTCGTCGCCCGCGGCACACCACACCCCCACCTCCTCAAAGCACTCCCGCGCCGCGGCCACCAGGTAGTCGAGCCCCCCGGACTCCACCCCCAGCCGCGCGCTGAGGTCGGCATCGTCCCACCCGTCCACCAACGGGTGCGCCTGCCGGTCCAGCAGATCCACCACCCCGCCGGGGAACACCGCGGCCCCGCTCCGGAAATCGCCCCCCCGCTCCGCGCGGCGGATCATGAGCACCGCCACCCCCCCGCCCGGGTGGTTGCGCAGGAGGAGCACGGACGCGGCCTGCCGCATCTTCTTCTCTTCAGTCACAAATCACCAACGAAACACCATCGAAACACTTGCGGAGGAATCCAATTCATGACCGGCGCCCCACATACCGCGCAATCCCGTGAAATCCCGCCCGGAAGTCTGCAAACGCCGCCAGCCGCTCCCGATGCGCCTCGGGCACCAGGTCGCGCACCGTGTCCAGCACCCAGGCGTGGAAGTGCGCCGCGTGCTCCCCCTCGCCTATGGCGGGGTCCTGCAGCAACTCCCGCACTTTGGCAGTCCAGGCCACCAAACCTTCGCGAATGGATTCAAGATGGCTTGGTGGTGTATCGACAATGCCGAAATGCGTGATAAACAGCTGGGTAGGCGACCACCCCGCCAGTCGCTCCAGCGAACTCAGCCACGCCTCCAAATCGAAGTCGGGGGGTGGGGTGACCGGCAGCGCCACCGGTGCGACGGGGGAGCGGATCCCGGCGGTATCCCCCACATAGGCGATCCCGGTGCGCTCGTCCAGGAAGGCGGCGTGGTGCACGGCGTGTCCCGGGGTGTGTCGCACGGCCAAGGCGCGGTCCCCCAGCGTGATTCGGCTCTCGTCGTCCAGCAGGCGCAGCTGTCCCTCGGGGACCGGCAGGATGGGCCCCCACAGCCGGTCCATGGCATCGCCGTAGATGCGGGTGGCGCTGGCCACCAGCCGGCGCGGCTCTGCCAAGTGGGGGGCGCCGGCCGGGTGCACGTACACCGCGAGCCCGGGGTGGGCCTGCGCCAGCACCCCGGAGGCGCCGGCGTGGTCGAAGTGGATATGGGTCAGCAGCAGCGCGTGCAGCTCCTGCGGGGCGATGCCGCGGGCCGCCAGCGCGGCGTACAGGGTGTCCAGCGTGGAGGCCGGCCCCGGGTCCACCAGCACCGGGCCGGCGCTGGTGTCCAACAGGCGGCAGGCGACCGACTCGGCGCGGCCGAGGTGGTGCAGGTCGATGGTGGCGTCGGCGAAGGGCACGGCAGGGGGTGAAGGGCAGGGAACGGCGCGTGGCACCGCGTCAGCACGCCTTGTCAGAACACCGCGTGGTCACCGCGGTCGTCGGACGCGTCGCCGCGCAGCAGGCGGGCGTAGTGGTCGGCCAGCGTGTCGGTGCCGGTGGCGGGGGTGGCGGCGGCGTCGTACCGCCCACGGTCCGCGTCCCACACCAGCATGGACTCCGTGGCATAATAGCGGCCGATGCGCGCCAGCTCGGCCTTGTCGGCCAGCGCCGGGACCACGCGCCCCAGCAGGCTGAGCCCCGCGATGATGGCATCCAGGAGCGCCACGGGGACGCGGGTATAGCGCACCGGCTGGCCGGCCAGGGTGCATAGCAGCGCCCCCTGCTCTCTCGGGGTGAGCGCGGGGTGTGGGCCGCCGATGGGGAGGATGCGCCCGTGGCGGGCGGGATTGTCCACGCAGTCGGCGAGGTAGTCGGCCAGGTCGTCGTCGCTGACGGGGGTGCACGCGGTGAGCGTGCCGTCGCCGAACACCAGGAAGGGCTTCCCCTGGCGCACGCGCGCCACCTGCCCGGCGAGCGACTTGAAGAAGGCGGTGGGGCGCACGATGGACCAGGCGAGCCCCGACGCCATGAGGTCGCGCTCGAAGGCCAGCTTGGCGTGCTGGAAAGCCAGGCGGGGCTTCTGCACGCAGATGGCCGACAGCAGCACCACCTGCGTGACGCCCGCGTCGCGTGCGGCGTGCAGCAGGGTGCGCTGGGCGCGGTGGTCCACCGCCCAGGCGTCGCGCGGGGCGCCCGTGCGCGAGGCGAGGCAGGTGACCAGCGCGTGGCAGGGGGGGGCGGTGCGCAGCGCGGCGGCAAGCGAGGCGGCGCTGGTGACGTCGGCGTGCAGCGGGATGGCGCCTTCCAGCTCTGGCGGCGTCTCGCGTCCCGGGCGGAGGAGGGCGACCACCTGATGTCCGCGGCGCTGAAGGGCGCGTGCGGTGGCGCGGCCGATGGTCCCGGTGGCGCCGGCGAGGAGGATGCGGCGCGGGTGGGGCAACGCGTGGGGGGCGGCCGGGGGCGAGCCGGTGCCCGGGGGCGTCGGGACGTCGGGGGCGGTCACCCGGGGGAGGTTAGCGCGCCCTGGCCGCGGCTGTCAAAGCGTCCGCGCGGCGGGCGCCACCGGTGGCTGGCCGAGGGGGCGCCGCGGCGGCAAGTTCTGCGCGGCCGCAGCGGTGCGGCCGTTCACACCCTTGGGGGAGACGACGATGTCGACGACACACACATGGACGGGGCGACCGCGCGCCTGGCTGGCCGGGGCGCTGCTGGCGCTGGCCAGCGGGCGGGCCGCCGCGCAGAACACGATCATCCTGGAGGGGGCGGTGCGCGGTGACGGCGCCCCCGTGACCGGGGCGCAGGTGGTGGTGACCAACGTGGCCACCGCCGAGGTGGCGCGCGTGGTGTCGCGCGCCGGCGGGGCGTTCCGCGTGCTGGGGCTGACCGCGGGGCAGTACACCGTGAACGTGCGGGCGCTGGGCTACCGGCCGCGCACCGACACGGTGCAGCTGGTGATCGGGCAGCGGGCGCGGCTGGAGTTCGCGCTGGAGAAGGGGGCGGCCGAGCTGGAGGCGCAGACCGTGACCGCCGAGCGGGTGAAGCAGGTGGAGGTGCAGCGCATGTCGGTGTCGGCGCCGGTGCTGAAGGAGGAGATCGAGAACCTCCCCTTCAACTCGCGCGGCATCATGAACCTGGCCGGCATTGCGCCGGGGATCAAGACGTACGCGCCGCAGTCGGGGCGCACGCTGCCGTCGGGGGGCGCCGCGCCGGACCTGCGCTTCTTCAACGTCTACATGGACGGCGTGGAGATGAAGAGCCTCTTCAACGGCAACATCGTGGGGCTCGGGCAGACCGGGTCGCCGCTGCCGCAGGAGGGGCTGGAGCAGTTCCGCGTGTACCTCAACCCGTACGACGCGGAGTTCACGCGCGCGGGCTCGTACGTGATCAGCGCGGAGAGCAAGCGCGGGACGAACCAGTGGAAGGGCTCGGCGTTCGGCTTCCTGCAGAACAAGGCGATGCTGGCGAAGAACGCCTTCCAGACGGCGGTGCCGAACTTCGGGCGCGACCAGCTGGGGTTCAACCTGGCCGGCCCGCTGAAGAAGGACAAGCTGTTCCTGGCCACCAGCTACGAGCTGACCAACACGGACTTCTACCTGGACGTGAACCCCACCACGCCCGCCGCCAAGAGCGCGTGGCCCACGGTGCAGGGGTCGTTCGTGGCGCCCAACAAGAACCACACGCTGTTCTCGCGGCTCACGTACGTGCAGGGGCCGCGGGTCACGTGGGACTTCATGGGCTCGGCGCGGTTCCTGCGGGGCGAGGGGAACTTCGGCGGGCGCGTGTCGCAGGACGCCGGGATCTCGCAGGCCTACGAGATCTACACCGCGCAGCTGCGCCAGCGGTACCTGTCGGCCGGGGGGAACCTGGTGAACGAGGCGTCGCTGCAGTTCGTGGGGTGGAACCACAACGAGGCGCCCCTCAAGCCGGGGCCGCAGCTCAACTACCCCGGCGTGCAGTTCGGGACGTCGGGGTTCCCGCTGATCCTGCAGGAGAACCACTTCCGCCTCGTGGACCGCGCCACCTACAGCTTTGACGGCTGGGGCGGGTCGCACGTGATCAAGGCCGGGGTGGAGCTGAGCACCGTGGGGGCCACGCAGAACCAGCCCAACAACACCAACGGCACCTTCACCTTCGCCACCGACGACCCCAACGCGCTGCCGACGGCGGCGACGATCGCCGTGGGGTTCACCGACCCCAACGGGACGTCGGACGCGATCGCCACGGCGCGCGGCTACACCACGGGGGTGTACGTCAACGACGAGATCCGGCTGGCGCCCAACTTCACGCTGTCGGTGGGGCTGCGGCACGACGCCGAGCTCAACACGATGAACAACGACTACACGGTGCCGTGGGCGTCGGACCCGGTGCTGCAGGCGATCCCCGAGCTGCGCGGGTACCTGAACGCGGGGAACCGCAAGAACGCGCTGGGGAACATCTCGCCGCGCGTGTCGTTCTCGTGGGACCCCTTCAAGGACAACCGCACCTTCGTGCGCGGCGGCTTCGGGATCATCTACGACCGCGTGACCAGCTTCATGGGGTTCCAGGAGCGCCGCAACTCCACGTGGCGCACCTACAGCTTCGCCAACCCGGGCACGCGCGACCCCGCGGTGCTGCGGCAGCGGGTGATCGCGGGGGCCTCGGCCAACGTGGCGCCGATCCTGATGAACAACGGCATGCAGACGCCGCGCAGCCGGCAGATGTCGGTGGGCGTGGGGCACCAGCTGACGCCGTCGTTCGGGTTCAACGTGGACTACGTGCGCCAGCACATGGACCACCTGTACGTGCAGCGCAACCCGAACTACCTGGACCGCTCGGTGACGCCGGCGCGGCGCAAGCTGACGCCGTCGTACGGCGACATCCTGATCTGGGACGACATCGGCGAGTCGGACTACTCGTCGGTGCTGGTGCAGGCCACCTGGCAGCGCGGGAAGGCGCGGGTGAACGTGGGGTACACGCTGGGGTGGTACCAGGGCGACTTCGACCTCGCGGGGCTGCCGACGTTCGCGTACCCGTTCCTGTTCAACCGGCAGCGCACCACGGGGGACGAGCGGCACCGGCTGGTGGTGTCCAAGATCATCCCGCTGCCGCTGGGGTTCACCTTCTCGGGGGTGACCACCATCGCCAGCCCGCGCCCCTTCAGCTCGATCGACGGGCGTGACATCAACCTGAACAACATCCTGGGCGACGACTTCATCGGCGGGACGCCCACCACGTCGGGGATCCGCACGACGATGCCCGAGAACACGTGGGCGAACTGGTACCGCACGGTGGACATCCGGCTGGCGCGGCCGGTGTACTCGTGGAACGGGAAGAAGCTGAGCGTGTCGGCGGAGGCGTTCAACCTGTTCAACTGGAAGAACAACCTGTCGTTCGGCGGCACGCAGTTCACCGCGGCCGGGGCGCCGCAGGCCACCTTCGGGGTGCCGCTCTCGGCGTTTGCCGCCCGGATGGGGCAGGTGGGGATGCGGGTGGACTGGTAGGCTGCCTGGTGCGGGGCGGCGCCGGGATTCCGGCGCCGCCCCGCCGGTCGGGGGCGCGCGGCGCGCCCCCTGTCGACCACGCTATTGGTACAGCAGCGACGGCTTCACCAGCGTCGCGAAGCGCGCCGCATCGGCGTCCCATTGCCGGAGGAGGGCGTCCACCGTCCCCTCGTCCACCGCCTTCACCAGCTGGTCGGTGCCGGCCAGGCGGTCGATCCCCTTGATGCGTCCGGCGGCGTTCACCGAGGGCTCGCGCCAGGCGAAGTCCTTCGGATGGCGCTCGCGGAAGGCGCGCAGCATGCGCACCCCCAGCTCCACGGGGCGCACGGCGTTGCGGTCGGTGACCACCACGCGGACCATCGGGATGGTCTGCCCGCCGAACTTGTAGCCGGCCTCGACGGTGCGCGTGACCGTGTCGAAGCGCACCCCCGGCAGGCGCAGGGCGTTGAGGGTGCGCGCCATACCGGCGTGGTCCAGCCAGGCGGCGCCAATCTGCGTGAACGGCGCGTCGGTGCCGCGCCCCTCGGTGGCGGTGGTCCCCTCGAAGAACACCGTGCCGGGATAGAGGAGCTCGGCGTCGAGGGTGCGGAGGTTGGGGGAGGGGTTCACCCGCGGGATGCCGGTCTCGTCAAACCACATCGAACGGCGGTAGTTCCGCATGGGGACCACGGCGACCTGCGCCTTCAGGGCGCCGGTGGCGACGAGGTGGCGCATCAGCTCCCCCACGGTGAGCCCGTAGCGGAGCGCGACGGCATGCTGCCCCACCAGCGAGCGGAAGCGGAGGTCGAGGATGTTCCCCTCGAAGCGATCGGCGCGGATGGGGTTGGGGCGGTCGAGGATGACGAGGGGCTTGCCCGCGGCTGCGGCCATGAGCGCGAGGGTCCACTGGTAGGTGTACACGCGGGCGCCCACGTCCTGGATGTCGTACACCAGCACGTCGACGTCCTTCAGCATGGCGGGGGTGGGGACCTCGGTGTCGCCGTACAGCGAGTAGACGGGGACGCCGGTGGCGGGGTCCGTGGTGGAGCGGATCTTCTCGCCGGCCCTGGCTTCGCCGCGGATGCCGTGCTCGGGGCCGTACAGGGCGGTGAGCGTCACCCCCGGGGCCTTGAACAGGAGGTCCACGGTGCTGGTGCCACGGCGGTCGCGCCCGGAGTGGTTGGTGAGGAGGCCGACGCGCTTCCCCTTGAGGAGGTGCAGCGAGTCCTGCAGCAGGACCTCGATGCCGGGGACGACGTTGCCCGTGGTGCCTCGGGTGGCACCCTGGCCGTTGGCGGGGGCGGTGACGGTGGCGGTCGCCAGCAGGGCGGCGGCGAGGCGCACCGCGCCCGGACGGAAGCGTGGGAGGGAGGTCATGGCCCTATACTACCTCCCATGCCGCCTTCGTCCATTGCCGCGTGGCGTGCGCCGGTGCGCTTTGGCCTGGACCAGCTGCTGGCCGACCCTGCGCGGTGGCGCGGGTGGCGCCGGGTGGGGCTGGTCACCAACGACGCGGCACGGCTGGCGGCCGACGCCGCCGTGCGCTCGCGCGCGGCGCTGCTGGGTGCGGGGGTGCCGGTGGTGCGGCTGTTCGGCCCCGAGCATGGGCTGGGGGGTGTGGTGGCCGACGGCGCCGCGGTGGCCGATGGTCTGGACCCGCTGACGGGGGTGCCGGTGGTGTCGCTGTATGGCGCCCGGATGCGCCCGGCGCGCGCGCAGCTGGCCGACCTGGACGTCGTGCTGTTCGACATCCCCGACGTGGGGGCGCGCTTCTACACCTATGCGTGGACGCTGTGGCACCTGCTGCATGCGGCGGCGGAGGCGGGGGTGCCGGTGGTGGTGCTGGACCGTCCCAATCCGCTGGGGGGCGTGCTGGACGCCGCCGAGGGGCCGCTGCTGGAGGACGATTGCCGATCGTTCGTGGGCGAATCGTCCATCCCGGTGCGCCACAGCCTGACGCTGGGGGAGCTGGCGCGGCTGTGGCAACGGGAATCGGTGCCCGGCGTGGCGCTGTCGGTGGTGCCGTGCGCGGGGTGGGATGCCACGCGCGCGTGGCCGGCCGCGGGCGTGCCCTGGGTGCCCACGTCCCCGGCGATGCCGGCGTGGGAGAGTGCGCGGTGGTATCCGGGGACGTGCCTGTTGGAAGGGACGTCGGTGAGCGTGGGGCGCGGGACCGCCGCCCCCTTTGCGCAGGTGGGGGCGCCGTGGCTGGACGCGGCGGCGGTGGCCGAGGCGGTCCGTGCCGAGCTGGAGGCACCCGAGGCGGGGGGGGTGGGGGAGCGGGTGCGGGTGATGCCCGCCAGCTTCACGCCGCGCGAGGGGCCGTATGCCGGTGAACAGTGTGCCGCCGTGTCGTTGGCGTTGGCACCGGAGGATGCAGGCGGCACCTGGGTGGCGCGCGTGCTGCGCCCGGTGTGGTTGGGGTTGGCGTTGGCGGGGGCCATTGCTGAGCGGCACCCCGGGGAGTTCGCGTGGGGGCGGTATCCCACGGCGGCCAACCCGTCGGGGGAGGACCATCTGGCGCGCTTGGTGGGGAGGCGCGACGTGGGGGCGCGGCTGGTGGCGGTGCAGGGGGCGGCGCGGCGTGCGGTGATGGCGGAGTGGACGGCGGCGCCGGGGTGGGGCGATCGGGTGGCGGAGGTGGTGCTGTACGGGCGCGGGTGAGGGGGGGCGTTGCTTTGGAACGTCTTTGCTGGCTTGGTTTTGTCAAATATTCCATCGTATGGTAGTATTGCTGCTATGAGACGGAAGCAAATCCTCCATTACCAAAACACGCGTGGGCCGCGCCTGCCGACGGATCGACCGTGACCGCCCTTCTGCCCCGGTTTACCGCCATCGATGCGCAGAGCGCGCTCGCCGCCATGCCGGTGGTCGCCGTGGTTGGCCCCCGGCAGGCGGGAAAGAGCCAACTGGCCACTACCCCCCCCATCGGCACCGGTCGTGAGCTCCTGACGCTCGACGCGGTGGACACCATGGCCCGTCTGGCGGAGGATGCGGACGGTCAGCTTCGGCGCCCCGGGCGCTTCGTGGTGGATGAGATCCAGCGGATGCCCTCGCTGATGCTGGCGCTCAAGCGCGCCGTGGACGCCATGGGGACGCAACGCGAGATGGGGAAGTGGGTGGTCACGGGTTCGGCCAACCTCCTGCTCATGGAGCAGGTGGCCGATTCGCTGGCCGGGCGCGCGGCGTATGTGACGTTGTGGCCGCTGACGCGCCGTGAACGGCTGGGACAGGCGGCCACCGGCCGTTGGGACCTGCTGTTCTCCACGCCGGTCACGGACTGGGGGGCGGTGCTGGCCGATGACGATGCGCCGCAGGAGGCGTGGCGCACCGTCGTGCGCCATGGCGGCTATCCCGTGCCTGTCCTGCAACTCGAGTCCGACGCGGCCCGGGATGCGTGGTGCGCCGGCTACATCGACAGCTACCTGACGCGCGACCTGCGCGACCTGCGGGCCACGCAGCAGGTGCCCGAATTGCGGCGTCTGCTGCGCGCGGTGGCCGGCCGCGTGGGGCAGGTGGAGCAGCAGGCCGAGATTGCGGCGGAATCGGGGATGCCCCCCACCACCGTGCACGCCTACCTGCGCCTCTTCGAGATCTCCTACCAACTCATCCGGGTCCCCGGCTACACGGCCAGCCGCACGGCGCGACTACGCAAGCGCCCCAAGCTGTACTGGAGCGACACCGCGGTCGGACTCCGGGCGGCGGACCTGGATGAGCCCACGGGCTTCCACTTGGAAAACCTGGTAGCGTGCGATCTCACGGCCTGGGCGTCGCGGCAGCCGCTGCGTCGAGGGGTGTTCCACTGGCGCACCGCCACACAACGGGAGGTGGACTTTGTCCTGGAGTCGCGCGAGGCCATCGTGGGGGTCGAGGTGAAGGCCGCGCGCAGCGTGGGGTGGGGTGACACCGCGGGGCTCCGGGCGTTCCTCGCCGAATACCCCCAACGGGCACGGGGGGGGGTGATCCTGTACGATGGCGACGTCGTGCAGGCCGTGGCGGAGGGGATCTGGGCGGTGCCGTGGTGGAAGGTGGTGTGACCGCCACCTTCCCCCGCCTCACCCCCGCCGCACCACGTACCACAGCCACGGTGATGCGGCCGGCGCCCGCCCCGGCGCCACCGGGGCGCCGTCGCTGTCCAGCACCGTCTCCACCGCCAGCCCTTCCGCCTCCAGCTGCGCCCGCTGCGCGGGCTCGCTGATGTAGTAGTGCAGCAGCGCGTACTCCTCGGCCATGTCGTTCACCAGCGCGTACTCGGGGGTCTCGCGCTCCAGCGGGCGCAGCCGCCGGTGATTGCGCTGCTGCGCCATCCACCGCGCCGCCTGCGCCAGCTGCGTGAAGGGGTTGCGCGAGCGCGCCAGCGTGGGGCGGCGGCGGGCCCAGGCGCAGTCCCGATGGTGCGCCGAGAAGGCGAAGCGGCCGTCGGGGTGCAGCACGCGCCGCACCTCGCGCAGCAGTGCCAGGCGGCCGTCGTGCGCCAGCGCGCCGATGCCGCAGTAGGAGAAGAGCACGAAGTGGAAGCGGCCGGGGCCGAAGCGGGACAGGTCGCGCCCGTCGCCCAGTTCGATGCGGGCCGCCGGAAAGCGGCGGGCTGCGTGCGCCACCATGGCCGGCGAGTAGTCAAGCCCGACATAGTGGGGCGAGAGCGGGTGCAGGTAGCGCGTGGTGCGGCCGGCGCCCACGCCGATGTCCAGCATCGGGCGTCCGGCCAGCCGGTGATGGTGATCCAGGAATAGCCGCACGAGGGCGGGCTCCAGACGGTCGTCCCCGGCAAAGGCGGCGACGGATTGGGGGCGGGCGTACCAGCGCTGGTTGACGGCGTCCATGGATGCGGGCGCCGGTGCAAGAGGCGGACCGGGGCGGATGGTTGCCCGGTGCGGCGGGGCGCTCCATGTTGGCGCCATGCTCCCGCCCCCGGATCCCGCGCTGTCGCGCCGCGCCGCCCTGCAGCAGCTGGGCGCGGCGGCCGCGCTCCCACTGCTTGGCGGGCGTTCCCCCGTGGCGGGACAGGCCGACACCGATCAGGCGCGCGCGCTCCGGGCCCGCGACTACGTGATTGAAGGGGCCCAGGCGCTGGTGACGCGCGACGGCGCGCGCGTGGTGCTGCCGGACGCGTCGGTGCGGGTGCGCGGCAACACCATCGTGGCTGTGCAGGCGGGGCGCGTCCGCGGGCGCGTGACGCGCGTGGACGCGCGCGGGCAGCTGCTGCTGCCGGGGTTCATCTCGGGGCACACGCATGCCGCGTCGGGGACCCCCACGCGCGGGCTCATCGAGGGGGGTCGCTCGTACCAGCGCCCCATCGAGCTGCTGGAGGCGCTCCCCGACGACCTGCTGGACGCCGTCACGGCGCACAACGTGGCGGAGCTGCTGCGCTCGGGGTGCACCTCGCACGTGGAGATGAGCCTGAGCCTGCGGCAGGCGCAGAGCTACGTGCGCGTGGCGCGGCGATGGGGGGTGCGGGGGTTCCCGGGCGGGATGGTGCCGGGGGTGGCGCGGCTGTTCCCCATCTGGCGGCGCACGGATGACGCGGCGCTGACGGCCAGCGTGGCCGGCACGCTGGCGGAGATCGAGGCCAACCGCGCGTTTGCCGCCTCGGTACACGGGGCCGAGGAGGGGCGGATCCGCCCCATGATGACGCCGCACGCCGCCGACACGCACACGGCGGAAACGATGCGTGCGATGGTGGCCGCGGCGGCGGCGCTGGGGAACGGGATGCACACGCACCTGGCGCAGGGGGCCGGCGAGGTGCGCGCGGTGCAGCGGCGCGAGGGGATGTCACCCGCGGCGTGGCTGGCCTCGCTGGGGGCGATGGACGGGGCGTTCTTTGGCGGGCACATGACCGCCGCCACCGACGACGACTGGGCGCTGCTGCGCGCGCGGGGCGGGGTGTACGCGCACTGCCCGTCGGGGGGCGGGGCGGGGGCGTCCAGCGGGACGCAGCCGTATCCCGAGGCGCTGGCGGCGGGGGTGCGCACCACGGTGGGGATCGACACGCACTCCAACGACTACGTGGAGAACCTCAAGCTGGCGGTGCTCACCGGACGGGCGCGGGCGCGGCTGCTGGGGCAGGCGACGGGGCGCCCGCTGCGGCTCCCCACGGTGCAGGACGCGGTGGATGGCGCCACGGTGGTGGCGGCCGACGGGCTGCGCCGCCCCGACCTGGGGCGGATTGCCGAGGGGGCCACCGCCGACCTGTGCACGGTGGACGTGTCCGGGTGGCTGGTGGGGCAGGGCGGGCCCGCCCCCGAGCCGCTGCACCATCTGCTGTATGCCAACGGGCTGTCCGTGCGCCACGTGATCACCGACGGCCACGTGCAGTGGCTGGACGGGCGGCTGCAGGTGGACGACGAGGCGCGCGTGGTGCGCGAGGGCGCGGCGGCGGTGCAGCAGCTGCACGCACAGCTGCGCGCCGAGGGGTGGTTCCGCTAGGCGCGCCGCTCCCGCTCCCCCAGGATGACCGCCGCCATCATGTCGCCGGTGACGTTGGCGGTGGTGCGGAACATGTCGGGGATGGTGTCCACCGCCAGCAGGAGCCCGGCGCCCTCCACCGGGAGCCCGGCGGCCATGAGCACGGGGATCATCCCCACGATGGTGCCGCCGGGGATGCCGGGGATGGAGAAGGAGGCGATGACGGCGGTGACCGCCACGACGGCCAGCTGCGCCGGGGGGAGCGTGAGGCCGTACAGGTGCGCGATGAAGAGGATGGGGACCGTCTGCCCCACGCCGGCGCCCAGCCGGTAGGTGGCGGTGAGGAGCGGCACCAGGAACCCGGGGATCTGCGGCGGCAGCTGCAGCACGTCGCGCGTGGCGGTGATCATGGCCGGGAGCGCGGCCAGCGACGAGCGCCCGCTGAAGGCCATCGCCTGCGGCGGGAGGGCGGCGCGCGCATACGCCGAAAGCGACGTGCCGCCCCCCAGCAGCGCCACCACGGGGTAGGTGAGCGCCATGAGCAGCGTGGAGAGGAGCACCACCACGCCGATGTAGGCGGCCAGCGCGCCGGCGGCCCCCAGCCCCAGCCTAGCGGCCAGCGGCACCGCCAGCCCGAAGACCCCCAGCGGCGCCAGCACGAGCACCCAGCGCACCACCTGGATGCAGGTGTCCTGGATCCCCTCGAACACGCGCACCACCGCCGCGCGCCGCGCCGCCTCCACGCGCGTGAGCGCCAGGCCGAAGGTGATGGCGAAGATGATGAGCGGGAGCATGGCGCCGTCGGTGGCCGACTTGACGGGGTTGGCCGGGACCAGGTCGGCGAGCCACTGCCCCATGGTGGGGAGCTTCTTCGCGCTCTCCGCCGCGGCGCTCCCCGCCCCCGCCGCGCTGGCGCGCAGCGACTCGGCGGCCGCGGGGTCGATGGGGAGCAGCGCGAACAGCGGCCCCGCGGCGAGGATCCCCAGCGTGGCGGCGATGCCGATGGTGACCACCATGAACACCAGTGCGCGTCCCCCCAGGCGGCCGATGGTGCGCGTGTCGGGGGCCGAGGTGATCCCCACCACCAGGCTGGTGACCACCAGCGGGATGATGGTCATGCGGATGCCG
>JBILED010000029.1:0-23210 GCA_044352305.1 Gemmatimonas sp.
CCGACCACACGGCATGGGCGGTGGAGGTGGCCCGCGGCGTCGACTCGCCGCACTTCCGGCTGCTGTACGACATCTACCACATGCAGGTGATGGAGGGCGACGTGCAGGCCACCATCGCGCGGTACCGGCCGTACATCGCGCACTTCCACACCGCGGGGGTGCCGGGGCGCCATGAGCTGGACGGCGCGCAGGAGCTCAATTACCGCGGCATTGCGCAGGCCATCGCCGACAGCGGCTACGACGGGGTGTTCGCCCACGAGTTCATCCCCGTGCGCGACGGGGCGGCCGGGCTCCGCCAGGCGGTGGAGAGCTGCACCGTCTAGCCGGGGGGTTGACCTTCCAGCCAGCCTGCGCGAGTTTCCCCTCATGACCTGCTCCGCACGCTTTATCCCCGCCGAGGGGCTCCTCGGCTCCCTCCGACTTACGGGGCGCCTTACCGGCGCCACGGGCGTATCGCTTTCGAGCGTATCGCTTGTGGCGGCGGTTGCGGTTGGCTCCCGGGAGGCAGGTCAGTCCGTCACGTCCATGTGACGTGTCCTTCGCCCCCTCCCGGTGTCCCGGGGGGGTGCGTGGCCGGTTCGGCATGCGGGGCCCCTCCACACCGAGGGGCCCTTCTCTTTTCCGGACCGTGCCATGATCATGCGTTTCGACCACCGCCGCCCCGACGCCCTGTCCACCCCCACCGTGTCCCCGGCTTCCGCCGACGCCACTGGCACCCCGGCGCTGGGAATCGAGTGGAGCTGGACGCGCCAACCCGCGCCTGCGCCCCGCACCGTCATTCAGGGCTTCAGCACGCCCCAGGACTACCGGTCGCAAGCCGACGGCGCCCCCTGAGCCCGTTCCCCGCGCTCGGCTGCTGAGCGCGGATTCCGCTCGTTCCGCCTTCGCCTCCGTACCATGCGCGTGACCCTCCCCTTCCCCTGGCTGCTGTGGCTGGCGCTGGTCGTCTTCAGCGTGGCTGCGTACCCCGCCCTCCCCGACCGGATCCCGCAGCACCTGGACGCGGCCGGACGGATCACGGCGACCGCCCCGCGCACGCCCGTCAGTTGGGGACTGCTTCCGGTGATGGCGGCCCTGCTGTTGCTGTTCATCCAAGGGATCGCCCAGCAGCTGCCGCGTCGCCCGCACTGGTTCAACTATCCCGCCAAGGCGCAGCTGCTTGCCCTCCCGGCCGCCTGGCGCGCGCCCCTCATTGCGCGCATGCAGCGGTTCCTGGACCTCGTCGGCGTGGAACTCATGCTGGTCATGGGGGCGGTGCAGGGGCTGCTGTGGCACACCGCGCGCGGCGGCAATGGCGCCCTGACGCTGCCGCTCGTGCTGGGGCTCACCGTCGTGGGCACCCCGCTGCTCTTGTTGGCCACCAGCCGGCTCACCGACGCCACCGAACGGGTGCACCGCCAGTGGACGGAGCGAGGGCGGCCCCCTGCATGAGCCGCCCCCATTCACCAACAGGACCGTAACGGCAAGCCGTCAGCTCAGCGCCCCGCCGTCCCGCTCGTGTCCGTCAGCGCCTCCATGAACCGCACCAGCGCCCGCTGCTCGCGCGCATCAAGCTCCAGCTTGGAGAACGGCAGCGTCTGGTTGGGCACCCGCGCCCCAATCCCCGCCCCGCCGCCGCGGTTATAGAAGTCCACCACCTCGGCCAATGTGCGGTACGCGCCGTTGTGCATGTACGGGGCGGTGAGCGCCGCATTGCGCACCGACGGCGTGCGGAACGCATGCCGGTGCGGCTCCGCTCGGGTGACCAGGTAGCGCCCCAGGTCCGGGTCCAGCGTTGCCCCACCGGTCACGGCCCGCTCCGGCACGCCAATCACCTCCACCTCGCTCTCGGCGAACATCGGCGGCACGGTGCCGTTGGTGAGCGGCAGGAAGTGACAGGTGGCGCATTTCCCCTTGCCGGCAAAGAGCGTGAACCCCAAACGCTCCTCCTCGTCCAGCAGCTCGGGGGCGCCCCGCAGCGCGCGGTCCACCCGCGAGTTGAGCCGCGTGAGCGAACGCAGGTAGGCCGCCAGCGCGCGACGCACCCCCACCCCGGTCACGCCGCTCGTCTGGGGGTACGCCTCACGAAAGCGCCGTACGACCGCCGTGTCGCGCGCCAGCCGCTCGGCGGCGCGGTCGGGGGACCCGTGCATCTCCGCCGGGTTCCCCAGTACATCGGTGACCTGGTCTTCCAGGTACGTGGTGCGCAGGTCGGCGAACGACCCCACCTGCACCCCGCTGTTGATCACCGTCGGCGCGTTGCGCAGCACACCGCGCATCCCCGTGCGCACCGCCGAGCGCGGCAGCCCATCGGTGAACGCGCGCCCGGGGAGGTGGCCGCTGGCACAGCTGCGGTCGCCGCCATCAGACAGACGCGTGTCACGAAACAGTGCCGCTCCCAGCGCCGCCTGCGCCGGCGTCTCCGGCGGGGTACCGGGGGCGGCAAAGGCCATGGGGTCAAACGCGTCCTCGTCAAACAGCGTGGTGGCGCGCACCCGCCAGCCACGCCGCTCCTCGGGGATCCCCACGCCGCGCGCATCGCGCACCGAGGCCAGCGCGCGCGCCACCGGATTGGCATGCGCCACGATGAACGTCAGCCGGTCCAGCCGGTCGAAGTCGGGCGCATCGCGCAACGACTGCCGGGCATCGCGCAGCGCCGTCTCCAGGGTGTCGCGCAGCTCGCGGGCAATCCACGGCTGGTACAGGCGCACGGCGTCATGCACCCCCGCCAGCACCGCCTCCGCCTCCACCAGCCCGTCCCCCGATTCGGCCGCGTCAAAGCCGGTAATCCCCAGCGCCACCAGCCGCCCGATCCCCACTTTGGCGGCGTCAAACAGGCGATCCTCGCTGATCGGCTGCCCCGCGGCCGCGGTGCGCAGCCGCCTCACGTGCGCCTGCAGGTTCACCACTTCGCGGTGGGCCATCGCCCGCGCGGAATCCACCGGCAGGTCGTCCGGCGGCGCAAACAGCAGCCCCTCCACCACCTGGAAACCCTCGGGGGGGAACACCGCCTCGGGGCCTTCCTCATCCTCTACGCGGGGGAGCGGGGGGCCATTGATGGCCCGGGTGGTGGTGGGGAAGAAGTACGTCGACAGGAACTCGCCGCGCTTGTAGGCGTGCCGCGCCGCCCGGAACGCCGCCTGGGGACGAACCCACGCCGAGTCACCGCCCGGCGCTGCCGGTCCCAGCGTGGCCGTCAGCGAGTCGAGCGCCACCTGCAGCGAGTCGATCCCCGCCACCCACTGCGCCGCCACCGCATCGGGGATGGTGGAGGCCGTGGGCGATGGGGGAGGCGTGGCGGACCGCTCGCCCGTGCACGCCACCACTGAGGCCAACATCGCGGTGAAGAGCAGGCGGATAGGCACGGAAAGGCGCATGGATGGCTGGCCGTGGGAGAACGAGCGGACTCGGTTGCCGAAAGGGGTAGCGGACTGCCATGGCAGCAACGACACCGGGCGCCACGCTTCGCCCACACCGGGGTCACCGCCCTGTCACGTCTGCGTCTCGCACCGCGCCCCCGGCGCAGGCCTTCGTCCGCGTCACCCGACCCGTGTCACGCGCCCGTGCCCGGGCCGTTACCTCGCCGTGGCACGCCCGTGGGTGCGGTGTCGCGCGCCGCCCGCACCTTCGTTGCCCATGACCCAGTGGCTCGCCAACCTCGATGGCCGCGACCGCGCGCTCTTCACGCGGTTCGCCCTCCCCGCCTCCTGTCCGCTGCGGCAGCGCCGCTTCTGGCTCGTGATCACGCACGCCGGCGGCGCGCGCGCCAGCATCGGCAGCTGCCTGGCCGCCCTGCTCGTGCCACAGGTCACGCTGGCCATCGCCTGGCGCGCACTGCTGCTGCTGGGGGTGTCGCACGCCGTCGTGCAGGTGGTCAAGCGGATCGCGGGGCGCCCTCGCCCGTCGGCGCGCTTCAGCTTTGAGGCGCTCATCGACGTCCCCGACCGGTTCTCCTTTCCCAGCGGCCACGCCTGCGCGGCCATGGCGGTGGCGCTGGGGTTTGGCTGGACCTTTCCCGCACTCGCGCTGCCGCTGGTGGCGCTGGCGTGGCTCATCGGCATGTCGCGCGTGGTGCTGGGCGTGCACTACCCCGGCGACGTCCTGGTGGGGCAGGCGATCGCCGTGCTCACCGCCATCCCGTTCTTCGCCTAGTGGCGCGGTGAGCCACCTGGGAGGCGTCCCGCTGCCGGGGCGCGTGCGCCCGTCGGCAGCGCTGGGGGTGCTGGACATCACCGAGTGGTACGGCGACACCAGCGGCGGGATCCGCACCTACCTGCACGAAAAGATGCGGCACGTGGACGGCGATCCGTCGCTCCGGCAGGTGCTGGTGGTGCCGGGCGCCGAGGACGGCTGGCAGGACACCGCGGGGACCCGCATGTACCGCCTGCACGGCCCGCCCATCCCGCGGCAGCGCCCCTATCGCTTCATGCTGGCCACCCGGTCGGTGGACGCCATCGTGCGGCACGAACGCCCCGACGTGATCGAGATCGGCAGCCCCTTCGTGGTGCCGTGGATCGTGCGCCATGCCACCCGGCACCTGGACGTGCCGCTGGTGTGCTACCACCACACCGACCTCCCCGGGATGTTCACGCCGCAGGTGGGGCGCTTTCGCCGTGCGCGGCGCGTGGTCAACCGCGCGCTCTGGCGCTACCTGCGCGTGCTGGACCGCTGCTTCGTGCGCACGCTGGTCGCTTCCCCCTCGGCGGCGCGCGACCTCGCGGCCGCGGGCATCGACCGCGTTACCTCGGTGCCGCTCGGGGTGGACCTGAATACGTTCTCGCCGGCACGGCGCGCCCATGCCGCGGAGACCCGTCGGCGGCATGCGCTTCCCGAGGGGCCGCTGGTTGGCTTCGCCGGCCGCCTTGCCCGCGAGAAGGCGCTGGAGGTGGTGCTGGACGCGTGGCCCGAGGTGGAGCGGCGCACGGGGGCGCGGCTGGTGCTTATTGGCGCCGGCCCCATGGCGGCGCGGCTGGCGGCCCATCCGTATGGCCCGCGCGTGCTGTTCCGCCCCTTCCAGCCCGAGCGCGGCGCCCTGGCCGACCTGCTGGCGGCATTGGACCTGTACGTGGCCCCCGGCCCCATCGAGACGTTCGGACTCTCCGCCGTGGAGGCCATGGCGTGCGGCACCCCGCTGCTGTCGGTGAATCGCGGCGGCGTGGCCGACCACGTGCACGCCAGCGGGGCCGGGCGCGTGTACGACATCGGCCAGTCCGCGTCGTTGACGGAACAGGCGGTGACGCTGCTGCAGGAGGATCTGCCGGCGCTGGGGCGCACGGCCAGCGCGCACGCCGCCCGGGAACACGCGTGGTCGGCGGTGTTCGCGCGGCTGTTTGCGGTGTATCGGGAGGTGGGGGCATGCGCGTGACGGGCACGGAGGCGCCGCTGCGGCTGGCGCTGTTCACCGACACCTACGCGCCGCAGGTGAACGGCGTGGCGCGCACGCTGCAGCGGCTGGCAGCGGCCGTGCTCGCGCGCGGGGGGGCGGTACGCGTGTTCACCACTGACGACCCGGACGCCGAACAGGCCGACGAGGTGGTGCGCTTCCCCGGCCGGGCGTTCTGGGCCTATCCGCAGCTGCGACTGGCCTGGCCCCCGCGCGACGCGGTGCGGCGCGCACTGGCCGACTTTGCCCCCACGCTGGTGCACGTGGCCACCGAGTTCGGCGTGGGGCTGGCAGGACGGCGCGCGGCGCTCGAGCTGGGGCTTCCGCTGGTGACGTCGTACCACACCAACTTCACCAGCTACGCGGAGCACTACCACCTGGGCTTCCTGGCACAGCCCGGGTGGCAGTACCTGCGCTGGTTTCACGGCGGGGCGTCGCGCACCTTCTGCCCCACGCACGCCATCCGGCGTGAACTGGAGGCGCGCGACTTTGCCAACGTGGCGGTGTGGTCGCGTGGGGTGGATGGGGCGCGCTTTGCCCCCGCCTACCGGTCGGCCGCGCTGCGGGCGCGGCTCGGCGCCGAGGACGACACCGTCGTGGTGGGGTACATCGGCCGCCTGGCGCTGGAGAAGGGGCTGCCGGTGGCCGTGGAGGCGATGCGGCAGGTGATGGCCGCGCACCCGGGGCGCGCGCGCTTCGTGGTGGGGGGCGACGGGCCGTACGAGCAGGCCATGCGCGCCGCCGCCCCAGCGGGGACCACCTTTCTGGGACGGCTTACGGGGACGGCACTGGCGGAGGCGTTTGCCTCGTGCGACCTGTTCCTCTTTCCCAGCACCACCGACACCTTCGGCAATGTGCTGCTGGAGGCGATGGCCTCCGGGGTGCCGGTGATGGGGGCCGACGTGGGGCCCACGCGCGAGCTGCTGGCGCCCGACCGCGGCTGGCTGGTGCCCCCGGGCGATGCCCGGGCGCTGGCCGCTCGGATCGCGGAGGTGGCGGCGGACCCGGGCGCCCTGCGCGAAGCGGCCGCCCGCGCCTTCGCCTTTGCCGCCACGCAGCGGTGGGAGGCCGTGTGGACCACGCTGTTTGCCGACTACACCCGGGCCATCGCCCTCCACGCCTCCGCACTGGCCGCGTCCCGCGCCGACGTGCGGCATTCGTGACCAGGCGGTGATGCCGTCGTGACACACGCGGCGCTCTGTCACGGGATGCGCCTGCTTGTCTGCACCGACAGCTATCCGCCGCAGCTCAACGGCGTGAGCGTGGTGACCGCGCTCACCGTGAGCGGACTCACGGCCCGCGGGTGGCAGTGCGCCGTGGTGGCGCCCGCGTACCCCGCGCAACCGGGGGCCCCGCTGGCCAGCGACCCCGCGGTGCCGGTGACCAGCCTGCCCTCTGCACCGCTACCGGGATATCGCGACGTGCGCGTGGCGCTGCCGGCGTGGGGCACGATGCGGCGAGCGGTACGGGCGTTTGCGCCCGATGTGGTGCACTGCACCACCGAGTTCGTGGTGGGACGGCTGGGGATGGCCGCGGCACGCCGGGCCGGGGTGCCGGTGGTGACGTCGTACCACACCGACTTCGTGCAGTACACGGCGCGCTACGGCATCCCGTGGATGCGCCGTCCCGTGATGGGGTGGCTCGGACGCTTTCACGGCGGGGCGGCGCTCACGCTCACCCCCTCGGAGGCCGCGCGTGCCGACGTCACGGCACTTGGCGCGCCGCACGTGACCGTGTGGGGGCGCGGCATTGATACCGCGGCGTTCCACCCGCGGCACCGGTGTGCGTCGCTGCGGGAGCGGCTGGCGCAGGGGGCGGAGACGGTGTTCCTGCATGTGGGGCGGCTGGCCCCGGAGAAGGACGTGGGCGTGCTGCTGGACGCCTTTCGGCGGCTGGCGGAGCGCATGCCGCCCGGCCGGGTGCGGTTGCTAGTGGCCGGCGACGGCCCGGCCCGTGCGGCGCTGGAGCGGCAGGCGGGGGCGCAGGTGACCTTCCTGGGCGCGGTGGACCGCACGCGCGACCTTCCGGTGCTGTACGCCAGCTGCGACGCCTTTGCCTACGCCTCCACCACGGAGACGCTGGGGCTGGTCGTGCTGGAAGCGATGGCGTCCGGGATGCCCGTGGTGGCGGTGCCGGCGGGAGGTGTGGCCGACCACCTGCGCGAAGGCATCAACGGTGTGGCGTACCCGCCAGGCGACCCGGCCGCGTGCGCTGCCGCCCTGCAGCGGCTGGCCGTCGACCCGCCCCTGCGCACTCGCCTTGGCGCCGGCGCGCGCGCCGACGCTGAGTCGAAGGGGTGGGAGGCGGAGCTGGACCGGCTGGACGCGCTGTTGCGGGAGGTTCGGACGCCACGGACGCGGTGACCGTGGCCGGGTGGGGGGGGACCGTCGGAGGACGGCCCCCCCACCCGCTACCGCACCGTCCCCACGCAAGACCCGGCCGGCGCGTCGTTCACCGCGAAGCGGATCACGTGCAGGGCGTCGAGGATGGTCATCCGGCCGTCGCAGTTGGCGTCGCCAGCGGGGAACAGGGTGTTGGTGGGCTGCACCTGGATGCCGGCGATGGCCTGCTGGATCACCAGCGCGTCCGCCGCGTTGACGGCCCCGTCACCGTTCACGTCGCCCCGGCGAACGGCGCCCGGGGTGGAAAAGTCCAACGACCAGATCCCGCGGCCGTAGGTGGCGGCCACGAGCCGGTTCGTCCGGCTGTTGTACACCAGGTCCGTGACCCGCACGAACGGGAACCCGCTCGCCCGCGTCCACGGGCCGCCGGCGGACGGGGCCGAGTACACGCCGTACATGTTGCCCACGTACACCGAGCCGTCCGGACCGAACGCCGACGCCTGCGTGGTGACATCGGGGAGCGATCCGGTGATGTCGGTCCAGGTTCCCCCGCCGTCGGTGGTCAGGAACACGTGGCCGGTGCCGGAGCTGGTGAAGGTCGCCAGCGCCCGCTGCGGATTGGCCGGATCCACCGAGATGTCCCCCACCGACCGGTTGGGGAGCGTGGTGGCAGGGGTCTGCCAGGTGGCGCCGTAGTCGCGGGAGTACCGAACATTCCCGTCGCTGGTGCCCACGAACAGCATCGCCGAATCAGTGGGCGCGACGGCGATGGCGGTGATGGTTCCGGAGCCCTTGGTGAGGTCGTCGGAAATGGCGACCCACTGCGACCCCTCGTTGTCCGTGCGATGCAGCCGCGCCCCGCCGAAATACAGCCGCGTGGGGCGCTGCGGATCGATGATGAAGGGGGCAATGAAGGCCCGGCGCTCGCTGGCGTCGATCCCCGTCACGATCTGGCGGAAGTTGCCCGTGCTCATCACCGCCCGGAACATGTTGCCGTTCTGGCTGGAGACGTACAGGACGTCGGGGTTGGCCGGGTTGATGGCCGTGTAGGAGCCGTCGCCCCCGTACACACCGTTCCACTGCAGCATGCCGTTGCGGGCCACGATGGTGCCGTTGTCCTGCAGCCCGGTGAGCACCCCCGTCGGATCGGTCGGGTGCACGGACAGGCCGGGGTAGTGCATCGAGGTGGCCAGCCCGGCATTGAGGGACTGGAACCAGTTGCCGCCATCGCGCGACAGGAACACGCCGCCATCATTCCCCGCCATCACCCGGCTGGGCTCGCGCGGGTCGACCAGGATGGCGTGCCAGTCGACATGGATGTTGGAGGCGATTTCGGTGAAGGAGGCGCCGCCGTTGGTGGAGCGGTAGGCGCGGACCCCGCCGAGGAAGAGGGTGTTGGCGTCGGTGGGGTGGGCGGCGATCATGAGGTTGTAGTCGCCCTGGGTGCCGAAGTTGAGGCGGCCGCTGATCGCCGGCGCACTGGTGGGCCCCACCGCGGCCAGCGTGGTGCGCGTCCCCGTGGAGTCATCCCACCGGTACAGCCCGCCCCATTCGCGCCGGGTGGTGGCCGCCACGATCCACACCGTCCCGGGGCGCGCGGGGGACACCGCCATTTCCATGCGCCCCACGGAATCCGCCGTCATGGTGGAGACGGTGGTCCAGGTGAGCCCCTTGTCGCTCGAGCGCCACAACCCGGGCGGGGTGGCACTGTTGGCCACCCCCATCCGCATCGCGTACACCACCTCCGGATTGGTGGGGTGCTGGACGATGTCGGTGAAGGTGAGCACGGGCGTCACCAGCGTCCACGAGGCGCCGGAGTTGGCCGAGCGGTACACCCCGCGGTTGGTGGCGGCCAGCAGGACGGTGGCGGCCGTGGACCCGGCAGTGGCGCGGTCGATGATGAGCGTGAAGAAGGCGTGCGCGGTGGGGACGAACGGGGCGGAGGCGATGTTGGCCCAGGTGGCCCCGCCATCGGTGCTGCGGAGGACGCCGCAGCCGGCGGTGGATTCGTAGAACTCGCCGGTGCCCGCGTACACGATGTCGGGATTCACGGGGTCCACCGCAAGCGAGCCGATCACCTGCGCGCACTGGCCGTCGGTCAGCGGCACCCACGAGGCGCCCTCGTTGGTCGTCTTCCAGACGCCGCCGGCCGAGGTGCCGATGAACAGCGTGTTGCGGTCCCGCGGGTGGAAGGCGACCGTGGGGACGCGCCCTGCGTCCAGCTGCGGGAGCGATCCGAAGAAGCCATTGTCGCCGTAGAGTCCGAGCGGTCCGATGGAAGTCCACACCCCGGGCGCGGGCACCGGCACGCGGATGGACGCCCCCATCGGACGTTCGCGCAGCCAGGCGCCAAAGGAGGCGCCGTTGCGCGGTTCGGTGCTCCCCGGGGTCGCATCCCACAATTCGATGAGCGCCTTGCGCCGGACTTCGCTGTCCTCTTCACGCGCCGGAGCGGGGCGCTGCGCCTCGGCCGCCCCCGGCCCCGCGAGCCCCGCGAGCCCCGCCACCAACGCCATCGCGAACGCGCGCACGGCGCGTCGCCGAAGGTCCTGCCGCAGGCCGATCACCGGACCACCCCCTGCAGCTGAAACGGCAGCGCATTGGACGTGCCGCGCGGCGTGGTGACGGTGACCTCGTAGCGCCCGGTGGCCAGGGGCCCCGGAGGCGCCTCGCCGCGCCCAGGGCGCGCCGCGTCATCCGAGGGCACCTGGAAACGGAGGCGCGTGGACGACAGCCGCGGCACCTGCCGGAACTCCAGCTCGCCAAAGCGCACCGTGTTGGCCGCAGCAAAGCCCCGCCCCTCCACCAGCACCTCCACCGGCGCGCCGCGCGTCGGGTCGCCCGCTGCGGGGGTGAGGCGGAGCAGCTGCGGCGCGCCGGTGGCGCACCCGCTACCCAGCATCGCCCCCACCAGCACCGCCGACACCGCCACCCGCCGCCGCCCCTGCAGACGCGCGCTCACGGGGCCACCCCCCGGCGCACGCCGACCGAATCCGCCAACGAGCGCCCCCGGCCGTCGTGCATCTCCTCGACCTCCAACATGAACGCCGGATCCGCCGACGCAAGCAGGCGGGCCACCCGCACGGTGAGCAGGTCGCCGCCGTGGGTGCCAGCCACCCACGCCGCCGCCAGGCGCACCCCGCCCGCGGTGGCCTTGCACGCCAGCAATGGCTCCCCTTGCGCGGCCCCGCAGTCCACGAAGCGCCACCCCGTCGGTAGCGTCACCGTGGCGGTAAGGCTCCCCACGCTCGCGGACGCCGCCGTCCGGAAGTGGACCGCCAGCACCGTCGTGTCGCCCCCGCCCCCGGTGCGGCGCAGCTCCAGCTGCGATCCGGCGGGGGTGGGCATCACCACCAGGTCCGTGGACGGACGGCACGCGGCGAGGGCGGTGCCGAGCACCCCGGCCGCCATCGCGGCCTGCCACCCCACCCGGATGGAGCGCGGCATTCGGGACGGTCTCATGGGACAATCACCATAAGGTTGAGGACACTGGCCATCGGCGTCTGGTCGGAGAGGTCCGAGGCCACCGCCTGATTGAGCGTCAGCACCAGCTGATTGGCAACCCCGCGGCGCCGGACCCGGCAGTTGAGCCGCACCAGGGCCACGGTGCCCGACACCGGCGTCGTGGTGGCAAAGGTCACGCGCGCCGTCTCCGTGAGGTCGGGGGCGATCCGCGCCACCACCCCGGGCTGCAGCGTCAGGATGGAGGTGACCGTGAAGGCATCGAACGGATAGGCGTTGACGCCGGGCCAGGCGACCTCGAAGGCCGCGGCCGCCAGCGCCTTGCCGTCACGCATCTCCACCTGCAGGGTGATGGAAAAGGTGTCCGTGGTCACGATGCGGTACGAGGGCGAGGCGGCGCGCAGGAGCGGCCCCGAAGCGTTCCGCGGGACGAACACCAGCACGGAATCGGCGACGGCCGCGTTGGTCACCGACTGCGCCACCACGAAGGTCCGCCCTTCCCGCACCCCGGTGATCACGCCACCGGCAGACACCGTGGCCCGGGTGGTGTCCCGCACCACCCAGCGCGCCGCCGATGCCTCCAGCACCGCCCCGGCCGCATTGCGGATGCTCAGCGCGGGGGACCAGGTGGCGGTGGGCCCGTCCAGCACGATCACGCGCTGCGCCGTGTCGGCGGCCGAGGCGGAGGTGGTGATGGACGCCGGCTCGAGCGCCACGGCACGGACGGTCACGGTGGCCGTTCCGCTGCGCCCCTCGGCGGTGGCCGTCACCGTGGCCGTCCCCGCGGCCACGGCCGACACCACCCCGGAAGCCGCCACGGCCACCACCGCCGGATTGCTGGAGCTCCAGGTGATGGGGCGCCCCGCCAGCGGCGCGCCGGCCGCGTCCCGCGCCGTGGCCACCAGCGCCTGGACCGTCCCCTCCACCAGGGACACCGCCGTCGGCGACACCGTGACCGACGCCACGGGCGCATTGCTCACCGTGACGGTGGCCGACCCGCTGATCCCCTCGATCGTCGCCGTGAGCACGGCCGTCCCGACGCTCACCCCCGTGACCATCCCCGACGGGCTGACCGTGGCCACCGCCGGGGACGCGCTGGTCCAGGACACCGCGCGGCCGGCCAGCGCCGCGCCGGCCGCGTCCCGCGGCACCGCCGTCATCTGCTGCGTGGCGCCCACCAGCAGGGCGGGGGCCGCCGGGGTGACGCTGACGGTGGCGACAGGCACCGGGGTTACGGTGACCGTCACCGTCCCCGACTGCCCCTCCACCGTGGCCGTGACCGCGGCCGTCCCCGGCGCCACGGCGGTGACCACCCCGGCGGCGCTCACCGTGGCCACCCCCGGCGCCCCGCTGCTCCAGGTCACCGTCCGCCCGGAGAGGGTGCCCCCCGCCGCATCGCGCGCCACCGCGGTCAGCTGCTGGGTGCCTCCCACCGTGAGCGCCACCGTGCCAGGGGTGACTGACACCGAGGCCACCGGCGCCAGCACGGTGATCGCGGCCGACCCGGCCTGCCCCTCCACCGTGGCCACGATGGTGGCGGTGCCCCCCGCCACCCCGGTGACGGCGCCCGACGCATCCACGGTGGCCACGGCGGGGGTGCTGCTCGACCAGGTCACCGTGCGCCCGGAGAGCGTGGCCCCCGTGGCGTCGCGCACCGTGGCCGTGGCCGTGGCCCGGGCGCCGGCCAGGATGGTGCCCGGCTCCACAGTGACCGTGACGCTGGCCACGGCCGCAGGGCGGGGCGGCGTCGGCGTGGGCACGGTGGGGTCCCCCCCACCGCCGCCGCAAGCGGCCAGCCCCACGGCCATCACGAGCCACGCGAGCGTCCTCCTCATTCCCCTCCCCCTTCGCCGGCATCCGTCGGCGCACACAGCGTCGTCCTGCAGGTCGCAACGGTCACAGGCACCCGGAGGTCGCGTGGCGGTCGCATGAATGGCAGTGCCGCGGGATCGTACGGCGCGGGGGGACAGGGCGCAAGCGGCGGGACACGCCATGAGGCGGACCACCGCAACGTCTCCGCGTCCCGTGGCGTGACGTCCCCGCGCGTGCCCGTGATGGCGCCGTGACCTTGGGGCGCATGGCTGGTCTTATCGACGTCCCACTTTCCGGCATGCCATGACCGCCATTCGCACCCCCGCCCACAGCCTCCTTTCGGCGCCGGTGAACGAGACCTTCGTGGATCTCGTCCCGGTGACCATGGCGCATGCCGCCGCCATCCAGGCGATGGCGTGCGATCCGTTGATCACCGGCACCACCACGCTCCCCGAGCCCTATCCGCGCGACGGGGCGGCCACATGGATTGCCGACGTGATGCCGCGGCACGCCGCCGGCACCGAGTACGCCTTTGCCATCATGATGTCCTCCGAGTGGACGCCGGGCGCGCGCGGGTGGAAGCTGGTGGGGAGCTGCGGGCTCATCATGCCCGGAGCAGCCCCCGAGCGTACGGTGGCCACCCCGGGCGTGGACGGGCTCCTCCCCTATGAGGTGGGAGAGATCGGCTATTGGGTGGGGCGCAAGTTCTGGGGGCGCGGGCTGGCCACGGCCGCGTGCCAGCTGCTGGTGGACTTCGCCTTCACGCAGACGCCACTGCGCGCGGTGGACGCCTTCCCGCTCAAGGAGAACGGGGCGTCGCGGCGCGTGCTGGAGAAGCTGGGGGCCACCTACGAGGGGACGCTGCACAACCCCTTCAAGAAGTGGTCGCCGTACCGGTGGCTGGCCCACTACCGCCTTCGCCGACCGGCGGAGCTCGGGTAGGGGGCAGGCCGGCCAGAGCGTGGGCGCACGGCCCGCGCGTTGCGAGGGAAGACCGGGGGGCCGCCAGCTGGCGCGCCCCCCGTTGCCATGTCGCCCCCTTTCGCCCCTCGCACGCCGGAGCCCGCCATGCACGCGTTTGTCGAGAACCTCGAGCACCAGGCCGCCACCAACCAGGACTTCCGCCGCGTCCTCTTCACCGGCGCGCACCAGCAGCTGGTGCTCATGACGCTGCAACCCGGCGAGGAGCTGGGGGAGGAGGTGCACATGGGGGTGGACCAGTTCTTCCGCATCGAGCTGGGGAGCGGCGAGATGGTCATCAACGGCAACGCCGCCCCCGTGTCGGAGGGGTGGGCCGTGGTGGTGCCGGCGGGGATGCGGCACACGCTGCGCAACACCGGGACGCAGCGGATGCGGCTCACCACGCTGTACGCGCCGCCGGTGCATGCCGCGGGGACGGTGCACGCCACCAAGGCGGCGTCGGAGGCGGTGGAGGCGGTGGAGGAGGCGGGGGTCCGCTAACGCGCAGCCGGCGGCAGCCCCAGCGCGGGTACCAGCGTCGCCAGCATGGCGATGCGCTCCAGCGGGATCACCCCGGGGCCGGAGGGCATGGGGCCCACCGGCCCCACCGCCGAGGCGCCCGAGGCGACGGCGTGCTGAAGCTCGAGGGGGGAGGCGATGCAGCAGACCTTGGGGTGGGGCATGAGGGGCGATTGGGGGTGGACAGGCCGCCGTTTATGGCCATAGCTTCATGGCTATAGCCATACAAACACAGCCGCTCTGGAGCGCTCATGCCCCTTGCCCCGAATGCTGCACCAGTTCCGGCACCGTCCACCAGCCTCAACGTGCCGGACGTCATTGAGGTGAAGGCTGGGGTGTTCAAGGACACCTGTCTCCAGCTGCTGGACCAGGTGCATGCGCAGGAAGTCGAGGTGGTCGTGACCAAACGGGGGGAGGCGGTGGCCCGGGTCGTCCCTCCTGACACCGCGGTGCCGAGTGCGTTCGGGTTCCTGCGCGGCACGCTGCTCTCGCATGGTGATCTCGTGGCTCCGGATTTCGAGGCATGGGGCGACCTCGGGTGACCCGCAAGGCCGTGATGCGATCCTCCGGGGGCCGACGGGTCTGGACCCCGGCACAGCTTGGCGACTACGACGGCCCACTCCTCCTCGACACCCACATCTGGCTCTGGCACGTAGAGGGGGACGCATCGCACGTGGCGGCCGGCACCACGGCGCTGCTGGATCGCAGCGGTGCGCATCGCCGCCTGATGGTCAGCGACATTTCGTACTGGGAGATCGCCGTCAAGGCCGCGAAGGGGACACTGACCTTTTCGGTGGACGCGGCCGTCTGGTTGCAGCGCGCCGAGCAGGCGCCCGGCATCCGTCTGGTTCCACTCACGCGTCCGGTGCTGCTCCAGAGTACGCGCCTGTCGGGCGCGACGCACAGCGACCCGGCCGACCGGATGCTGATTGCGCTTGCGCAACTGGACAATATCCCGCTGGTGACCTGCGACCGGCTGATCCTTGCGTACGCCTCGTCACACGGCGGGACACCGGTGGTCGACGCCCGCCCCTGAACGCCTGGACTTGGGCTCTCCCACCGGTACCAGCGGCATCGCGGGGACCTCGGCGCCGGACGAGGCCTATCGGGCCACCCCGCGCCCCGTGCTGCTGCGACGCATGGCGCACCGTGCCGCCGACGTCGGCAATGGGCGCCCGGCTGCCGCCTTGGAGCAGCGGCTGGCGGCACACACCCGCGGCATGCGCGAGCGGTGCGGCCGTTGGCGGTCTCTGTCAATGCATGCGTACTGATATTGGGGAAGGAGGAGTCACCGATGCCGACACCCGCACCGGCAGCGCCGCGCTGCGGGCCAGCGGGATCACCCCGGGGCCGGAGGGCATGGGGCCCACCAGCCCCACCGAGGTGGGGGTGACCAACCGGCAGGCGCCGGCTACGGACGGTACGCCGGGTGCGCCCCCTGCCCGGTGGAGTCGTTCGGGTGGGCGCCGGTCACGGCCCGGACCTGTTCGGCCCGTTCGAGCGCCTGACTGTAGCGCCTTTCGCTCCGCTGCTTCCGGAGCTTGCGGTTCACGTCCACGCCCGCCATGAGGCAGAAGCCGCTGATGCGGAGCACGGGCGCATCGGGCGCCTCGGTGGTGTCACCGCCGCTGATGCTGTAGCCGCCCATGACGGCCATGCCCACGCACTCCACGCGCACGCCAGGCGGGACCATGATCTCCACGCCCCCCATCACGCTGAAGACTTCGAGTTCGGTGACGCCCGGACTGAGCCTGGCGTCGCGCAGGTCGAGCGCCCCGCCACCGAGCACGGCCACGACTTTGAGCTGCCGGGGGACCACCCATTCGCCCTTCCGGTCGAAGCCCCCCATCACGGCCATCACCACGCCGCGGGCCGGGACGATGTGCGCCGGCGCCAGGCGCGACGCCATCCCGTCCATTGCCAGCACGCGCCCGGGATCGGCCGGATCGACGAGGAGCGACTCCAGCTCGGCCAGGGTCTGGGCGCGATAGACCGCCGCGAGGCGTTCGTCGAGCTGCTCGACCGACAGCCGGTCGTTGGCGAACGCCGCCGACAGCTGTTGCACGACGCGGTCGCGGTGGTCGGCCGTGACGGCGACGGGAGGAAGGGGATTCGTCATGCTTCAGCCCAGCGTCTAGCGGCGTCGAGGGAAATCGGTGGCCTTCTGGAATAGGCACGTTGATCGCGGTGGGCCGTCCATGGCCGTCGCGAGACGATGCGCCGTGCCACCCGTGCCGTGCCAGGCACCCAGGTCGTCGGCAAGGACGGCAGCAGGGCGAGGGCAGCGCGCCAGGGCGCGCACGGGGCGGAACGACGCATGCCGGAAAAATGCACCGCGGCGCGCAGCCGCGCACCGCGCCCGCCGGCCATGCGTCTTGGGCCGCCCCCTACACCGTGAAGCGCACCACCCCGCCGTCCACGGTCACCGGATAGCTGCGCAGCGGCGCATTGGCCGGTCCCACCGCCACCTGCCCAGTGGTGCGGAATCGCGAGCCATGACAGTTGCACTCCAGGAAACCGGTGCCGTTGTTGAACCCCGACAGCCCGCAGCCGCTGTGCGTGCAGGTCTTGGAGAGCGCCACGAAACCCGCGGTGCCCACGTTGATCACGATGGCGTCGGCGGCCTGCAGGATGACAAACTGCCCGGCCGTGCCGATGTTGGCCTGCGCCACGTTCACCGCCACGGCGGTGCCGCTGATGGTGACCCCCGCCTGCCCCCCGGGGCTGGTGCCGCCCCCTGGCGTGGTGCCCCCAGGTGCCGCGGGGGCTTGCGGGGCCGTGGCCTCGCCGCCGCACGCCGCGGCCAGCGCGGAGGCAATGAAATACGCGGCCGTGGTGCCCACGAAGGCGCGGCGATCCACCGGGGACGACGAAGGCAAGGGGGGCATGGACGTCTCCAACAGGTGAGCTCGCACGATGGGCGGTCACGCGGTGAACACGGGACGCACGCGCGCCGGTTCCCCGCCGCCTCCACCGCAGCGCCGCCGCCTCAGCCCCCGTGTGCCACCAGCGCTGCCGAGTCTCATTTCCAACGGTGCGCTGGACGGGGGAGTCTACGGGTACTGTCCACGTCATCGCCAAACCGACAGCACCGCCGACCATGCTC
Organism: Gemmatimonas sp.; assembly: GCA_044352305.1. Taxonomy (GTDB): domain Bacteria; phylum Gemmatimonadota; class Gemmatimonadetes; order Gemmatimonadales; family Gemmatimonadaceae; genus Gemmatimonas. The sequence continues at coordinate 17,564 of JBILED010000029.1, forward strand.
CATTTCAATGGCGAAGCTCCTCGACCATCAGTGGCAATGCTGAATGGACGGCCTCACAATCAAGCAGGTAGCCTTTGCCCCTCAATTAGGCTCGAACCGCTGATGGCCCCTTGAACAGTCCATGCCATCGGTACGGACCCGTTCCGTAATGCTCGATCTCGTACAAGAGCAGTCCGGTACACCCGCCAGATCCCCTAATCGCGGCAATCACAGGGCCGGTGGGCTCACGATCCCAGTAGCCTGGCTCCTGATTGAACACGCATTGCGCCTCAGCCAGCAATACCATTCGGATTGCGGTGCGATCCGATCGATCCACATCACCATACTTGACATGCTCAATCAGCTGCGACCGGGTGGGAGCATGGATCCAGCGCTCCACCTGCGAGGTATTGTCGCCGAGGAGACCCTCGTCGAGGTACTGCGTCAGGAGATCAAGCACTGGCCCAGTCCACCTGACATTGACCACACCCATGGCCGCGAGTGCCCCATCCACCAGCGATTGTCCCTCCCTGCCAAGGGACAGGAACCATCCATCTGGGATGACCATTCTCAACGCCGGCCTCCCTTTCCGAAACTGCGCCGGATTTCCTCAACTCGCTCCATTGCATCCTCCTTGGACGGGTAGAACTCAATGCCCTCTGCGTCTTCCCGAACATCCAGCAGATATCCCTCGGCGACACGCCACAGGAACAGATCGACCGAATACTCTCCTGGGCCGCCAAACGCGCCTCCCCCGACCCGAACGCTCTTCACCAAGCGTCCGACATCCCCGAGGACCAAAAGTCCCTCCTCAGTCGCCTCATGCAGCGTCATCCAGCGATATCCGCTCCACACCTCCGTTCGCCGACCAATCCGCCGCACCCTACCGGGATTTCTGTAGAAACGCTTACGCTGCCCGGATTCCGACCGAAGCGCTGCAAACCAGACGTTGGCACCGCGCTGCTCCGTCTCAAGCAAGGCACGATCCCCGTGCTTGAGGTAGCCCACCGCCACGTGGAAAGACACCGTCCAGCAGCTTCCGGAAGCATCCTCGACAACGAAACAATCATCGTTGACCGCGGTGGGAACCTCCCGCACCCGGACCGGGATGGATTGCATTCGCGGAGAAGTGGCCTGCTCCGCCTTGGTCCCAATGGGCACCGCAGGCACCGGCACGGGGCGCAGCTCCGCACGGGTGGGTATCCCGCCGGCCGTGGTGATGGAATACTCAACGCGATCGCCGACGTGAAAGGACCCTCGAGCATGGTGAGCTGGGATACGGTGGAGCGTTTCATCCGCAGATCGAATCTCCACACTGCCGTCGGCGGTGGCTGCAGCCGTCCGGACGACCGTTCCAATGATCGATTTGGGCATACGTGATCTCTCCTCAACGCGAACGAGCCCTGGGAGAAGCTGTAGGTTTCCCCGGAACTGTACACTCGGGATCCTGTCCCCAATCTATCTCGTAATGACACCCATCTCCTGCCTTCCCTGCATGGACTCCCCCGCTCTTGCCGCCGCGCGACAGCGGGAGCTGGATCTGCCGCGCCATGTGGCCAGCCAGCTCGGTCGCAGCGCCGTACACGCCATTAGCGAGGGCGCCTATGCCCGTCGCGACGGCCAGCGGGTGGAGTGGCACCCCTTGGTGACGGCGGCGGTAGCCGCCAAGGTGAGCATCCCACCTGACGCACCACTGCCGGCGGCCGGCGAGCCTCGGGAGCGGGGGACCCGTGTGCAGGTGGCCAACGAGACCACCATGGCGGCGGCCCGCCGGCTGACGGAGGATGGCCTCCGCCCGCTGGCGCTGAACTTCGCCAATGGCATCAAGCCCGGGGGTGGCTTTCTGGGCGGCGCCAGGGCGCAGGAGGAGGTGTTATGCCGCTCCAGCGCCCTGTTTGCCACGCTGGATGGGGACCCCATGTACGCCGCCCACCGGCAGCGCCCCACCCCAGACTCCACCGACTGGGCCATCCTGTCCCCGCGGGTGCCGTTCTTCCGGCAGGACGACGGCACGCTGCTGGACGACCCTTGGCTGCTGGACGTCATCACCTGTGCCGCCCCCGTGGCAGCGCGGATAGGCCAGCCGCTGGCTGGCGACCTGCTGGAACGTCGTATCCACCGGGTGTTGGCCATTGCTCACGCCTACGGCTACCGCACCCTCGTGCTGGGTGCGTGGGGGTGCGGCGCCTTCGCCAACGATACGCACCGCACGGCGCAGGACTTCCGCTCGGCGCTGGAGGGGCCGTACGCCGGGGGGTTCGCCCAGGTGGTGTTCGCGATCACGGACTGGTCGCCGGAGCGGCGCTTCCTGGGGCCGTTCCGGGAGGTGTTTTCCAGCGTCCGTGGCTCAGCGGGGAGGCTTGTGCCGTGATCCCCAGCCGCGCCGCTGATCCCCCGAGGGGCCTCCCGTTTACGGCCGGATGGGCCTCGCCGGCGTGCGCGACGGGAACAGCGGGTCGTACGCGGCCACCGGGCGCTGGGGCATCGTGAGGCGCGTGGTGGTGGTCCCCCCGTAGCTCTCGATGGTCCCGCGGGTCCCCTGATTGTCGCGGTAGTAGGTGGTGCTCCCGTACGTGTCCAGGGTGCCGCGCACGCCCTGGTTGTCGCGGTAGTAGCTGGTGCCACTGTAGCTGTTCATCGTGCCGCGCGTGCCGCGGTTATCGCGCAGGTAGGAGGTGCCCCCCACCTCATCCACCGTGGCGCGCCGGCCGGTGTTGTCGCGGATGTACGTGGTGCTCCCCACCCGGTCGGCGGTGGAGCGGGTGCCGTCGGAGCAGCGGGTGTAGGTGGTGGTGCCCATCGCGTCCGAGGTGCAGCGGACGGTCTGGGCCGAGGCGACGGTGCCCCACGTGGTGGACAGGATGACGGCGATGACGGCCGAGGTGCGGCGCATGGTGGCTCCCGCCCGGAGGGCCGGGCTGTTGGGGTGAACCGGGAGGATAGGCAGGGGGCCTGACAGTCCGTTCATGGGGAGGGCCAAGGCCTCTGGTGACGGGTCTCGGCCTGGACGGCGCGGTGTCGACGTTGAGCGTTGCCTTGGCGCTCGGGTCCCCCCGCTCATCGTTGTTCGTTGCCTCCGCCTGATCAGGATTCCCAGTGTTCCGAGCTGCCTTTGCCGCCGCCAGCGGGGGTGTGACAGAGTGCGCCGCGAGGGCGTGCTCCCGTCTCAGGGATGAATTGCCCCCCGAGGCGGCCACCGCGATAGCTCGAGACAGGAGCGCTTCCCTTTACGGAATGCCCGCTCGTGGTAGACCTTCCACGGTCGTAGGCGGGCGTGCGCTATCCGAACTGCGCTGAGACACTGTACTGTCAGGCAGGGCCGCCGATTGCGAGAACGAGGCGGACGACATCGTTCATCAATGCCGATTGGCCCACGGACGAAACAGGTTCCAACTCCCAACGACACTGAGGACGCATGTCCGGTCGAAGCAACCAGCTGACCAAGCAGGTGGGCGAGTACCTCGTGGCGGCCGAAGTGTGCCGCCGGGGGTTCATCGCCACCACCTTTACCGGCAATGTGCCCTACTACGACATTGTGGCCTCCAACGCCACCGGCGGCCACCAGGCCATTCAGGTGAAGGCGATCAACGGGGGCTCCTGGCAATTCGATGTGCGCACCTTTGCCAACGTCACTCTGGACGGATCGCGACAAGTGATCGGCGAGCCAATAGCCCCGGCCTATCCGAACCTGGTTTGTGTGTTCGTGCGGCTGCGGGACACCGGCGCCGACGATTTCTTTGTCCTGATGTGGGAAAGCCTACAAGCCATCGTCATTGACGCACACCGCCAGTTTCTGGCGCGCCATGGCGGGGTCCGCCCGAAGAAGCCGGATTCCTTTCACACGGCGGTGACCCCAGAGATGCTCGGGGACCACCGGAACCGGTGGGAGATCCTATCAAGCCGCCTCTAACCAAACCTTCCGGCCTCGGGAAACCTCAGCCAAACTGGGATGGTTTCCCGAGGCCCAGCCGCCCTTTTCGCTTGGGTAACCGGTGATGCCATGCATTTGCTTGCCGATTCACCCGCGCCGTTCCATCCAGGGGAAATCCGACGACGCTTCAAGAGTGTCCATCGATGTCACATTAACCGAAGTGCCACCACGATTGCTTGCCAAGACTGCCTTGAACAACGCGATCAGCCCTGACTGCGGAAGTACGCCTGCGTCTTCTCACGCCATGGCGTCTTGGAATGATTGCTGTACGCAATAAATCGAGAATCCCATGGACCATCAAAGTGGTCAATGGAAGGTGAGGCGGCAAACTTGTTTTCAGCCTTGAGGAACACAAGCAAAGGCAACCCTTCAAACTTGCTGCCCGTCCAGCCACCTATCACGTCCGAGAGCACCAGCCGGAGACCATATCGTTCGGCAGTAGCAGCGATAACGTCAAAGGGCGGTCCATCCTCGCCGACGACGACAAAGAGCCCTCCATCCATAAGGTTTTGTGAGAAGAATCGAGCAACCTTGTCGTCCTGCTTGGAAAACCAAAAGGGACCATCAATGGAGAACACCAGCTCGTACTGGTTCCTGCTGGTGAAGCTGGACCAGTCGGCATTCGCGAAAGTGGCGTCACCCGCGTGTTTGGCCGCGAGCGTTGTGGCCAATGCAATCGGGCGCTTCGCGATGTCAATCCCTGTGACGCTCAGGCCGAGGTGAGCGGCAAGCCATGTCGCGTGATATCCGAGATGACAGCCGACATCGAGCACCGGTCCCGTTATTGACAGGCGCTGGCAGACCGCCGTCAGCGCCGCTGCGGCATCAAGGATGTAGACTCGTTTTTGGGAATGAATCCATCCCGCGTACGGCATGACGGCCATCAGCTCGTAGAATCGCGCGTCGGCCGCCTTGACATCACGTCTCTCGCGGTGTGCCTCGTTCCGATGCTCCATGGCACGCAGCAACCGCCTTGCATTCTTGTCGGCAACCGAAGCGCTCTCAAGGCTACCGTAAAGCGCTTCGGTGGTCATGGGATCCGAAATCCCATAGGTGTCCGTCAGGAACGCGTCAAGTTCATTCACAATCGATCTCTGGACACGAAGCCGAAAAGGCGAGGCCTGCATTCCTTCGAGGATCGAATGCCGTTCGTCAAGATTGATCGCCAAAGAGCCTCCATGGATTTGCCGTCGATCGGCCAGGTTTGCGCAACAATCCCACCGTCGCTGATGGCCTCGTTCACGGTGGGCCAGCAACCACCACCCGGATAGGCCGGCCAGCGATAACATTGGCCGCCTCCTGATCCATCGCGCGGGTACGCAGCAATCCCTCCTGAAGAGCCTGCGGAAGGCTTTCCCCAAACTTCGGAAGCAGGTCGACCGGCACCGTTTTCCATCCGGGATCACCCGTGGCTACGCGCTGAACGGCACCTTGGAGTCGCTTTACGACCGCATCGGCTGTTCCCGCACCGGCGCCGAGATCCCGTAAGCGGATGCATAACGCATCGGACGCCACCGACCCGACGCTGCCTAGCTCATTGGATAGGTGGCGAGCAATGGCCGCATTGCAGCGATCTCCCGCAAAGGTCCACCAGACCCAATCCGAGTCGTCCCGAGGCGGCGTCAAGGCGGATACGGTCAGATCCAGCCAGCTGAATTCGCCGCGGATTACCTCCAGTGCGTTTTTCCCACGCTTGGAAAGATGGTGCTCCTCCCCTTTGGGATCCTTCAGGACGCG
>JBILED010000030.1:0-23166 GCA_044352305.1 Gemmatimonas sp.
CTTGGGAGCGGGGGCCGGCGTCGGCGCGGGCTTGGGCTCCGCCTTGGGCTCCGCCTTGGGCTCCGCCTTGGGCTCCGCCTTGGGCTCCGCCTTGGGCTCCGCCTTGGGCTCCGCCTTGGGCTCCGCCTTGGGTTCCGCCTTGGGTTCCGCCTTGGGTTCCGCCTTGGGTTCCGCCTTGGGCTCCGCCTTGGGCTCCGCCTTGGAGGGCCCGGCCCCGCCGTTGATGCCCCAGCGCGGGAACGCCGCAGCCGGCGCGGTCACCACCACGCGCACCAACCCCTGGGCGCGATCCACGCGATAGGTGCGCGCGCTGTCCAGGTCAATGACCAGACGCACGGTATCCCGACGGTACTGGGACAGCCGGACGTTCCGTACCGGGCCTCGCGCCAGGCCGTCATAGCCGCCGGTGAGCGCCAGGGCGCTGCCGGCCAGGTCGACCACCACGCGCGACGGACCGGCGAGGCGGAAATGGCGGATCTCCCCGGCCGTGGGGGCGGTCACCACGATCTCGGCGCCCCCCTGCCCCGGAGCCACCGCAATGCCTGTCACGGGGCCCAGCGCCGGACGCTGCGCCTCGCCGCGACGCCCGGTGGAATCAATGGGGACCACGCGGACCGAACCGCCCGCCGCGGCCCCTGCGGGGACGGCAAAGGCAAGCACGAGCAGAAGTGCCGGGGCACGGAGCATCAGGGATTCCTCACGGCGGAGGTGTCACGGCTCAGCTGAAGCGACTCCGTCCGGCTGAATCCGAATTCGTCGACGGTGAACTGCACCGTTCGCTGGTTGATGGCGGCCACGCGCAGCCGCCCGAGTTGGTGGCCCACACTGACCCGGTACTGGGCCTTGGTATACAAGTCCCGCATGATGGCCACCGAATTGCGCCCGGCCGGATCGAAGGCCACGCCGGTCAGCCGCAGGTCCGACAACAGGGGGCGCACGTCCGTGCTGGTCATGAGCGACCCATAGGGGTCGCGGCGCCCGTTCCCTTGGTAGGTGAAGGTTTCCCGATTGATGGTGACCTCGCGCAGCGGGACCGCCGCGTTGCGGGCCGGGGTGGCACGCACGGGCGCGCGGGGGGCGGTGCCCGACGCGGGGGCGGGCTGTGCCCCCGCCGACGCGGCCACGGCCGACAGTGCGGCACCGGCCGCGACCGCCAGCAGCCCCCGCCGGTAGGGCCCGGCGTGGCGGAACCATGCCGAGGTCATGACTGGCTCCCCTCGGCCGCGCCGCCGCGGGTCGCGGTGCGCTCCACGTACGTCTGCAACATGATGGTGGCGGCCAGGGTGCCCCTGGCCGACGTCTTCACGCTGCTGGCGCGCCCCTGGGCTCCGCCCGCCTGCGCGTTGGCGGGCGCGATGGCGAACTGCACCGGCGCCACGATGCGGGGCAGCGAGCCCACGTTGGCCAGGAACTCGCCCACCTGGTGGTAACCGCCGATGATGGTCACGGTATAGCGATACGTGTCGAAGTTGGCGCCCACCATGACGGGCTCGGGGATGACGCCGCCCACGTCGAGCCCCGCCCGGCGGGCCGCCGTGCTGACCTCCTCCAGCAGCGCCGGGACCTCGTTACTGGTGGGCACCAGGCGGCGCATGGCCACCAGCACCGCGCGATTCTCCGACGCCTTCTCCCGCAGGCGGCGGATGCTGCCGGGGGTGAACTGACGCGACGCGCTGTCATTGAGCACGGTGAGGGCGGCGATCCGCTCCTCGTCGGCGGCGATCCGCTTCTGCGCGTCCGCGTGGGGATACAGGTAATAGCACACCGCCAGCGCGACGGCGGCCATGCCGACGAGCAGCTTGACCTGATCGGGTTGCCGGTCGGGAAGGAGGGCCATGGCGGCTACCGGACAGGGATGACGAGGGGGGTGACCTGTGCGACCCCGGGGGGCGGGGACTCGTACGAGGCCGAGAGCTCGAACTGGGTGACGTCCTTCCCCTCGACGACGGTGATCTCCGACCGCACCAGGGTGACCCAGGCGATGAACGGCGACGCCTCGAGCTGTCGCATGAACAGCGTCAGCGCCTGGATGTCGATGGTCTGGCCGGTGATCTTGAAGACCAGCGGAACCGACGGCGGCACGGCGGGGCGCGCGGCCGCGCCAGTCGCCGCCCCCCCCGCGGCCGCCACGGCGGCGCTGTCGGGCTCGGGCGCGCGCGGCGGCTTGCTGGTCTGGTCGATGGACACCAGCCACGTATACGCCGGCAGGGCGCGGCTCACCTCATCGAGGATGTGCGCCCACTGGTACCGCGTCTCGTCGATGCTGCGGATGATGGTCAGGTTGCGCTCCACCGAATCCCGCTCCGCCGAGAGCCGACGCTGGGCGGTGATGGCCGAGCTCAGCCGCGAGGAGTCGGTGATGGCGGCCTCGAGCCGCTCGGTCACCGCCTGCGCCCGCGCCGCCTGCGCGGAGAACATCCACCCCACGGCGCCCACGGAGGCCACCACGGTGGCGATGCTCCCGACCAGCAGGGGATCGCGGATGGAGCCGGCGAGCGACCGGAACAGCTTGGCCACATCGACGTCGGCCTTGAGCGCCGACGGCTTGTTGGCGCCCGGCAGGAGGTTGACGGTGATCAGCATGCGCGGCTCACGGAAGGCAGGTCAAGCGGCGCGCAGCGCCAGGCCGACCGACAGCATCAGCAGGGGCGCCACGTCGTCGGAGGGGAGGTCGTCGAGGGCGTCCCGCGCGACCGCGAGGCCGGCCAGCGCACTGGCCGGCTGGACCGGGATGCGGAGCCGCTCCCCCATCCACGGGAGGAATCCGGGAACGCGGGCGCCGCCACCGCAGGCCCACACGGCGCGGATCTGCCCCAGGTTGCGCGAGGTGGTCGCGAGGAAGGTCGCGGCCCGCTCCATGCCGGAGGCGAGCTCCTCGCCGTGCAGCGCCAGCGCCTCGTCAAGCAGCGGCGAGAGCTCGTCGGCCCGCAACAGCGCCTCGGCCTGCTCCCCCCCCAGCCCGTGCCGCGCCTGCACCGCCTCGCGGAGGCGGCGCGTGCCCACGGGAAGGTCCCGGGTGAGCACGGGGACACCGGCGTCCATCACGATGAGGATGGTGTTGTCGTGCCCCACGTTGAGGAGCGCCACGGTGCCGCGCATCGCCTCGGGGTGGTTGGCCTCGAAGGCGTTGTGGAGCGCGAAGGTGTCCACGTCGATCACCGCCGGGGCGATGCCGGCCTCCTTCACGAGGTCCCGCCGCGCCACCACGAGCTCGCGCTTCGCCGCCACCAGCAGCACGCTCATGTCCCCGTCGCTCGCCTCGGGGTTGAGCAGGTGGAAGTCGAGCTCCACCGAGTCCATGTCGAAGGGGACATGCTGCTCGGCCTCGAAGCGCATGAGCTCGCGCAGCTGCGACGGCTTGACCCGGTCGACGCTGATCCGCTTGATGATCACGTCGCGCCCGCCGATGGCGGCCACCACGTGGGGCGCCTTGACGCCGGCGGCCTGCACGGTGTCGCGGATGGCGTCGGCCACGAGCGCCTGGTCCATCACCTCCCCCTCCACGATGGCGGAGTCGGGGAGCGGCGTGAGCACCACGCGCTGCAGCTCGGGCTCCCGCCCGCCGTGGTCGATGACCACGGCCTTGACGAGCCCGGAGCCGATGTCCAGCCCGAGGGTCTGCTTGCGCCGGCCGAAGAGCGCCATGGGGGAATGCGGGAGAAAGTCTCCCCAGGGGATGCCCCCGGCCTTGTGCCGGTTGCCCCGTCCCTGGGGCCGTGCTGAAACAGCGCGCGTCCACCATGAAACGACCGGTGGCGCAGTTGGTAACGCCCGCCCCATGGGCAGGACAGGGGTCTGATGCCGGTGGCGTGACAGTCCGCTCATGGCTCGCCGCTGGCCCAGTGCCCCACCGGTTCGGCCCGCGCCACGGCGAGGGTGGCCAGGGCCAGCTGCACCAGGCACCGGTTGAAGCGGACATTCGTGCCCCGCCCGAGGCGGGTGACGCCCCCGGCACGGGCGACGATGACGACGGCGCCGCGCACGACGAGGCTCCCCCGCACCGTGAGGCGCCCCAGCACGAGCAACGCGCCGTCCACCTCAAGACGCCCGTCGATGGTGAGGTCGCCATCGACCACCAGCGCCCCGCGCCACCGGTGCCTTCCGCTCAACGGTGCGGTGGGCGGGGCCAGGGCCACCGCCTGCCACTCCCCTCCGCCTGGCACCGGCGGGAGCCGTGGCAGCCCCCAGAGATGCTGGCGGGCCAGCCGGACGCGGATGGCCACCGTGTCGACATCCAGCACGGCGGCAGCCGCCAGCGGTGGCAGGTGACCGGGGACGGGTGGGGGCCCGCACGGTGCAAGGCCCCGATCCCGGTCGTCCCCGTCCAGCATCGCCACGGCCTCCACCTCCACCGGCGCCCGTGAAGTGACGGCCGCGGCGAGGTCGATGGCGGGAACGCGCAGCCAGAGGGCCCGCTCCACGCGCCGAACGAGGAGCGGGAACCCGGGCTGCCGCGGGGCCGTGGCGTCGGCGGTGAGCCACAGCAGCAGCGGATGCGGGCGGGCGATGGTGACACGGACCGGGTGGGCGCCGTTGCCTGGGAGATGCAGCGTGTCAACCACGCCCGGGGATGGCAGCGACGCGATGGGCCATCCGTGCTCCCCCCCGGGATCGGCGAGCCGCGCGCGCACCGATTCGAGGGCGGACTCCGCCTGCACCAGGGTGGCGCCGCCCTGCGCGGCCAGCTGCGCCTCCCGGTGCGCCTGCACGGTGCCGGAGGCCGTAGCCACGCCCAGCAGGGCCACCAGGGCCAGCACCACCAGCACGGCGGGGAGGAGGGTGCCAGCGCGCAGGCGGTGCCTCATGGGGCGCGCCGGCGCAGGGTGACCGCCGCATTCAGCGCATAGGGGCGAAGTGGTGCCTGCCATCCGGACGGCCCCGCGGGGGTGCGCAGCGTGAGTCCGAGGTGCTGCGGGGCGGCTGCGCCCGGGGCCAGCAGGGTGCCGGTGGCATCCCAGCCCTGCACTCGCATCGCGCCGGCCCCCGGGGATTCCAGGGGCCCCGCCATCGGCTGGATGCCCTCCCACGCACCGCGCGTATAGGCCTGTCGGCCCAGGAACCATTGCCCCTGGCTGGCATACAGCCGATACCGGACCGGCCGGGCCACCTGCAGCGGGAGCCCTGGCGCCAAGGGCAGCGGGGTGGGGCGCTGGAGGGCAATGCGCCACACGGGGCTCCTGCGGCCGCGGGGGACCGCCGGCGACGGCGGACAGGATGCGCCTCCGTCCACGGACTCGACGGTCGCGTGGAGTGGCCGCGGGGTGTGCGCATCGGCGGCAAGTGTCCACCCCTGCAGGGCATCCCCCGCGGCGGGGGGCGTGCGCCACGGGACGCCCGAGGAAGCCCCCGGGGAGGCGACGACGACCACGGTCCCCGGGGCGGGATGGTCACAGACGAGGGCGGTGCCAATGCTGGCGCGCAGGGCGAGGAGCGTATCGCTCCAGTGCAGCACGCCGTCGGGCCCGAGGGGCCGGAGTTCCGCCGAGAGGGCGCCCAGGGCGTGGCGGAGTTCGCGGAGGTGACGGGCGGCGTGGTCGTGCTGGCGGGCGGCTCGCCAGCCGGTGAGCAGGGCGGACGCCACCAGCGCCAGGACCAGCGCCGCCAGCGGGAGGGTCACCAGGAGCTCGACCAGGGTGGTGCCGGACCGCGACGTGGTCATGGGCAGGCCACCTGGCTGGCGAGGATGACCAGCGGGCGAGGCGAACGGCCATGCGAAGGCGTATACCACACCGTGGCCTGGCGCTGACGACCGGTCGGTTCGGGGTGGTCGGCGACGTGCAGGCGCAGGCGAGGGCCTGCCGGGGGCACGGGGGGGGGCGCGATCCCGCAGGGATAGCCCAACCCGAGCTCCACCGCACGGGTGGCGGCCAGCGCCCCCGCGGTGAGGGCGCGGGCACGGTCGTCCAGCTGCAGCGTGCCCGTAATCGACGGGGCGACTACCGCGGCCACCACACCACACAGGGCGAGGGCCACCAGCAGCTCGGCCAACAGCGCGCCGCGTCGGCCGCGGTGGGCACGGCGAGGTGCGGGGCGTCGGACGCGGAGGGTGGCGAAGCCGGGACGGGGGCGGGGGCGGAGCGACATGGTCCCACGGTACGCACGGGGACGTCCCGCGCGGTAACCGCGGCGTCGCAGCATGGTCATGGCGCCGCGGCGCGTGGCCCCCCTCTCCTCCCCCTCGCCACCGCGGCGCGTGGCCCGGGGGTGAAACGGCGAAGGGGGACCCACCAGTGTGGGTCCCCCGCATATCGCCTCGGTGGCGAGGTCCGCGAAAAGCCCGGACCACGGCCACGGCACGCCACCCGTTCCCGCCTACTTGCAGCTGGCTCCGCCCGGGGCGCCTTCCGGCATTCCGGTGGGGGTGTTGGTGCCGATGCCGATCACGCACACCGTGCCGACCGCCTGGGCGTGCGTGCCCTGTGCCTGCCATCCCGTGGGCGTGGCCTGCGTGACGGAGACCACCACGCCGGCCGACCCGATCGGGGCGGTGAACCCCACGTAGGTGTTGTTGTCCGAGAAATATGCTTCGGCGGCAATCACGAGGTTCTTGAGGTCCTGCTTGATCGCCACCACGTACGCCTTCTTCTTTGTGTCGGCGAACTTCGGCACCGCCACCGAGGCGAGGATGCCGATGATCACCACCACGATCAGCAGTTCGATGAGGGTGAAGCCGGATCGGGTGGGGCCCGGTCGGGCAAGACCCGTGTGCGTTCGCGGCATGACGGACTCCGGGAAGGTGGGGTGCGGGACGCGGAGCGGGCGTTCGTGCAGGGCGGGCTTCACGCCCGACCACCCGTGCGCCTGGCCTCCCCCGTGCGGGGGCGGGCCGGGAACCGGACGGCGATGACGCTCGCCATCCGGCGCGTCCCGCGGCGACTTACTTGCAGGTCGCGCCGCCCGGCTGCCCTTCGTTGAGTCCCGTCGGCTTGCCGGTGCCCGCGCCCACGGTGCAGCTGGCGCCCGACGCCTGGGCATGCGCGGCCGTGATCGTGTAGCCGGTGGCCGTGAGCGCCGAAACCGTCAGCGTCACGCCGGCCGACGCGGCGGGCGCCGTGAACCCCACGTACGTGTTGTTGTCGGCGAAGAACGCCTCGGCGGCGGACACGCCGTTCTTGAGGTCGGCCTTCATGGCCGTCACGTACGCCTTGCGCTTGGTGTCGGCGAACTTCGGGATCGCGATGGCAGCCAGGATGCCGATGATCACGACCACGATGAGGAGCTCGATGAGGGTGAAGCCCTTGCGGTTCTGCGTCATGTCAGGAGTACCGGTGAAGATTCGGGAAGGAACGGAGGGGCGGTGTCCCACGTCGGGTGGCCGTGTGCGGCCAAGGAACCGGGAGCGCCGTCGCCCGCCGGGTACGTCAGTGCGTCGGCCAGCTTACTTGCAGGTCGCGCCGCCCGGCGAGCCTTCCTGGAGCCCGGTCGGGGTGCCAGTGCCCGCACCCACGGAGCAGGTGGCGCCCGACGCCTGGGCGTGCGTGGCCGAGATGGTGTAGCCGGTCGCGGTGAGGTTGGACACCGCGAGCGTCACGCCCGTCGAACCGGTGGGCGCCGTGAACCCCGCATAGGTGTTGTTGTCGGCGAAGAACGCCTCGGCGGCGGAGACGCCGTTCTTGAGGTCGGACTTCATGGCCGTCACGTACGCCTTGCGCTTGGTGTCGGCGAACTTCGGGATCGCGATGGCGGCCAGGATGCCGATGATCACGACCACGATGAGGAGTTCGATGAGGGTGAAGCCCTTGCGGGTGCGCTGCATGGTAGTGCTCCAAAGAGGGGGTGAGGTGCGAGGCGGTGGGAGTGCCCCGCCCGCCTGAGGACGGTGCAAAGGGCGTGCCATATGCCTGAGTTCGCCCTAACACCTTGTATTGCATGGTTTTATCACGAATGGCCACTCGCCTGATCCACCGCGAGGTGCGGTGTGTTGCAGCGGGCGCCGCACTTTGCAACGCGGTCTGCCGGTGTGGCGCCGTCAGGGGTGCTGGGCACCCAGGGAGAAGGAAACCCGGCGCCACCCGGCCGCGCGTACCTCGCCATCGCCGACGGGGCCCTGCCACCGCACGGGCGGGACGCCTCGCATGGCCAGCACCCGTCGCCCGGGACCTACCGGCAGTTCGGACCGCCGGGGACCCCTTCGTCCAGCCCTGCCGGCACCAGGGAGCCGGCTCCGGCCCGGCACTCCGCCCCGGGCGCCCCTCCGTGCACCGCGCGCGCGCGCCAGCCGGTGGCATTGGCGAGGTCCACCGTCACCGACAACCCCGTGAGCGCCCCCTCGTCGGGGAGTGAGGCCGCGCAGACCGCACCCGGCGGACAGGCGGAGTAGCTCCCCCGGTTGGCAAAGCGCAGCTCCATGTCCAGCGCCGTCGTGCGCAGCGCCGCCTTCATTTCGGCCACGTACGCCACCCGCTTGGTCTCCCGGTACTTGGGGACCGCCAGCGCGGCCAGCAGGCCGATGACCACCACCACGATCAGCAGCTCGATGAGCGTGAACCCCCGGCGGCGCCCCATCGGCGTCGCGGGCGCGCGGGTCACGCCCCCTCGCCGTACCGCGCCAGCTTGCGGTACAACGTGGACGGGTCGATCCCCAGCACCTCAGCCGCCCGGCTCTTGTTTCCCGCCTCGGCCTGCAGCACCCACTGGATGTACGCGCGCTCGATCGCCTCCATCGTGGGAGTGGCCGGCGGGCGGTCCGACAGCAGCGGTTCGGCGCGGCGCTCGGTCACCCGCGCCGGCAGCGCCTCCGCCTCGATCACGTCGCCCGCGGTCAGGATCACCGCCCGTTCCAGCGCGTTCTCCAGCTCGCGCACGTTGCCGGGCCACCCGTACGCCAGCAGCGCGTCGCGCGCCCCCGGCGCCAGCGCCTTGGGCTCCCCCCCGCGCGCGCTGCGCGAGAGGAACGCCTCCGCCAGCAGCAGGATGTCGTCGCCGCGCTGCCGCAGCGGCGGGAGGTGCACGGCAATGACATTGAGCCGATAGAAGAGATCGGCGCGGAAGCTGCCGCGGCGGATCTCCTCCTCCAGGTCGCGGTTGGTGGCCGCCAGCAGGCGCGTCTCCACCGGCACCGCCTCGGTGGCGCCCACCGGGATCACCTCGCGCTGCTGCAGCACCCGCAGCAGCTTGACCTGCGTGCTGGGGGTGGTCTCGCCGATCTCGTCCAGGAAGAAGGTGCCGCGGCGCGCGGCGGTGAACAGCCCCTCCTTGTCCTTCACCGCGCCAGTGAACGCCCCCTTCACATGGCCGAACAGCTCGCTTTCCAGCAGCGACTCGGGGAGCGCCCCGCAATTGATGGAGCGGAAGCTCTCCTCCTGACGGGCACTGAGGTCGTGGATGTAGCGGGCCACCACTTCCTTGCCGGTCCCCGACTCGCCGGTGATCAGCACCGTGGAGTCGGTGGGCGCCACCGTCTCGGCCAGCTGCAGCACGTCCCGCCACGCGGGGCTGTGCCCCACGGGGCGCCCGCCCGCCGCCCCGTCGCGCCGCTGCAGCGCCTGGCGCAGCGCCTGGTTCTCGCTGCGCAGCCGCCGGTGCTCCGAGGCACGGCGCAGGATGGCCACCAGCTCGTCGTTGCGGAACGGCTTTTGGATGTAGTAGAACGCCCCCGCGTTCACCGCCTGCATGGCGGTCTGCAGCGTGGCCTGCGCCGTCATGAGGATGACCGGGACGCCCGGGTTGGTGCGCCGCGCCGCCTCCAGCACCTCCACCCCCCCCACCTCCGGCATGCGGATATCGGTGAGCACCACGTCGGGGGCCTCCGCCTGCAGCTGGGCCAGCCCCGCCCGCCCGCCGTGGGCCATGACCGGATGGAATCCCTCCGACTTGAGCAGGATGCGGAGCGAGTCGAGGATGCCGGTCTCGTCGTCCACAACGAGCACGCGCGGAGGGGTGGCCGTGGTGACCATGAATCAGGTGTGAAGGGGGGTGGGCACGCGGGCGGCCGACACCGCGGGAGTCCCCCGCCGCGCAAGCGAGGCGGGGAGGAACATGGTGAAACGGGTGCCGCGCGGGAGGGAATCAACCAGCACCAGCCCGCGGTGCGCCTCCACGGCGCGATGCACCACCGGGAGCCCCAGGCCAGTGCCCCCGGGCTTCCCGGTCACGAACGGCTCGAAGAGGCGCGTGCGCAGCGCCGGGGGAATCCCCGGGCCGTCGTCGGTCACGCTCACGGCGATGAGCGGCGGCGCCTCGGGGCCCTGCCCCTCGGGGACCGCGGGGCCCACGGCATCGTGCGGCTCCACCCGCACGCTCACCCGCCCCCCCGGCTCGACGGCCTGCACCGCATTGAGCACCAGGTTGAAGACGGCCCGGTGCAGGAGGTCCTCGTCCCCCTCCACCATGGGCAGCCCGGGGGTGACCGCCACCGTGACCTCCACGCCGTCCGGGCGCTCCGGGTGCGCGGCGGCCAGCGCCGCCGCGCCACGCGCCACCTCACCCAGGTCCAGCAGCGCCAGGCGCGACACCTGCGCGCGGGCAAAGTCCAGGAAGTCCCCCAGCAGGCGGCTCAGGCGGTCGGCCTCGCGCACGATGAGCGTGTGCAGCAGGACGCCGTCCTCATCGTCCTCGCCGCCGGCGGCCAGGCCCTGACGACGCGCCAGCTGCTCGGTGGCGCTCCGAATGGAGGCGAGCGGATTGCGGATCTCGTGGGCCAGCGACGCGCTCAACTCGGCCACCGCCTGCAGCCGCTCGGTGCGCACATGCAGCGCCTGCAGCCGCTTGCTGTCGGAGATGTCCTGGAAGATGGCGGTGGTGGTGTACCGATCCCCCACTCCCGCCCCCTCGGCCACGGTGGTGGTCATCCCCACCTCCATCGCGCCCCCTTCGCGCACGATCACCCCCTCGGCCCGGGCCACGCGCCGCCGGTCGCGCGAGGAGTCCACCAGCAGCTGCGCCAGCTCCGGCGCACTCCGCTCCAGCACCCGGAGCACCGGGCGCCCCATCTGGGGCTCCAGGTCGTGCCCCAGCAGCTCGGACGCCATGGGGTTGGCGTACAGCAGGCGCCCCTGCGGATCGATGGTGATGATCCCGGAGCGGATCGAGCGCAGGATGTCCGCCGCCTCGAACTGCACCGTCATGAGCTGCTGCGCGAAGGCGGAGCGCCCCTGCTGCAGCTGCCGCAGCCGGTGCACCAGCAGCCCCAGGCCGCCGCCGATGGCCAGGAAGACGGTCACCTGCACCAGCAGCCCCACCTCGGGCCACCCGGGGCGTTGCGCCAGCACGGCCCCCCCGTACAGCAGGCACGCCCCCAGCGCCACCAGCATCCCCCCCTGGAACGACAGCACCAGGGTGGCGCCGCTGATCACCAGGATGTAGAGCGCCGCAAACTGCGAACTCCACCCGCCGGTGAGCCACACGGCCAGGGTGACCAGCGCCAGGTCCACGGCGAAGTGCACCGCCAGGAAGACCCGCCCCAGCGGCCGAGCCCCCTCGGCGCGCAGGTACCCCCCCACCGTGGCCAGGGTGGCCAGGGCGAAGGCCAAGGTGGCCACCAGCGTGTCCGCCGGGTCGGCCTCCCGCCAGACGAACACCGCGGCCAGCAGCAGCGCGGTGGCCACCGACATGCGCCCACCCCACCCCCACCGGATGATCCGGCGCGGCTCCAGGAGCTCCTGGACAGGTTCGTGGGCAAAAGCCGGGGTGTAGCGCACGCGAGGGGGCACGGGGAACGCGATCCCTGCCGCCGGCATTCCATCGCCCGGAACCGCAGGGGTGTCGCAAATTGCAAGAGCCTGTCGCGCTACTGACGAACGACCCCCGTCCTCGTTTCTTTTCCTTCCATGCTTGACGCCCCGCTGGAACCCGCGGCCCCCCTGACCGCCACCACCGTGGTGGTCCGCCTCCTCGTGGTGCTGTGTCTGGTGCTGCTGAACGCCTTCTTCGTGGCCGCCGAATTTGCGCTGGTGGCAGTGCGGCGCAGCCGGATCGACCAGATGGCGGCGGAAGGGGACCGCAAGGCCGCCGTGGTGCAGCGGGCGCTGTCGCAGCTGGACCGCTACATCTCGGGGACGCAGCTGGGGATCACCCTGGCCTCTCTGGCGCTGGGGTGGGTGGGGGAGCCGGCCGTGGCCGTGCTGGTGGACCGCGCGCTGGCGCTCGTGGGGGTCGCCGTCTCCCCCGGGGCGGCGCACACCGGGGCCGGGATCGTGGTGGCCTTCCTGGTCATCACCTTCCTCCACATCGTGCTGGGGGAGCTGGCCCCCAAGTCCATCGCCCTGGCCCGCCCGGAGTCGGTCAGCCGGATGGTGGCGCGGCCGCTGATGGTCTTCTCCGCCGCCATGTCCCCCTTCATCGGATTCCTCAACGGCACCGCCAACCGCCTCCTGCGCCGTCTGGGGGTGGACCCGGTGTCCGAGGGGGCCCATGTGCACTCGCCCGAGGAGCTGCGGCTGCTGGTCATGCAGGCCCGGGCCCACGGCACCCTCGACGAGTCCGACTCGGCCATGTTGGCCGGGGTCTTCGATTTCCACAACAAGAAGGTCCTGGACGTCATGCGCCCCCGCACCGGCATGGTGGCCATCGCGGAGGAGATCGAGCTGGACGAGTTGGTGGAGACCCTGCGGCGCGAGCGCTATTCGCGCTATCCCGTGTTTCGGGACACCCCCGACGACATCGTGGGGGTCTTCGTGGCCAAGGACTTCTGGCTGCACGATGCCCCCGAAACGTTTCGCCTGACTGACCACCTGCGCGAACCGTTGTTCGTGCCGGCCTCCCGGCCGGCCGAGCGGGTGCTGGACGACCTCCGCCGCACGCGCGCCCAGCTGGCGGTGGTGCTGGACGAATACGGCGGGACGGCGGGGATCGTGACGATGGAAGACCTGGTGGAGGAGGTCATTGGCGACATCGCCGACGAGTACGACCCCCTGTCGCGGGACGCCATGCTGCAGGATGGCGTGCTGGAGCTGGCCGGTTCGCTGTCGCTGGTGGACGTGCGGTCGGACCACCAGGTGGCCATCCCCGAGGGGGATTGGTCCACCTTGGGGGGCTACGTATTCGCCACGCTGGGGCGACTCCCCCGCGTCGGGGACCGCGTGGCCTACCCGCACGGTGATCTGGAAGTGGTGGCCATGGACGGGCGGCGTGTGGCGGCGGTGCGCGTGCACCGCCGCCCCGATCACCCCCAGGCCGCTCCCCGCTGACGTTCGCGCACCACCCCACCATTCCCCCGCGTCGCCGCCCGTCCCCGACCACCTTCCCATGCGTCGCTCCCCTCGCCCCGTTGGGCCCCTCCGTCCCCTGGCGCTGACCCTGTTGGTCCTGGCCGCTTGGGGGAGTTCCTCGGCGCTGGCCTGTTCGGCCATGGCGGACACCCTGTCGGCCCGAGGCGGGACTGCCAACGGGAGCGCGCAGGACACCCTCCGGCCGGCGGCGCCCCCCGGTGAGCCGGCAACGTCCTTCCCACGCCCCGAACGCCCGGTGTCGGACATCGTAGCCCCCCGCTGGATTGGGGAACGGGAGCGCGACGAGGACGGGGAGTTTGCCCGGGTCGTGGCGCTGGCCCTGGTGCGCGACGGGATGCAGGTGGCGGACATCGGGGCCGGTGACGGCTACTACGTGGCCCGCCTGGCGCCGCTGGTGGGCCCTGGCGGCCGGGTGTACGGGCAGGATGTCGTGCCCGAGTACCTGGGGTTGCTGGCCACCCGGGTGCGGCGCAACGGCTGGGAGAACGTGCAGGTGGTGCTGGGCGACCCGCACGATCCCCGCCTCCCCGCCGGCGCGTTGGACCTGGCGTTCATGATCCACATGTACCACGAGATCGAGCAGCCGTTCGGGGTGCTGTGGAACCTGGCCACCGCCATGAAGCCCGGTGGTCGGCTGGTCATCCTGGACCTGGACCGGCGCACCGACAGCCACGGCACCCCGCCCGGGCTGTTGCGGTGCGAACTGGAGGCGGTGGGCTACCGCATGGCCGGCCTCACGCGCACCGCCCCCGGCGAGTACGTGGCCATCTTCCGGGCGCCAGCCCTGGAGGCCCGCCCCACGCCGGACGCGATCCGCGCGCGCCTGTCGGCCACCCCCTGCCGGGGAGCGTAGGGCCGTGGACCCGCGGGAGGCGCCGCCGACGCCGGCCGGTGTGGCGGTGCGCCCTGGGGTGACCATCCCCTGGGCGGAGTTGACGCTGCGCGCCATCACGGGGAGCGGCCCGGGGGGCCAGCACGTCAACCGCAGCGCCACCCGGGTGGTGCTCACCTGGCACCCGGGGCGCTCGGCGGCCTTCACCCCCGCCCAGCAGGCGCATGTCGTGGCCCGCCTGGGGGGGCGCCTGGAAGGCGACGGCACGCTGCGCATCGTGGCCGGTGAGCACCGCAGCCAGCAGCAGAACCGGGCGGAGGCGCTGGAGCGGCTGAGCGGGCTGGTGTCCCGGGCGCTGGTGGTGCCGCGCCCCCGCCAGGCCACCCGCCCCACGCGCGCCTCGGTGGAGCGGCGCCTGAGCGACAAGCGCGAACGGGGGGCCCGCAAGCGGGACCGGCAGGGCCCCGCCGACGACTAGCCGCCGCTAGAACAGGTGGGCGGTGACCCCGAGCGAGTACGTCACCATGTCGGCTCGGCCGCGCAGCGGCACCGGCTCCGCATTGGCCCGGAAGGCCGCAGTCACCCGGTCATCCGTGAGGTACCGGACGTCGTCGTGACGCAAGTAGCGCACGTTGACATCCAGCCGCACCGGCCGACTCCCCTGGGCAATCCGCCAGTAGGCCCCGCCGCTCCCCCCGTAGGCCAGCACCGCGTCCGCGCTGTTGGTAGTGGACGCGAAGGGGGTGTTCACGTTCTGCGATCCCTCCACCGTGCTCTCGGTCCAGAAGACGGAGAAGCCCCCCAGCGCCGCGAAATAGGGGGTGAAACGACCCACGGCCCCGATCAGCTGCGGCCCGGCCACCACGGAGGCGATGTTGTTGCTGGTACGCAGGCGCAGCTGGATGAGCCCGCCGGTGTTGGCCATGGGGATGCGGCGGTTGGTGGTGCCGTAGGTCAGGATGCCGAGCTCGGTGCGCAGGTTGAGCAGCGCCGAGGGCTCCAGGCGCCAGATGAGGTGCCCCCCCGCCCCGAAGCCGGTGCCGACATTGTCGCCAAAGGCTCCGCGGGGATTGGTGACCTGGAGCGCCACCCCCCCCACCAGCCGACCGGTGGGGGGCTGGAGCGGGGTGCCCTGGGCGTGCAGGGCGCTGGCCGAGAGCAGCGCGATCCCGGCGAGCACCGGGAACAGGGGGCGGGGGCGGGGGCGGGGGCGGGGCCCGTGAACGGAAAGCATGCGCGGGAGGGGCACAGGGGCTGAATGGCGAACTCGAGGGGCACTTCGGGGTGCTAGTACGTCACGGCTGGGGAAAAGTGCCAGGGTTCCCCCGACCCCCGTTGAATCCCGAGTCTGTTTATCGTATTTTTTAGGTCTTTACCCGGAGGGCGCCGCCGTCCACCGGGTCGCGGTCCTCGGCGCGCCAGCGCCCGCCCATCCCGGATTCCTCCAGCCCTCGTCATGCCCGCGCAAGCCACCCGCATCAACCAACTCGTGTGCGATGCGCTCGGGCTCGATGTCGAGCCGGGGCGTTGGCGCGCCCTCACGCGGCAGGTGCCGGATGGTGCCTCGCTGGACGCGCGCATCCGCTCGCTGGGTGGGGCCGTGGACGTGGGCTATGTGGACCGCACGCTGGCGATGGACGAACTGCGGGCGGCGGTGACCGCCGGGGTGTTGCCGGTGGTGCTGCTCGGGCCGGCACAGGCCGCGCAGGTGGTGACCCGGGACGACGACGAGGCGCCCACCCTGCTGCAGGTGGCGGCGGACGGCGTGGAGCTGCGGCTGGCCACGGGAACGGAGGCGGTGCTGGACGTGCTGCGCCGGCAGTGGGGCGACACGCCGGTGCGGGCGCTGGCGCCCCTGGCGCTGCGGCCGGCCGAGGCCAGCCGCGGGACCGAGCGGCCGCACAGCCCGGTGGGCCCCGAGGTGGGGGCCGCGCCGCCGGCGCACCGGTCGCCGGTGGAACGCACCCTCGCGCTGATCGCCCGGGAGCGGCGCGAAGTCCTCACGGTGTTCTTCTACGCCGCGCTGTCCGGGGGGCTCAGCCTCATCCTGCCGCTGGCGGTGGGGGGGATCGTGCAGCTCGTGCAGGGGCGGTTGTTCCTGCAGCCGGTCATCCTGCTGATCACGCTGGTGATCCTGGGGACGGTGGTGGCGGGGGCGTTCCAGGTGGGGATCCTGCGCGTGGTGGAGCGGATCCAGCAGCGGGTGTTCGCGCGGATGGCGCTGGAGTTCGCCTTCCGGGTGCCGCGCGTGCGCTACGGCGTCTCGCTGGAGACCAACCTGCCCGAGCAGATGAACCGCCTGTTCGAGGCGGTGGCCATCCAGAAGGGGGTGCAGAAACTGCTGCTGGACGTGCCCACCGCGCTCCTGACCATCCTGTTCGGCCTGCTGCTGCTGACGCTGTACAGCCCGTGGTTCTCGGTGTTCGCGATCATCGTGAGCGCGGCGGTGTGGTGGATCATCCGGTGGACGGGCCCCGAGGGGCTGGCAACCTCCATCGTGGAGTCGAAGTACAAGTACAAGGCGGTGCACTGGCTGGAGGAGCTGGCGCGCGCCTTCCACGCCTTCAAGTACGCGGGCGACTCCACGCTGCCGGTGGAGCGGATGGACGACGTGGTGACCGGCTACCTCAAGTACCGGCGCAAGCACTTCGCCGTGCTGGTGCGGCAGACGGTGGCCCTCATCGGCTTCAAGACGCTCATCACGGCGGCGGTGCTGATCATCGGGGCCACGCTGGTGCAGACCAACCAGCTGCTGCTGGGGCAGTTCGTGGCGGCCGAGGTGGTGATCATCAACATCCTCGTGGGGGTGGAGAAGCTGATCGCGAGCCTGTCGACGGTGTACGACGTGCTCACGTCGGTGGACAAGGCGGGGCACGTGGCCGACCTGCCGCTGGAGGGGCGCGGGGGGATGGCGCCCGAGGACCATCCCGGGACGGGGATGGCCATCGAGACGCGGGCGCTGCGGGTGCGCTACCCGTCGGCGCCGGCGGCGGCGGTGGACGGGGTGTCGCTGCGCATCGAGCCCGGCGAGCGGGTGGCGCTGATGGGGGTGGACGGCTCGGGGCGCTCCACGCTGCTCAAGGCGCTGGGGGGGCTGCTGGACGAGTACGAGGGGACGATCCGGCTGGACGGGGTGACGCTGCGCGACCTGGACCGCCCCGCCCTGCGGGCGCGGGTGGGGCAGATGCTCTCGTGGACCGACCTCTTCGACGGGACCCTCGAGGAGAACATCCATGTGGGGCGGGGGCACCTGCGCCCCGCCGACGTGCAGCAGGTGCTGGACGACCTGGACCTGACCGAGGCGGTGCAGCAGCTCCCGCAGGGGCTGCAGACGGAGATCACCAACGGGGGGCGGTCGCTGCCGACGCACCTCGCCAACAAGCTGCTGGTGGCGCAGGGGATCGTGGGCGCGCCGCGGCTGGTGGTGCTGGACGACTTCTTCCAGAACCTCGACGCGGGCTCGCGGGCGCTGATCCTGGCGGTGCTGACCGACCGGGCGCGTCCCTGGACGGTGCTGGCGGTGTCCAACGACCCGCTGCTGCTGGAGGCCTTCGACCGGGTGCTGGTGCTGGAGGACGGGCGTCTGGTGGCCGATGGCCCCTTCGCCGCCCTGCGGGCGCTGCCGGTGTGCCGGGCGCTGCTGCATGAACCGCCGATGACGGGAGGGCGCTGACGATGGGGACGCCGCTGCAGGACGACCTCAGCCTCGAGCGCGAGCTCAAGGCGCTGCCGCTGGAAACGGCGGCGCTGCTGGGCGCGGCCGATTCGGGGCGCATTGTCTCCCGCTGGCTGGGGGGGATCCTCCTGGCGGGGCTGCTGGCGCTGTTCCTCCCGTGGCAGCAGAGCGTGCGGGGCAGCGGGACGGTGACGGCGCTGGACCCGTCGGACCGGCCGCAGCTGCTTCCGTCGCGGCTGGACGGGCGGATCGAGGCGTGGTACGTGGCCGAGGGGCAGTTCGTGCGCCGCGGCGACTCCATCGCGCGCATCTCCGAGATCAAGGACGACTACCTCAACCCCGCCGTGCTGTCGCTCACGCAGGAGCAGCAGCGGGCCAAGGAGGGGGCGATCCGCGACAAGCAGGCCAAGGCAGCGGCGCTGGCGGATCTGGTGGCCCAGCTGGAAGTGCAGCAGGGGATCAAGGCGGGGCAGGTGCGCAACAAGCTGGCGCAGGCGCGCGCCGAGCTGCGGCAGGTGGTGCTGGAGGACTCGGTGGCGCGCGACCAGCTGCGGCGGCGGGAGCGGCTGTTCCGCGACACGCTGGGGCTGGTGTCGGTCAACGATGTGCAGGCGTTCCAGCTGCGCGCGCAGTCGGCGTCGGCCAAGCTGGTGGAGAAGCAGCAGGCGCTGGCGATCTACGAGGCGGAGCTGGCGGGGCTGCCGGCGGACTACGGCGAGAAGATCGCGAAGGCCCGCTCCGACCGGGCGGCCACGTTGGCGGAGGTGGGCGAGGGGCGCGCCGAGGTGGCCAAGCTGCGCGACAAGGTGGGCGCGCTGGCCGCGCGCCGCGACTTCGCGCTCATCACCGCCCCGCAGGACGGCTACGTGGTGCGGGCCACGCGCACCGGGCAGGGGGAGATCGTGAAGGCCGGCGACCCGGTGGTCACCATCCAGCCGGCGCGCCCGGAGAAGGCGGTGGAGCTGTTCGTGAAGCCGATGGACGTGGTGCTGCTGCGCCCGGGGCGGCACGTGCGCGTGTTCTTCGACGGGTGGCCGGCGCTGCAGATCTCGGGGTGGCCGCAGGTGGCGGTGGGGACCTTCGGCGCGCAGGTGGCGGTCATCGACCAGTTCCCCTCCAAGGGGGGCACCTTCCGCGTGCTGCTGGTCCCGGACACCACGCGCGATGCGCCGTGGCCCGAGCAGCTGCGCCTGGGCACCGGCGTGCAGGGGTGGGCGATGCTGGACAACGTCACCGTGGGGTGGGAGCTGTGGCGGCAGCTCAACGGCTTCCCGCTCTCCATCAGCGCCGATCAGGCGCTCCCCGGCGACGAGGTGGCGGGCAAGGGCGGTGCGCTCCCGGCGGGCGAGGGTGGCGCGGGCGGCGGAGGGAAGAAGTGAGGCGGCTGGGTCCGCTGGGGGCGCTGGCGCTGGCGCTGGCGGGTGTCGGGGCGGATGCCGGCGCGCAGACGGCGCCGGACTCGCTCCCCTTCCCCTTTGCCGCGCTGGTGGACGCCGTGCTGGCGCGGCACCCGGTGGCGCAGCAGGCCCGGCTGGTGGCGCAGCAGGCGCGGAACGAGCTCCGCCAGGCGTGGGGGGCCTTCGACCCCACGATCACCGCCACCTGGGACCAGAAGGTGGCCGGCGGCGTCTCGTACTACAACTACGTGGACGCCGAGCTCAAGATCCCGCTCCCCATCGGCGCCGACGTGACGCTGGCCTTCGACCGCACCCTGGGGAAGTACGCCAACCCCGACCGGCGCACCGATGGCACGGGGACGCTCTCGGCAGGGGTCTCGATTCCGCTGGGCCAGCGGATCATCACCGACGAGCGGCGCACCGCGCTGGCGGTGGCGCGCGCCGCGCGTGACGCGGGTGCGGCCGACCAGACGGCCCTCCTCAACAAGCTGCTGTTCACCGCCGCCAAGGCGTACGGCAACTGGTACGAGGGGTGGCAGCGCCGCACGGTGGCGGCGGAGGGGGAGGCGCTGGCGGCCTTCCGCCTGGCCGCCGTGCGGCAGCGGGTGGTCAACGGGGAGAGCGCCCCGATCGATTCGGCGGAGGCGCTGCTGGAGCTGCAGCGGCGGCAGGTGACGCGGGCGGAGGCGGAGAACGCGTGGTACCTGGCCACGCTGGACGTGACGGCGCTGCTGTGGAGCGACAGCGGGGCGCCGGCCGCGCTCCCCGCCGGCGCGGTGCCCACCGTGGACGGCATCGCGGTGGCGGTGGATTCGGCGCGCCTGGCCTCGCTGCTGGCCGAGGCGGCGCGCCGGCACCCCGACCTGCTCAAGCAGGACGCCCGCGTGCGGCAGGCGGAGGCGCAGCGGCGGCTGGCCGCCCAGGGGGTGCTCCCCTTTGCCGAAGCCAAGGTGGCCGGCGTGGCCGATCGGGACGACGGCCTGCCGCCGGTGAGCGGGCAGCGGCTCTCCGACAACTTCAAGGGCGCGCTGGTGGTCAGGACGCCACTGGTGTTCGCGCGGGAGACCGGGCGCCTGGGCGCCGCCAGCGACCGGCTCGACGTCCAGCGGCTGGAGCGCGACCGGCTGCGGCGCGACGTGGAGCTGGAGGTGCGCGGCGCGGTGTTCGACCTGGCCACGCTGGAACAGCTGCTGGCGCGCCAGCGCGAGACGGTGCGGCTGGCCCGGCTGCTGCGCAACGCCGAGCAGCTCCGCTTCGAGAACGGCGAGAGCACGCTGCTGGTAGTGAACCTGCGGGAGCGGCTGGTGCTGGACGAGGCGGTCAAGCTGGCGGCGCTGGAGGCCAAGGTGGTGGGCGCGCGCGGCGCGCTGGTGGTGGCCAGCGGCAATCCCGCGTTGCTGGGAACGCCGCGCTGAGTGACGCGGCCGGGGGGGCGCGGACGCCGGGGGCCCGCCCCCGACGCCCGCCACCGGCGGGACGCTTAGATTCCGCGCCATGACCGCCCTCACCGACGCCCCCGCGCCCCTGTCGCCCGACGAGGTGCGGCAGCTGCTGGCCCAGGTGGGCGCCCGCCCCGCCCCGGAGGGCGCGCGGGTGGTGATGCGCGGGTGGCTGGACACCCTGCGCGAGGCCGCCGCCCGCTGGGAGCCGCGCCGGTCGGCGGAGGCGCTGCACGATGTACGGGTGGCGGTGCGGCGCCTGCGGACCGTGGGGAAGGCGCATGCGGCGCTGCTGGGGGAGGCGTACCCGCGCTCCGTGCGTCGCGCCCTGCGCCGCGTGGCCAGGGACACGGGGGCGCTCCGCGACCTCCAGGTGCAGCGGGGGTGGCTGCTGGCGCAGCAGGAGCACTTCGCCCCGGCGGTGCGCGCGGAGGCGGAGGCGCTGGCGACAGTGCTGGCCCACGAGGCCGCGGCGCGGCAGGACTGCGCCGTGCGCGCGATGGCCAAGGCGTGGCCCGCCCTCGCGGGATGGCATGAGGCGCTGGCGGCCTTTCCGGTGCGCCTGTGGGTGGGGCGCGCCACCATTGGCGCACCATACGCGTGGGCGGTGGCGGAGGCCCTGCGGCGCGGCCGCAAGGCGCTGGCTCGCGGGCTGGACGCGCTGGCCGCACCCTCCGACGCCGAGACCCAGCTGGCGCTGGAGCATGGCGTGCGCGTGGCCCTCAAGGGACAGCGGGCCCTCATGGCCCATGTGGCGCCCCACCACCCGGCCGTGGCTGCGTGGCACGAGCTGGCCACCCGGGGGCAGGAGCTGCTGGGCGCCATGCGCGATGCCGCCGTGCTGGCCAGACGCGCCCGCCCCGAGGCCCCGGGGGTGGCGGCGGTGCTGGACGACGTGGTGCTCGCGCACCGGGATGCCTTTGTGCTGGGGTGGGTGGAGCGCCGCCCCGCCGTGCTCGCGGCGCTGGAGGCGGCCGCAGAGGCCCTGCGGCACAGCGCCCCGCCGGTGACCCCCGCCGGGCTCCCCGTGGAGCTGGAGCGGAAGCTCTTGTTGCGCGCCCTCCCCCCCGAGGCGGCGGAAGCCCCCTGGGTGGACATTGCGCAGGGGTGGCTCCCGGGGACGGCACTGCGCGAGCGGCTCCGCCGCACGGTGCACCCCGACGGCACCGTGCAGCGGACGCGCACCATCAAGCTGGGACCGGCCACCGCCCGCCTCGAGGTGGAGGAGGAGGCGCCGGCCACCCTCTTCGACGCCCTCTGGCCGCTCACCGCCGCGGCGCGCGTGACCAAGCGGCGCCACACCGTCACCGCCGACGGGGGCGCGTGGGAGGTGGACCAGTTCACCGACCGCGCCCTGGTGCTGGCGGAGATCGAGCAGCACGGCGACGCCGCGCCCCCCCCTCCACCCGCGTGGCTGACCCCGTACATTGTGCGGGACGTGACGCTCGAGCCCGA
The DNA here is from genome assembly GCA_044352305.1 of Gemmatimonas sp. Taxonomy (GTDB): domain Bacteria; phylum Gemmatimonadota; class Gemmatimonadetes; order Gemmatimonadales; family Gemmatimonadaceae; genus Gemmatimonas. The sequence continues at coordinate 21,969 of JBILED010000030.1, forward strand.
ATTCACCAACGCCGCGCTGGCCCGCCCGGCCGAGCCGCCGCCCCCGCCATGCTGACCACGCTGATCCCGGTGCGCGACCGCGACGAGCGCGTCACGGGCTACTACTTCACGGCCTCGGCCACCCCCGCCCCCGCCGGCCGTCCCCCGGTGTCGCCGGAGGACGAACAGCGGCAGATGGTCGAGCTGGTGGCGTCGCTCACCAGGCTGTCGGGGAAGTCGCTCATGCTGCCGGTGTCGGGAGCGCTGGTGCTCGACGGCGTGCTCACCCGGTTTGCCTCGGCCGAGGCCACGTGGGTGCTGCCGCCGGAAGCCTTCGCCGATCCGGCCACGCGCCGCATCATCGACCGCCTGGTTTCCTCCGATTTCCACTTCGGCGTGGACCACCGCGCCGACGGCGCGCCCCTCCCCGGGCGGCTGGCCGACAACCTGGTGGGGAGCGTGCAGCTGCTGGACGCCGCCCAGGTGCCGCTGGACCGGTTGCTGGACACCGTGGCCAAGGGGGAGGCCGCCGGGGTGCGCTGCTGCGTGCTGAATGTCAACGACCGGGCCACCCGCCGGCTGCTGCGCGAGGCCGGCGCGGCGTCCACCGCCGGACGCCACCTGCCACGCGGCGGCGCGGTGTTGGCCGACCGCAAGGTGGACGCTGCGGCGCTGGGCACCGTGGTGGCGCTGGCCCAGTACGCCGATGGCCGTCCCCCCGACGACCGCCTGGAGGCCCTGCTGGGGGGGGACAAGGTGGTGGCCGACGCGGTGGTCAAGGCGATGCAGAGCACCAAGCTCGCGCGCCCCGGACGCACGCTGGCGCAGATGATCACGCTGCTGGGACGCGACACCCTCATGGACCTGATGCTCATCGCGGCGGCACGGCTGCTGGGGGAGGCGGCGCGCGATCCGGAGCTGGCGCTGGTGGCCTTGCGCCGGGCCCGCGCCGCGCAGCGGATCAGCGCCGTGCTGGAAGAGCCGCCGCACCCGCGCGCGTGCACCCTGGCGGGGCTGCTCTCGGCGGTGGAGTTCGCGCTGGCCATCGCTCCCTTCGAGCTGGCCGAGCAGCTGCCGCGCAACCCGCTGCTGCTGGACGCGCTTGGTGCGCGGCAGCGGGGACTGGGGGAGGTGCTCAACCTGATTGACGCGATGGAGTTCGGGTGGTGGGAGGAGGTCCGCGGGCGCAGCGCCCTGCTCAAGGCGTCTCCCGGGGTGG
>JBILED010000118.1:0-8277 GCA_044352305.1 Gemmatimonas sp.
GGCGGTGCTGGGCGCGTGTGGGCACCTCCCCCCCGAGGCGCTGCAGCAGGTGTGCGCCGTGGGCGAACTCGGCCTGGACGGGCAGATCCGCGGCGTGCGCGGGGTGCTCACCGCGGCGCGGCACGTGGCCGCGACCGGCGACACCCTGCTGCTCGTCCCCCCAGACAACCTGGCGGAAGCGCGCCGCGTGGAAGGGGTCCGGGTGGTGGCCCCGGCCTCGCTGCGCGAGGTGCTGGCGCTGTTGCGGGAGGGGACCCCCCCGCGTGAACCGCGCCTGCCGCCCCCCCCACCGGCCACCGGCGAGGCCCCCGACCTGGCCGACGTGGTGGGGCAACCGATGGCGGTGCGCGCCCTCGAGGTGGCGGCCGCCGGCGGACACAACCTGCTCATGGTGGGGCCACCAGGGGCGGGGAAGACGATGCTGGCCCGGCGCCTCCCGGGGATCCTCCCGCCACTGGCCGACGCCGAAGCGCTGGAGGTGCTGGCGATCCACAGCGTGGCCGGTGTCCTCCCCACCGACGCGCTTCCGGCGCTGCGCGCGCTGCCGCGGCCGTTTCGCGCGCCGCACCACTCCATCTCGATGGCGGGGCTGGTCGGTGGAGGCACCGGTCCGCGCCCGGGCGAGGTGAGCCTGGCGCACCGGGGCGTGCTGTTCCTGGACGAACTGTCGCTCTTCCCGCGGCACACGCTGGAGGCCATGCGCCAACCGCTGGAGGACGGGGTGGTGGTCATCGCCCGGGCCACCCGCGCCGTGCGCTTCCCGGCGCAATTCATGTGCGTGGCGGCCAGCAATCCCTGCCCCTGCGGCTTTGCCGGGTGCGACGACCGCCCCTGCCGCTGCTCGGTGGCCGACCTGGAGCGACACCGCGCCCGACTCTCCGGGCCGCTAGCCGATCGCATCGACCTGCACGTCCCCCTGGGACGGGTGCCCCCCGACGCGCTGGCCACCCCCGGCCACGGGGAACCCTCGGCGATGGTGCGCGCCCGCGTGCTGGCCGCCCGCGACCGGCAGACGGCGCGCTACGCTGCGCTCCCCACGCCCCGGGCGGGGCTCCCTGACGGCGTCCCGGTCACCAACGCCACCGTACCCGCGCCCACGCTCCTCGCCTCGGCGCGGCTGTCGGCCGAGGGACGCACGCTGCTGGTGCGCGCCGCCGACCGGCTGGGGCTGTCGGCGCGCAGCTACCACCGGGTGCTGCGGGTCGCCCGCACGCTGGCCGACCTGGACCACAGCGAGGGGGTGGAGGCCGGCCACATCGGTGAGGCACTGCGCTACCGACCCGCTGTGTCGCAGGCCGCCGCCGCGTGACCTGTGGCCTGAGCCGTCGCTACCCGGCGCCCAGCCGACGCACCGCCGCGACCAACCGGTCCACCTCCTCCACCGTGGTGAAGACGTTGGGGGTCACCCGCACCCCCTCCCACTCCCCCGGCACGAAGCGGGGACGCACGTGGATGCGGTCGCGCCGCAGCAGCGCCTCCGTCACGGCGTTTGCGCCCATCCCCTCCAAGGCAAAGGCGCCCAGCGCGCACGCCTGTGCCGGATCGTACGAGGTGAGCAGCCGCACCCCCTTCACCCCCTCGATCCCCCGCATCCACCGCTCCCGCAGGAACCGGAACCGCGCCGCCTTGCGCTCCGCCCCCAGCGCCTGATGGAACGTGAGGGCGTCGGTCACGGCCGTCCGCAACGCGATGGGATACGTCCCGATCTGTTCGAACTTGCGGATGTCCGCGTCCTGCGAAGCCGGCGCGGCGAACAGCGGCCAGATCTCCGGGATCCGCTCACGCCGCACCGCCAGAAAGCCGTTGCCCACCGGGGCGGTGAGCCACTTGTGCAGGCTGGTGCCGTACACGTCGCACCCCAGCTCCCGCCAGGTGAAGGGGAACTGGGCGAAGGTGTGCCCCCCGTCCACCACCGACCAGATCCCCCGCGCCCGGGCCCGCTGGGCCAGCTCCCGCACCGGGACGATCTGCCCCGCGGTGTAGGTCATGTGCGAGATGTGCAGCACCCGGGTGCGCGGGGTCACCGCCCCCCAGATCCGCTCCGCGAGCGCCTCCGGCGACGCGGCCGGGGTCGGGATCGTCACCGTCTTCAGCACGATGCCGTCACGCCGCGCCCGCTGCTCCCACCCGGTGATCATGCGCGGATAGTCCTGCGTGGTGATCAGCACCTCGTCCCCGCGGGCCAGCGGCATGCCGAACTGCACGGTCAGCAGCGATTCGCTGGTGTTGCGGGTGAGCGCCAGCTCCTCCGGGTCGCAGCCGAACGCGGCCGCCAGCCGCTGGCGCACCAGCTCCACCTCCGGGTAGAGGAGCTCATCCACGTACAGCGACGGGCTCATGTTGGTGAGCGTCCAGTAGCGGTCCATCGCCTCCGCCACGACCCGCGGCGCCGGGCTCACCGACCCCGAGTTGAGGTTCACCTGGTTGGCGTCGATGGTGAACGCCTGCCGCACTCCCAGCCAGAAGGCCTCGTCGTCAGCGGTGGCGGCGGGGGATGCGTGCGCCACGCGCGCCAGCACCGGGCGCAGATGCCGGACGGAGGCCGGGCCGGTCAGGGAGGCCGACCCGGCGAGGGCCAGGGTGTGGACGAAGCGGCGACGGTCCATGGGAGCGGGGTTGGGGTGCGGCCAATCTGCCGCGCCGCCGGACCAGCCGATAGTTTCGGGGATCCCCTCACCCGGCGCACCCGTGGGCTGCTTCCCCCGTTTTGGATGTCTGGTCGTGCTGGTCGCGCTCGGCGCGGCCGGCGCGTGGTGGTATGGCGACCGCTTTCCGGCGGTGGCCACCAAGGTGGCAGCCAAGGCGGCCGGCTCCGTGGCCAAGGCCGCGGAGGAGGCCGGCGCGCGGCTGTCGGCCGCGGATTCCGCCCGCACCGCCACGGAGGCCCTCCGGCGCTGGACGCCGCTCCCCACCAGCGCGCCGCGTCGGGGAGGCGCGCTCGCCCGCTTGGCGCGCCGCGGCGGGCCGGCCTACCTGAGCCTGGCCGCGGACTCGCTGGCGACCGTCCTGGGCCCCGCACTGGTGGCGGTGCTCCCCGCCGATGCCTCCGACCCCGCCGTGGCGGTGCAGGGGGAGCGGCTGTACCTCCGCGGCGTGGTGGATCGCCGCGCCCTCATGGGATCCGGCACGCTGCGGTCGCTGCTGGGGGGCGTGGTCGAGGGGCGCGACACCCTGGTGCTGGACGGCGACCTGGCGCTGTTGCGCCAGGGGATGGCGCGTTACCGGGTGCGCCGCGTGCAGCTGGGGCGCGTGGCCGTCCCCGACCCGCTGCGCCCGGCGCTGCTGGCCCGCCTGCGACGCGCGGAGGCTGGGTCGGTCGCGGGCCCGGAGGTCCCGGACGACTCCCTCCCCGATGCCCTGCTGACCGTGCCGGTTCCTCCCGCGGTGGCCGACGTGCGCATCACCGACGGGCGGGTGGTGTTCTACCGCGCGGTGCCCCGGTGAGCGCCCCCCGCTCCCCCGGTGGCCGCGCGCGGGTCCTGGTGGTGGACGACGAATCCGGGATCCGGCAGGCGTTGGGGCAGCTGCTGGAGTACGAGGGGTACGAGGTGCGCACCGCCGCGGGGGGCGAGGAGGGGATCGCCCAGTACACCGCCTTCCGGCCGCACCTGGTGTTCCTGGACGTCAAGATGGCGCGGGTGGACGGGATGGAGACGCTGGGGCGGCTGCGCCAGCAGGACCCCCAGGCCACCGTGGTGATGATCAGCGGCCACGCCACGCTGCAGACCGCGGTGGAGGCCACGCAGCGCGGGGCCTACGACATCCTCGAGAAGCCGCTGGACACCGACCGGGTGCTGGTGGTGCTGCGCAATGCGCTGGCCAGCCGGGCGCTCACCGAGGAGAACGCGCGGCTGCGCGAGGCCATCGCCGCCCGGCACGCCATCGTGGGGGCGAGCCCCGAGATCCGCGCGCTGCTGGAGCGCATCGACCGCGTGGCTGCCACCTCGGCGCGGGTGCTGATCACCGGGGAGAACGGCACCGGCAAGGAGCTGGTGGCCCGGGCCATCCACCGCGGCTCGCCGCGGGCGGACCGCCCGTTCGTGGAGGTCAACTGCGCGGCGATCCCCGGAGAGCTCATTGAGAGCGAGCTGTTCGGCCACGTGAAGGGGTCCTTCACCGGGGCCGTGGCCGACCGCCGGGGGAAGTTCGAGCAGGCCGACGGGGGGACGCTGTTCCTGGATGAAATCGGGGACATGGCGCTGGCGGCACAGGCGAAGGTGCTGCGGGTGCTGCAGGACGGGGTGCTCACCCCCATCGGCGGGGCGCGCCCCGTGCAGGTGGACGTGCGGGTGCTGGCGGCCACCAACAAGGACCTGGAGGCGGAGATTGCGGCGGGGCGTTTCCGCGAGGACCTGTACTACCGGCTGAACGTGGTGCCCATCACCGTGCCGGCGCTGCGGGAGCGGCGCGAGGACATCGTCCTGCTGGTGGAGCATTTCCTGGAGCAGGGGGCCGCCCGCGATGGGGTGCCGCGGCGCCCGATCACGGCGGCGGCGCTGCGGGCGCTGGAGGCGCGGGACTGGCCCGGCAACGTGCGCGAGCTGCGGAACACCGTGGAGCGGCTGCTCATCCTGGCGGCGGGTCCCGCGATCGACGCCGCCGACGTGGCGGGGCTGGCCGGCGCCCGCGGCGGGGAGTCGACGGGGGTGGAAGGGCTGCTGGCGTGCCAGACCTTCGAGGAGTTCAAGCAGGCGGCCGAACGGCTGTTCCTGCACGCCAAGTTGCGGGCGCATGACTGGAACGTGGCGGAGACGGCGCGGGCCCTCGACATGCCCCGTTCCAACCTGTACAAGAAGCTGGAGCGGCATGCGCTGGCGCGCGAACCGCAGGAGGAGGAGGAGGGGTGACGGACCGGAACTGGGACGCCGAACTGGCGAAGATCGACCGGCAACTGGCGTCGCTGTCCGACGACGCCCTGCGCCAGGGGACGGCGGGCGCGGCCGTGCCCGCCGGCGCGCCACCGGCGGGGGCTGTGCCCCGGGGGCGCCCCGTCGCGGGGCCCGCAGGGGGCGCCGTGGGCGCCGCCGGCCCCGCGCCGGCGTGGCACGGGTGGGCGCGCACCGCGGTGGCGGTGGCCGCGGCGGCCGGCCTGTGGTACTGGCCGTGGCCGGGGGTGTGCGGCCCGCCCGTCATGGGGTTGGTGGGGGCGGCCGGCGGAGTCATGCTGCTGGGGGCGTGGAGCGCCGCGGGGACCTGGCGGCATCGGCAGGCGGCGTTGCATGTGCTGTCCCTGCTGGCGCTGGCGTGGGGGGGCGTGGTGGCGGCGCGCGATGTGCTGCCGCGCGTGGGGTACGCCATCCCCACGGCCGCGCATCCGGCCACCTGGCGCTGCGAGATCGCCCCACCGTCCCCCACCCCTCCCGCCGGCACCCCGCTGGCGCTGGTCCGTTCACTAGTTTTCCCGGCATGACGACCTTCCAGAACTTCATTGGCGGCCACTGGGTGGCGCCGTCCACGGGCCAGTACTTCGAGAACCGCAACCCGGCGCACCAGGCCGACGTCATCGGACAGTTCCCCGCCTCCGGTGTGGCCGACGTGGAGGCCGCGGTGGCCAGCGCCCGGCGCGGCTTCGCGCAGTGGAAGGGCACGCCGGCCCCGGCGCGCGGGGACGTGCTGCGGCGCGTGGGGGACCTCCTCGCGGCGCGCAAGGAGGAGCTGGCGGACCTCATGACGCGGGAGATGGGCAAGCCGCTGGCGGAGACGCGCGGCGACGTGCAGGAGGGGATCGACACCGCGTACTACGCCGCCACCGAGGGGCGGCGCCTCTTCGGGCACACCGTCCCCAGCGAGCTGGCCAACAAGTGGGCGATGACCATGCGGCGCCCCATCGGGGTCTGCGGGCTGATCACCCCCTTCAACTTCCCGCTGGCCATCCCCACCTGGAAGGCGTTCCCGGCGCTGCTGTGCGGCAACGCCGTGATTCTCAAGCCGGCCGAGGACGTGCCGCACACCGCCACCGTGCTGGTGGAGATCCTGCTGGAAGCGGGGCTGCCCCCTGAGGTGATCCAGCTGGTGCACGGCATGGGGGAGGTGGTGGGGAAGGCGCTGGTGGAGCACCCCGAGGTGCCGGTGATCTCCTTCACCGGGTCCACCGAGACGGGGCGGTTCGTGGGGGAGACCTGCGGGCGGATGCACAAGCGGCTGTCGCTGGAGATGGGGGGGAAGAACGCCCAGATCGTGCTGGACGATGCCGACCTGGAGCTGGCGCTGGACGGCGTGCTGTGGGGGGCGTTCGGCACCACGGGGCAGCGGTGCACGGCCACCAGCCGGCTGATCCTGCAGGATGGCATCCACGACGCCTTCGTGGATCGCCTGGTGGCGCGGGCCTCGCAGCTGCGGTTGGGCGACGGGCGGGTGGCCGGCACCGAGGTGGGGCCGCTGGTGCACGCGGCGGCGCTGGAGAAGGTGGCGGGCTACGTGGCCATCGGGCAGGCCGAGGGGGCGGAGCTGCGGCTCGGCGGCGCCCGGGCCACGGGCGGGGCGCTCGACCACGGGCACTTCTTCCAGCCCACCATCTTCACGGGCGTGGCGGCGGGGTCGCGGCTGGAGCAGGAGGAGATCTTCGGGCCGGTGCTCTCCGTGGTGCGGGTGCGCACGGTGGAGGAGGCGTTCGCGGTGAACAATGGCGTGCGCTACGGGCTCTCCTCGTCGGTGTACACGCGCGACGTGAACGTGGCGTTCCGCGCCATCCAGCAGCTGGACAACGGCATCACGTACGTGAACGCGCCCACCATCGGGGCCGAGGCGCACCTCCCCTTCGGCGGCGTGAAGGAGACCGGCAACGGCCACCGCGAGGGCGGGTGGGAGGTGTACGAGTTCTACTCGGAGACCAAGGTGGGGTACGTCGACTATTCGGGGGCGCTGCAGCGCGCCCAGATCGACAACTACTGACCGTGCGGCGCCCGTGACCGAGGGGAGATCCGACATGGCGCCGGAGCGGGAGCCCGGGGACGAGGAGGAGGCGCCGGCGCCGGCGCGCAGCGTGCGGCGTGCCGCCGGGAGCGGGCGCCGCCGCTCGTCGCAGGACGAGGGGTCGCTGGACCTCTATCTGCGGGAGATCAGCGCGTCGCCGCTCATCTCCCGCGAGGAGGAGGCCGAGCTGGCGCGGCGCATCCGGCAGGGGGACGAGGAGGCGCTCGACAAGCTGGTGCGCTCCAACCTGCGCTTCGTCGTGTCGGTGGCCAAGAAGTACCAGAACCAGGGGGTCTCGCTCGCCGACCTCATCAACGAGGGGAACCTCGGCCTCATCCGCGCGGCCCGCAAGTTCGACGAGACCAAGGGGATCAAGTTCATCTCCTACGCGGTGTGGTGGATCCGGCAGGCCATCCTGCAGGGGCTCGCGGAGCAGTCGCGCCTGGTGCGGGTGCCGCTCAACCGTGCGGGCACGCTGCACCGCATCGGCAAGCGCGCGAGCCTGCTCCTGCAGGAGCTGGGGCGGGAGGCGACGCACGCCGAGATCGCCGAGGGGATGGACATCACCGAGGAGGAGGTGGCCAAGACCATGGCCATCACGCAGGTGCACCTCTCCCTCGACGCGCCCATCGTCCCCGGGGAGGACAACCGGCTCCTCGACTACCTGCCGGACACGGTGCACCCCACCCCCGACGAGCAGGCCTTCGAGAAGGCGCTGGTGGAGGCGGTGGCGGCCTCGCTGGACGGCCTCAAGGAGCGTGAGTCGCGCATCCTGCGGCTGTACTTCGGCATCGACGGCCGCGAGCCGATGACGCTGGAGGAGATCGGCGCGCTGCTCGGGATCACCCGCGAGCGGGTGCGCCAGATCAAGGAAAAGGCGCTGTCGCGGCTCCGTCACGTCTCCCGTTCCAAGGCCCTCCAGAGCTTCCTCGGCTGACCTCCATGGCAGGCACCTACTCGTTCGACGTCACCACCGGCTGCGACCTCCAGGAGGTCGACAACGCCGTGAACCAGGCGGCCAAGGAGGTCGCCCAGCGCTTCGACTTCTGGTCCACCTCGAGGCCGAGGGGGAGATGCGCAGTGAGGCGCTGCTGGACGTGCTGCGCGGCAAGCTGGTGAAGCGCGGCATCCCGGTGAAGAACCTGGACATCGGCGAGGCGAAGCCCGGGAGCGGCGACCTGTTGCGGCGCGATGTCAAGCTCAAGATGGCGCTGGACACGGAGACGGCGAAGAAGGTGAGCGCCGCCCTCAAGGAGGCGAAGCTGAAGAAGGTCTCCGCGAGCATCCAGGGGGAGCAGGTGCGCGTGTCCGGCCCCGACAAGGACGCGCTGCAGGAGGCGATCGCGCTGCTGCGCCGGGGGGAGT
>JBILED010000120.1:0-8234 GCA_044352305.1 Gemmatimonas sp.
ACATCCTCCCCAACGCGTGGCACGCGGCGTTCGTGCGGAACATGTTCATCCGCCCGTCGCTGGAGGCGCTGGCGTCGTTCGCGCCCAACTTCACGGTGTACCACGCGCCGGAGTTCCAGGCCGACCCCGCGCGCCACGGCACCCGCACCGGGACGTTCATCGTCCTCAACCTGGCCGAGCGCACCATCCTCATCGGCGGCACGCGCTACGCGGGCGAGCTCAAGAAGTCGATGTTCACGGTGATGAACTACCTGCTCCCCAAGCAGGGCGTGCTGTCCATGCACTGCTCCGCCAACATCGGGGCACAGGGGGACACCGCGCTCTTCTTCGGGCTCTCGGGCACCGGCAAGACCACGCTGTCCGCCGACCCGGCGCGCGGGCTCATCGGCGACGACGAGCACGGCTGGTCCCCCGAGGGCACCTTCAACTTCGAGGGCGGCTGCTACGCCAAGGTCATCAACCTCTCCCCCGAGGGCGAGCCGGACATCTACGCCACCACCCAGATGTTCGGGACCATCCTCGAGAACGTGGTGCTGCACCAGCCGCAGCGCACGGTGGACTTCGCCAACCAGTCCATCACCGAGAACACGCGCGCCTCGTACCCGCTCCCGTACATCCGCAACCACGTCCCCAGCGGGCGCGGCGGGCACCCGAAGAACGTGGTGTTCCTCACGGCCGACGCCTTCGGCGTGCTCCCCCCCATCGCCAAGCTCACCCCCGAGCAGGCGATGTACTACTTCCTCTCCGGGTACACCGCCAAGGTGGCGGGGACCGAGCGGGGCGTGACGGAGCCGCAGGCCACCTTCTCGGCGTGCTTCGGGGCGGTGTTCCTGGTGTGGCACCCCACCAAGTACGCGGAGATGCTGGGCGCGCTCCTGCGCGAGCACGGGTCGCAGGTGTGGCTGGTGAACACCGGGTGGAGCGGCGGGGCCTACGGGGTGGGGCAGCGGATGAAGCTGGCGCACACGCGGGCCATGGTGCGCGCCGCGCTGGACGGCGCACTGGCCTCGGCGCCCGTGGCCACCGACCCGATCTTCGGGCTGCACATCCCGCAGGCGATCGACGGCGTGCCCAGCGCGGTGCTCGACCCGCGCGGCACCTGGGCCGACGGCGAGGCGTACGATGCGCAGGCGCGCAAGCTGGCCGGGATGTTCCGCGAGAACATCCGCAAGTTCGGCGATGCCGTGAGTCCGGCCATCTTGGCGGCGGGGCCGCAGGGCTGAGTCATCCGCTGGCGCGGGCCCGTGGACACACGAGGGGCCATCCCGGGTGGGATGGCCCCTCGTGGCTTGTGCGGGTTGCCCTGCGCCGGCGGCGCTACTGCAGCGTCACCTTCTCGATGACGAACTGCCTCCCCTGCCGCGCCGCCAGGTAGAGGGCGCCGTCCTGGGCAAAGCCCACCAGCTGCCGCCCGGGCGGGAGTTGCACGCGGTACCGCATGGTGCCGTCGCGCCCCACCACGTCATACACCAGTGGCGGCTGGTTCATCATGGCCGCCATCATCCCCATCGCGGCGGGCGGCATGCCGCCGCCGGGGGCGCGGGGCGGCGTGCCGGTCGGCGGGGTGCCGGTCGGCGGCGTGCCGGTCGGCGGCGTGCCGGTCGGCGCGATGGTCCGCGCCGAATCACGCGTCTCCCGCCGCTCCGCCCGCCGCTCGCCAGCCGCGCCGCTGCCGGGGATCCCCGCAAAGGACATCGCACCGGCCGGCGGACCGCCAGCCCCGGGAAAGCCGCCCCGCCCCGCCATCTGCGAGAACTGCCCCGCGATCTGCGACGACAGGGTGGAGGTGGAGGGGAGCACCCAGAGGTTCCCCTGGAAGTCGGCCAGCGACGTCCCCGCCCGCACCGGCGGGTAGTAGTCGGGGAGCTTCTCCGCCGCGATGGGTTCGAACGCCACGCGCATGGGCCCCATGGCCCCCGCCCGGGCGCCCGCCGCCTTGGCCAGCACGCCGATGGAGTCGATCAGCTTGGTGCGGTCGTCATCGGTGATCCGCTTCCAGTCGTACGGCAGCTTCCCCCCCACGAGGTGCTGGCCGTCGGGGGTGTAGAAGTCCACGTGGTAGTCCAGCACGCGGATCACCGCCACCGTGCCATCGGCCAGCAGCGCCCAGTCGTCGGCCTGCGGCAGCGGATTGATGCGGATAGTGGTGCGCATCCCGCCGTCCTCGCCCCGCGTCATGGACACATCGCTGCGGGGCACCTTCACGAAGGTGACCGTGTCGGCGGTGCGGGTGTCAAAGTCCACCCGCACGATGGGCACCGAATCCGGCTGGTTGGCCGGATTGAAGCCACGGCCGCCCGGCCCGCCGCCCCCGCCAAACGCCCCCGCCACGGCGGCCATCGCCCCGCCCATTTCGCCGCCGCCCTGCCCCGGCCGTCCCCCCTGGGCGTTGCCGCCGCCACGGGTGCGATCGCCACCGCGATCGCCACCGCGATCGCCACCGCGATCGCCACCACGGTCGCCGCCCGCGCCAAACATCATGGCGCCTCCACCCATGCCGCCGCCGGCATTCCCCTGCCGATAGTACAGGCGTCCCTTGGCATCAAAGGCGTGGGAGCCGGCGTTGACCGAGGCCAGCGTGAAAATGTCGTTGGTGCGAGGGGGCGCCATCACCCGCACCGTCTGCCCGCGGGCGTCCAGCACCACCAGCGACAGCGTGGCCGACTCCACCAGCAGCGTGGAGTCCCCCTGATACGGGAGCAGCCCCAGCTGGCGCTGGCCGTACGGGATGGGCGCGCCGGGCGCGGTGTCGGCCAGCACCACGGCCTCCTTGAGCGCCGCATCGAACAGCAACAGCTGCCGCCGCTGCCCGTCGTTGACGAACAGGCCGCCGTTGGGGAGGGCGCGCACCGCCGTGATCCCCGTGAGGGGGCGCGCCGTGGTGGCCACGGGCGCCGAGGTGGTGCGCACCGGCACCGAATCACCCTTGGGCGAGGACGGGGGGGCGCCTTGCGCCCCCAGCGGGGCCGCGAGGCAGAGGCCGATCCCCAGCGCCGCCTGGCGCGCGCGCGCCAGGCGGCGCGGCCGCGAAAGCGCGCGCGGGGCGGCGCGAGACGTCAAGCCCGAAGGTCGCATGGCAGTGGAGGAAGAGGTCGAAGGAAAGGGCACCGCGGCGGGCATCACCGCCCCCCGCCGCCAAAGCCGCCGAAGCCGCCGCCACCGCCGAAGGTGTTCCCCCCCGCCGTGCCGGAGCGGATCCCCTGCAGCGTGCGCTTGTCCAGGAAGCCGGCCAGCGACGTGGGGAGGATGCGGAACTGGGCGGGGGTGAGCAGCGGACGCAGCCCCGGCGCCACCCGGATCAGCAGGTCCACCGTCTGCTCGCGGGCGCGGCGGTAGCGGTCGTACGCCTCGTCATGGTTGTAGCGGTCGGGCAGGTCGGCCAGGTAGCGCGCCACTGGGTTCCAGATGGAGTCGGACTTGAGGATGTACCAGCGGTTGAGCGTGGCCAGGCTGTCGGCCTGGCGCCGCGTGAGCTTGAGCGTGTCGGCCTGCTGCAGGATCTGCTGCATGGGGTTGATGATCCCCACGCTGGCCGTCTGCCGCAGCTGCTGCAGCGAGGGCTTGTTCCCCGGGCGCGTGCGCCCCCGGTCCAGCTGCTGCAGCAGCTGCTGCTGCTCGCGCGTGGGCCCCACGTCCAGCCGCATCTGCATGGTGATCGCCACCGGCGCGCGCACGGTGGTGGCCTGCGGGCGCGTGTCGCCGAAGCGCTGGTTCACCTCATAGGTGTAGCGGCGCGTGGCCGGGTCGAAGCCGCGCACGAAGAGCAGCTGGCCGTCGGGGACGATGGTGGTGCCCCACCCCTTGAGCCGGTCGTCGCCGTTCACCAGCCGGTCCAGCCCGCTCAGCGGGTTGCTCACCTGGAAGGACAGGGTGGCCCGCTGCGGCAGCCCCAGCTTGAGCGAGTTGAGCGAGATGCTCAGGTTGCCGCTGGCCTGCCAGGGGCCGGTGCAGCTGTTGCGCCCGGCCAGCGCCCCCAGCTGCTGCCGCAGGCACGCCTGCGCCTCCGCCGTCCCGTTGGCCAGCAGGTTCTCCAGCCCGGCGCGCAGCGCCGGGTCGGCCACCTGCGACGGGTCGGGGATGAAGGCGCGGTCGTTCCCGTAGCTGTCGCCGTTGATGTCCTGGTTGACCGTGGGAGTGTAGTTGATCCCCGAGCGGAAGTTGCCGAACCAGGACACCCGCACCGCGTCCCAGAAGTTGTAGGTGAGGCTGTACTGGAGCTGGTGGCGCGAGAAGAAGCTGCCGCGCGCCCACTCCGTGCCCGTGGGGTCCCCCACGGTGCTGGTGAAGCCCAGGAACTGCTCGCGCACGTCCGACAGCACGTACGAGAGGTTCCACACCAGCCGCGAGTTGAAGGTGAGCGGGCGCAGGCTCACGTTGAGCTGCCGGCTCTGCGAGGTGAGCGTGCTCACCTGCTCGGTCACCCGCCCGAAGGCGGTGTCCACGCGCGCCGCGCGCCACGCCACCTGGCCGGTGGCCGGCACGATCGCCGTGGGGGCCACGAACACCGGCCGCCCCGCCTCGCCGTCCAGCTGGAAGCGGGCGAGCGCCGGGAAGTTGATGTCCACGTTCCCCTGCTGGCGCCCGTTGCGCGACATCGTCGCGTCCACCGTGAGCGCGAAGCGGTTGCGCAGCACCGCCCCCGACCACTGCAGGTTGCCGCGCAGCGACCGCTGCGCGAAGTAGTCGGGGCTGAAGAGCGTGACGTTGGGGGTGCTGTTGGCGAACACCGTCCCCGCGGTGCCGGCCACGCAGGCGCCGGGGATGTTGGCGGTCCCCGCCGCGTACGCCGTCCAGTCGGGGATGGGCGCCGCCGGCCCCACGCAGGTGAGCTGCTGCAGCGACGACGGGAGCCCGGTGTTGTCGATGGCGTTCTGCAGCAGCTGCGTCCCCGGCGTGTTCTGGAACACCCCCACGCCACCGCGCAGCACGGCGCGCGGCGCGCGGATCATCCCCGGCAGCAGCGCCAGCTGGTCGGCCTGGCCGTAGGTCCAGGAGAAGCCCACGCGGGGGCTCACGTACAGCCGGTTGGGGACCTCGTCGTTGGCCAGGCCGAACGTCGCCTCCACCGCGGGGTTGGACTGCGGCCCGCCGGTGTAGCGGTTGCCGTCCACCCGCACGCCGTACTGCACCTGCAGGTTGGTGGTGGGGCGCCACGCGTCCCCCAGCGACATCGCCCCCACCAGCTGGCTGCCGCTGCGCCGGCGCGCCACCAGTTGCCGCGTGAACGACGCCGGCCGGTTCCCCTCCAGGTCCCCCAGCGAGTTGAAGCTGAAGGTCCCCAGCTGGTTGGAGGCGAAGTCGGTCCAGTAGCTGTCGCGCCGCAGCTCGGTGGTGAGCTTGACGCGGTGCCGGTTGTCCCCGGAGAACCACGACAGCGTGTTGTTCCCGGCAATCGTGGTGTTGGCGCCGGCGGTGTTGAGGTTGGGCGCGCCGCCGAACTGCAGCGTGCGCACCGCGCCCGTCCCGCCGCCCAGGTCGGAGTTCACGCGCACCGACCCCGCCGGCAGCAGCGTGAACGGGTCGGCGGTGTTGGCCGAGGTGCTGAGCCCCAGGGTGGTCTCGGTGAAGACGCTGCCGATCCCCAGCAGCCCGCTGTGCCGCCCCTGCAGCGAGCCGCCGTAGTTCAGGCGCTCCCCGTCGCGGCTGGGGGTGATGAGCCCCGCCCCGCCGAAGCCGCCAAAGCCGCCGAAACCGCCCCCGCCGCCGAAACCGCCCCCGCCGCCGCTCCCCACGGGCGCAGTGCGCGTGAAGTTCCCCGACAGCGCCAGACTGTACGTGTTCCCCCGCGACGAGCTTTGCGGCACGTAGTCGAGGCTGTTGAGGAACGAGCCGCGGTCGGTCACCCGCAGCGGCTCGTACCCCGGCACCGTCACCGGGATGGCGGCGCTCCCCAGGATGGCCAGCAGCCGCGCCACCGAGTCGGCGGACACCCCGGCCGACTGGAACCCCAGCGCGCTGCTGCTGAGCAGCGTCTGGATGTCCTGCAGCCGCCGGTCGAACTGGAACGACGCGTTGTAGAACGCCCGGTCGGGGGCGATCGGCCCCGAGGCCGCCCCCCCCACCGACAGGTTGGTGTACTGCTGCCCCGTGGCGATCCCCGCCCGGTCCACGAACTGCAGCGGCGGCGCGATGAGGTTGGAGCTGAGCGACCGGCGCACGAAGTTGGAGCCGGGGCGCGTCCGCACCTGCAGCTGCCCCCCGGAGAACCCGCCGCGCGCCACGTCGTACGTGGACGTCGACAGCGACGACATGATCATCGCGTCGCGCGGCAGCGCGCCGTCGCCGAAGTTGAGCCCGTTGAGCTGCGTGTTGTTCTGGTCGCCCCCCAGCCCGAACACCGAGAAGGCATCCGACGCGCCGTCGGCCCCCAGCAGCAGCTGCACGCCGGGGATCGCCGACGCCATCGCCGCCAGGTCCCCCATCTGCTCGGCGTTCAGGAACCCCGGGTCGGTGTTGTCCAGCGACCGCTCGGTGCCGCTCACGTCGGACACCGTGTCCGCGCGCGACACCGCGGCCCGCTCGGTCACCTGGATGGCGTCCAGCGTGATCGCCGCCGGCGACATCCGCGCGTCGGCAATGAGGATCTCCTGGTCGGCGGTGCGCTTCACCTGGTAGCGGCGCGGCGCCAGCCCCACCTGGGTGAAGGTCACCCAGTAGTCCCCCTCCCCGCCGGGGAAGGAGATGGTGTAGCGGCCGTTCTTGTCCGTGCGCTGCGTGCGGCTCACATTGCCACTGAGGGTGGTGGCCGTGACCAGCACCCCCTGGAGGGGCAGCGTGTCGGCGCCGGTGACCCGGCCCCGGATGATGTCCACCTGCTGGGCGGCCACCGGGCGGGTCCCGGCGGCCACCAGCAGGATCGCGAATGCGCCCACGAGGCGCCGAAGTCGAAGAATGGCGTTCACAGCGGTGGTTGACGTGGAAATTGCCCCGCCGTTAAACACGAAGAGGAGCGCATCGGGTCCAACAGGAGACTCCCCCGTATTACCCCGTGCGCCCGCAATTCGTTGGACCGTGCCCGTCCGCGCCCCCGCCCCCAGCGCCCTCCCCATGGACATCCTCCGCGATCCCCTCTGGAACACCATCCGCCTGGACCCGCTGGCATTGGCGCTGCTGGACACCCCGGCGCTCCAGCGCCTGCGCTACGTGCGGCAGCTCGGGCTCGCCTTCCTGGTCTACCCCGGCGCCACCCACTCGCGCTTCGAGCACGCGCTGGGCGCCTGGCACCTGGCCGGCGCCGCCCTCCGCCTGCTGGACGAGGCCGGCGCCCTGGAGGCCGTCCCCCCGGACGCGCCCGCCACCATCCGCGCCGCCGCCCTCCTGCACGACGTGGGGCACTACCCCTTCTCCCACGCCCTCGAGGAGATCGGCGTCCCCCACCATGAGGAGGTCGCCCGCCCCCTCATCACTGAGGGCCCCGTCGCCGAGCGGCTGGCCGACGCCCTGGGCCCTGACGCCCCGGCGGCCGTCTTCGCCCTGGTCACCGGACGCAGCCCCTCCCCGCTGCAGGGGCTCATCAACGGCTCCCTCGACCTCGACAAGATCGAGTACCTCAAGCGCGACGCCGCCATGTGCGGCGTCCCCTATGGCGAGATCGACGTGGACCGGCTGCTCCACTCGTTCGTGCTCGTCCCCCACCCCGACCATGGCGCGCGCACGGTGGGCGTCCACGAGAAGGGGCTGAGCGCCCTCGAGTCGCTCCTCTTCGCCAAGTACCAGATGTACCGTAACGTCTACTGGCACCACGCGGTGCGCAGCGCCACCGCCATGTACAAGCGGCTGGTGGCGGTCGCGCTGGACGCCGGCGCCGTGCCCCCGGAGCGCGTGGCCGGCTTCACCGACGAGGGGCTGCTCCTGCACCTGGACACCCCGGCGCTCCCCACCGAAGCGCGCCGGCTGCTGGACGGCCTCCGCCTGCGCCGTCTGCACAAGCGCACCGGCGACTGGCCCGCCGCCTCCCTGGGGGAGGGCGCCGCCGAGTGGATCGCGTCGGACTACCCGCTCACCCGCCAGGTGGAGGACGCGCTGGCCCGCGAACTGGGGCTCCCCGCCGGCGCCCTCCTCCTCGACTACCCGGCCAAGACGCAGATGCTGGGGCTGGACCTGCCGGTGCGCCGCCGCGACGGTCGCGTGGCCCAGCTCACGGCCAGCGGCTGGGAGGAGGCCATCAACCTGCCACGCCTCAGCGACGAGCTCTACCGCAGTGCGCGCCGGCTCCGCGTCTTCACCGCCGACCG
>JBILED010000121.1:0-8213 GCA_044352305.1 Gemmatimonas sp.
CACCCCCCGCAGCACCGCCGGCGCCGCCGCATACCGGAACGCCGGAAACGTTCCGCGCAGCGTGACCACCGGCGCGGTGGGCTGCAGATAGATGAAGCCGTCGATCCGGTTGCGATACGCGGCCAGGTCCAGCTCCACCCGGGCCCCGTGGTAGCGCACCGCCCCCTCCACCCCGGTGGACCGCTCCGCCCCCAGCGACAGCGCCCCCAGCTCGTACTGCGCCGTCCCGTGGTGCACTCCCTGCGCCGCCCGCTCGTTCACCGTGGGCGGCCGCCAGGCCCGCGCCACCCGCAGGCTCACGTCCAAGCCGTCGGCCAGCAGGTACGCCGCCCCCACCGACCCCGACAGGTCCCGCCACCGCCGCGTTTCCGCCGGGCTCCGGATCCCCAGGTCGGCATAGGGCAGCGTGGTCTGCGTGATCACATCGCCGCGGAGCCCAGTCGTCACCGACAGCCGCCCCACCCCCAGCTCCTCCTGCGCGTACACCGCCCCCTGCCACTGGTCGTAGCCGGGGATCAGGAACCCCTTCCCCAACGTCTGGTTTCCCTGCACCATCGCGCTCGTCCCCACCGTCCCCCGCCACCCCCGCCACCGCGGATGCGCCAGCCGCACGTCCAGCTGGTTGGTGAACAGCTTGAGGTGGAACGCCGGCACGTTGCGCGTGCGCAGCGGCCCGTGCGCGTCATACTCGCGCCGATGGTTGTACTGGAAGCCGTACACCACCTCCAGCTCCCCGCCCCGCGCCAGCGGCAGCAGCGTGCGCCACCGCGCCGAGGTGTGCGACACCGCCTGGTCGGGGCGCCCGATGGCGTAGGTGAACCCCGAGTCGGGTGGCGGCGTGGTCATCGCCCGCTCCAGATCGGCGGCATTCCCCGCATGCGCCTGCGACAGCACCCCCAACGCCGTGCCGAACCGTGACACCAGCAGCTCGCTCTGCCCCCACCCCCGCGTGACCCCCACCGCCAGCGCCCCGTTGAGCTCCCGGAAGCCGGTGTTGGCCAACGCGTAGTCGGGGGTGGTGGCGGTCCCCGCCACGCGCCCGGTGAGGCGCAGCCGCACCCCCACCCCCTCGCGCGCCCCGGGCACCCGCGTGGTGAACCCCGACGCCCCCACCGACAGCGCCCCCTGCCGTGAGTTGCTGAACAGGTTGGCCGCCACCTCGCCGTGCACCGGCCCCTCGGTGGGGACCGGCGCATGGTCCACCCGCATCACCCCCCCCAGCGCATCCGGGCCGTACAGCACCGTGGCCGCCCCTCGCACCACCGTCACGGCGTCCGCGTCAAAGCTGTCGATGTTGGGGGCGTGCTCGGTCCCCCACTGCTGGTCCTCCTGCCGGATCCCGCCATTCATCACCAGCACCCGCTGCGAATTCAGCCCCCGAATGACCGGCTTGGCCACCGCCGGCCCGAACTGAATGAGCGCCACCCCCGGCAGGTGCTTGATGCTCTCCCCCAACGTCTGCCCGCGCACCGCCGCCAGCGCCTCGGCGTCCAGCGTGGAGGTGGCCGCCACCCGCGCCAGCCGCTCGGCCACCGTGTCCTCCCGCACCGCCACCGCCGCCAGCGTCGTGGCGGTCTGGGTGAGGGTGATGGTCACCAGCCGGTCGGCCTCCCCAAGCTCCACCGTCCGGGAGACGGGGGCATAGCCCAACGCGCGCACGGTGAGGCGCACGGCGCGGGGGGGGAGGTCGCGGAGGGTGAAGCGCCCCTTGGCATCCGTGCGGACGTTTCGCGTGATCAACGCATCTTTATCAAGCCAGCTTAGAATCACTTCAGCATCACTGACCGTCATCATTCCGCCAGTGTGCGCAGGGGTCTGCACCACACCGTGGAGCTGCCGCGCCGCCGCACCCGCCTGCCCGTGCCCTACCGCGGGACGCAGCACTGCCAGCCCCGCCAGTGCCACCACCGCCATCCGGGCGCTGACCAACCACCGCCCCGCGCGCGCCAGGCGCCCAGGCCAGCCCGGCCACCGCCTCCCCCGGAGCCCTTTCCCGCCGCTGTGATCCATCAACCCATCATAACTGAGAATAAGCAATCAACAAGTCGCCCCTCACCGGACCGACCGGTACCGCGTCGTGAACAGCGGCTGCACCCACGCCTGCTTCCCCATCGAGTCCGTCACCCGCGCCCGCACGTACCGTTCCTGCCCCGTCAACCGATAGGTCGGCGTCAGCGAGGCATCGGTGGCCAGCACCCGCCCCCCGTCGCCGATGAAGGTGGTCGTGTACTTGAAGGTCCCCTGCGGCGCGATCCGCACCGCCAGCGTGCTGTCGGTGCCCACCACGTCCTCCAGCACCACCCCGGTGCTGGCATAGAAATGCCCCGCCTCCAGCGCCGTCATCAGCGCCGCCGTCTCCAGCCGAGGCGCCTTCACCACCACCCACCCACGCCCGGGGTTGGGGCGGGAGGCGGCAAACTCCCCCTGGAAGTAGTGCGCGTCGTCCACCGCGATGCCGTAGATGACCTTCCCGCCGGTCAGCAGGTGGTCCCACGCCTCCTCCATCCCCGGCCACCCGCCCCCGCCGGTGTTATGCACCGTAGGGTGGCCGTTGTAGATCTCGATCAGCCGGTCCCCCCGCACCTGCGCCAGCGTGGCCGTGTCCAGGCTCCACACGAAGTTGGGGTGGTTGATGTGCGGCACCGCCTGCGCCTCGCGGATCCGCGTCACCGTGCGCTGCACCGTCCCCAGCAGCGTCGCATCCTTCAGCGGCGGGATCACCCCCCGCACCGCCAGCGCGTTCACGTGCACCTCGGCCCGGCGCCCCGCCCCCTGCCAGGTGGTGGTCACCTCCTCCCCCGGCACCAGCAGGAACCCGGTGTCCATCACCGCCGCCAGCGTGGCGGGGTCGGTGAAGACGTTGTGGTCGGAGAGCACCAGGAACTGGTAGCCGTGCGCCTTGTACCACTGCGCCACCACCCCCGGCGGCGAGTCGCCGTCGCTATTCAGCGTGTGCGCGTGGGTGTTTCCCTTGAACCAGCGGCTCCCGGGCTGGGGCGCCTGCGCCACGAAGCGGGTGCGGGCCGGAAAGGCCTCGGCCACCGCCCACCAGCCGGCCAGCGCCAGCACGAGGGGGGCCAGGCGGCGGGCCACCGCGCGGAGGGTGGGCGCATGGCGGAGACGGGGGGCGGTCGGCATGCGGCAAAGCTGCGCCGCGCCGGCCCTGGGCGCCACCGCGCGAGCCCCCCACCCTTCGGCGCGCTGTTACCGCCCCCCGTTGCTGGCCGTCCACTCTCGCATGCCACCCCTCCGCCCCCTCCCCGTCACCGCCGCCCGCCGGGCAGGCCGGCCCGTTCTCGGGGCCGTGCTCCTGCTGGCGATGAGCCCCACCCTCGCCTTGGCCCAGGGGGGAGACACCGCCCGCGTGGTGGCGGCCAAGCCGGCCACGTGGCACCTGCAAGCGACCGCCTTCTACAGCCAGGCCAACAAAGGCATCGGCACCTGGCGGGGACAGGATGTGCGGCTCCTCTACTCGGGGAAGCGGTTCAGCCCATTTGTGAGCCTCGGAACCCAGTCGCGTCCGGCCGGCCATCAGGAAGTGGCCGCCATCGGTTCCTACGTGGTGCTCACCCCCTGGGCGTTCAGCATCGTAGGGATCGGGGTGGCCCCCGACTACGGCACGGTGCTGTTCCCCAAGCGGCGCACCGATGCCAGCCTCTACCTCAGCGTCCCCAAGGTGCGCGGGCTGCTGATGTCCGGGGGCATCACCGACCTGCGCTTCACCGACCCGCGCACGGGGGGCACGATCCTCTCCGTGGGCCCCACGCTGTACTTCGGGCGGGGGATCTACACGGCGTCGCTCTTCCTCAACCGCGACCGCGCCAGCGGGGCCCGCTCCTCCTCGTGGCAGACGGGCGCCCAGTGGGGCACGCAGGGGAAGTACTGGGTGGGGGCGGGGATGGGGGCCGGCAACGAGGCCTATCGCATCCTGTCGGCCACCCCCTTCGACGCCCGCTTCCGCAGCCGCTTCTACTCGGCGTTCGTGTCCAAGTGGATCACCACCGGCACCGGGGTCTCCCTCCGCCTGGACTACGAGGACAAGATCGACGCCTTCCAACGCCGCGCCCTCGGCCTCTCGTACTTCGTCGACTTCTAGTCCCGTGGCCTGGTTCCGCTCCGGGGCGTCGCGCCCCCTCCCGCGTGAGACGCTGGCCCCGTGGGTGGGGGCGCTCTCGCTGGTCAGCCTCGCCGGGTATGTCGCCGTCAGCCCGGCGGTGGCGCAGTGGCGCGCCTCCGCCGGCTACCTGCGCTTCGTGGCGCGCACGTTCCTCGAGCAACCGCGCCCGGCCATCTGGTCCCCCGAGGTGACCCCCGTCCCGGGGGTGCCGTTGCTGGCCGCCGTGGCACTGTGCGCGGCGCTCGCCGTGGGCGCCGCCGTGTGGGTGGCGATGCGGCGCCAGCCGGGCGCCGCGGCCATGGGGTGGGTGGCGGGGATGCTGGCCGCCGTGATCCCGCCGCAGGTGGTGGCGCTGGTGTGGTGGCCCGACGGGCAGGGGAAGCTGTCCCCGGGTGTGCTGGCCGGGGCACACCTCCTGCTGGTCCCGGCGGCATGGGCGTGGGCCTGGTATGAGCACCGGGCGCGACCGCCGCACGAGTTCCGCGCCATGCCCAAGGTGCGGTTGGCGCAGCGCCACGCCGCGCCGCGCGCCCCCGCAGTCCCCGACAGCTCCCCCTGGTGGGTACTCCCGGTGGTGGCGGCGGCCGTGGTGCTGTTCGTGGTCGCGCTGGGGAACGGCCTGACGGCCATCCAGGGGTACGATTCCTTCAGCGACCACCTGGCCCGCCCGGCGCGGTGGCTGGCCACCCGGCACCTCGAGCCCGGATCCCCGGGGGAGGTGGTGACCTACTACCCCGGCAACTTCGAGCTCCTCGTGCGCTGGACGATGACGCTGGGGACCGACCGCCTCGGGGTGACGGTGGCGTGGGCCAGCGCCGTGGCGTCGCTGTGGGTGCTGTATCGCATTGCGCGGGAGCTGGGGCAGGGCGCGTGGACCGCCGCCCTTTCGGCCGGCGCCGCGGCGTCGCTGCAGGTGCTGGCCTACCAGTCGCTGGTGGTGTACAGCGACGGCTACACCGCGCTGTGCCTGCTGCTGGCCACCTGGCTGCTGCTGGTGTGGGTGCGCGAAGGCGCGGCCGACCTGCGGCTGGTGGGCGGGCTGGGCGGGGCGCTGGGGCTGGCCATGGGGGCCAAGTACTCCGCCGGCCCCCCGGTGGTGATCATCGGGCTCCTCTGGCTCTGGCACGCGCGACGCGACCTGCGCGACGACGATCCCCTGGGCGAGGGCCCTCCCCCTCCCGTGGTGGACGGGCGCTGGCTGCTCCCGCAGCTGGGGGTGCTGGTGGCGGCCGCGCTCCCGGGGATGGCCTTCTGGTACGGGCGCAACCTGCTGCTGGAGGGGAACCCGGTGTATCCGCTGGGGGTGGCGGGGCTCCCCGGCATCCCGCTGGGCGAACTGCTGGCCGGCGCGCCTGGGCCGCGCAGCTGGTGGACGCGCCTGTCGTATCCGTGGCTGGAGACCGGGCACGGCCCCGGCTTCGAGACGGGGATGGGCGCCACCTTTGCCGCCGTGGTGGTGCTGGCGATCCCGCTGGCACCGTGGGGCCAGGCGCGGGGCGCGGCCACCCGACGCCTGGCGTGGCTCCTGCTGCTGGGCGCGTTCGCCGCCTGGGTGCGCAGCGGCGTGCTGGTGCCGCGCTACGGCCTCTTCCCGCTGCTGCTGTCGTTCGCGTTCGTGGGCACGCTGTGGGAGGCGTTCCCGTCGCGGCTGTTGCGCGCGGTCACCGTGGTGGCCGCGGTGGGCACCATGACGGTCCTCACGCTGGAGCTGGCCGGCGGGGCGCTGTACCAGGCGGTGACCTACCGTCCCGGCCCCCCGGTGCCCGCGGTGCTCGACACGCTCCCCGCCGCGCGCATCCTCAACCTGGCCGGCGAGCCGTCGGGGTACTACGCCATGGGGCGTGACCGGCGTCACCGGGTGCTGTCGCGCTTCCGTCGCGTCACGCCGGCGGACGTCCCCGCGCTGCGCCCCAACTACCTGCTCATCCCCGAGTCGCGCGAAGCGGAGTTCCGTCGCGCCCTTCCCATGACGCTGCTGGGGCGGTGGCGCACGCTGGGCGCCGACGGGGACTCGGTGGGGACGGCGCTCTGGCAGTGGCCCGCACTGGGGGACACGACCCCCGCGACGGCCGCGGCACCGGCACCGGCACCCGCCGCGGGGGGCGTCATGCCGCCCGTCGTGCGTCCCGCGGTGCCCCCCCGCATGCCGCCCCGCTGACCGCGACCGTCCATGCAGCGCGATGCCTACACCCTCATGGCGGCCGCCGAGCGTGATCACTGGTGGTTCCGCGGCCGGCGGCTGTTCATCGAGGCGGCGCTGCGGCGCGCGGCGCTCCCCGCAGCGGGGCAGCTGCTGGACGCCGGCTGTGGCTCGGGAGGCAACCTGGCGCTGCTGGCCCGCTTCGGGACGGTGTGCGGCTTCGAGTATGACGACGAGGCGCGGGCGGTGGCGGCCGCGCTGGGCGTCGGCGAGGTGCAGCCTGGCGCGCTCCCCGACGCGATCCCCTTTGGCGAGCGCCGCTTCGACGCGATCGGTCTCTTTGACGTGCTGGAGCACCTGGAGGCGCCCGTGCCGTCGCTGCGCGCGCTGGGGGCGCGGCTCGCCCCCGGCGGGGCGCTGGTGCTGACGGTGCCGGCCATCCCGTGGCTGTGGGGGCCGCACGACGAGGTGCACGGGCATCACCGCCGCTACACCGCGGCCACGCTGCGGGCGCACGCCGAGGCGGCGGGGTTGCGCGTGGAGTACTGCTCGGGGATGAACCTGCTGCTGCTGCCGCTGGCGGTGGCGCAGCGGCTGCGCGAGCGGGTGCTGGGGTACCGCCCCGAGGCGCTCACCCCGTCGCCGCTGGTGAACCGGCTGCTGTACGCCGTCTGGCGCCTGGAGCGGCTGGTGGTGCCGCACGGGCGGCTGCCGCTGGGGCTGTCGCTACTGGCGATCCTGCGGCGCGCGGATGAGGCGGCGGATCACGCGGCGGGGGCGCGGTGAGCGGCGTGGCGCACGACGTGGACGACGTGCTCCGCGTGCGGCTGGTGGTCCCCTGTCACAACGAGGCGCGGCGGCTCGATCCGGCGGCCTTCCTGGCGGCGCTCGCCGCCGCTCCGTGGCTGTCGCTGCTGTTCGTGGACGACGGCAGCACCGACGACACGGCCGCGCGGCTGGAGACGCTGGTGGCGGCCTGTCCGGGGCGCGTGCGGCTGCTGCGCCTGGCACGCAACCTGGGCAAGGCGGAGGCGGTGCGGCACGGGCTGCGCGAGGCGGTGCAGGACGCCCCGGTGTGCGGCTTCTGGGACGCCGACCTGGCCGCGCCGCTGGCGGAGGTGGCCACGCTGCGCGCGGTGCTGCAGCGCGATCCCGCGGTGGAGTGGGTGTGGGGGATCCGGCTGCGCGCGCTGGGGCGCGACGTGCGGCGCCGGGCGCTGCGCCACTACCTCGGGCGCGGGTTCGCGACGGCCACGTCGCTGCTGCTGGGGATCGACTCGTATGACACGCAATGCGGCGCGAAGCTGTTCCGCGACGGGGCGCTGCTGCGCGCGGCGCTGGCCGAGCCGTTCCGGTCGCGGTGGATCTTCGACGTGGAGCTGCTGGCGCGGGCCGACGGGCTGCTCGCCACCGAAGGCACGCGGACGTTGGGCACGGTGGTGTACGAGCAGCCGCTGGCGGTGTGGCACCACCAGCCGGGGTCGAAGGTGCGGGGGGGGGACTTCGCGCGGGCGCTCGCGGAGCTGTGGACGGTGCGCCGGGACCGTGATGCCTGGCGGCGGCGGCTGACGGCCTGAGGGGGCGGTTCCCGCCTGATACCTACCACCTCATTCCTCTCCCTCCCACCCAGGGCTCCTCGGCGCAGCCTCAGGCTTTTCCCGCTCGAGGCTTCGCCGAGGGGCCCTGGGTACGAGGGAGAGGGCCGAGGTGATCGAGGCGAGCGGGATCCGCCTGGCACCGAGGACCTCGTGCCTCCACCTCAATCCCAGGGCTCCTCGGCGCAGCCTCAGGCTTTTCCTGCGCGAGGCTTCGCCGAGGGGCCCTGGGTACGAGGGAGAGGGCCGAGGTGATTGATGCGAGCGGGATCCGCCTGGCACCGAGGACCTCGTGCCTCCTCCTCAATTCTAGGGCCCCTCGGCGCAGCCTCAGGCAGTGAATGGCGCCAAACCGCCGGCC